>CAZUMH010000031.1:28075-33242 GCA_964621645.1 uncultured bacterium
CTTCAGTACCGCCAAACGCCCAGCTGAATAACGCTACCGTTCCGATATAGCTGAATGGGATTTTCCAGCCTATGATTCGGCGGTACATCAGGAATATGGCACCGATAAGAAGCAGAAACACCGATGTTTCTCCAAGGCAGCCGCCGACTTTTCCCCAAAACAGATCTCCGCTGGAACTGTACAGTTCTGAGATAGCTTGAGTAGCCTTGGTAACCTGTTCAGCAGTAAAACTCTCACTGTGAGCCAGAATGTCTCTGGATTGGCTGAATACATTCAGGGGGGTGGCTGAGGTAATGACATCTATCCCTGAAAGGCTCCCTCCCCGCGGGATAGTCTGGTAAACTGTCATATAGGTAGGCCAAGAGGCCATAAGGAAAGCTCTTCCAATTAAAGCGGGATTCATCGGATTATATCCCAGTCCTCCGAAGGTCATTTTGCCGATGCCTATACCAACCAGCGCTCCAATTGCCGGAAGCCAGAGTGGAACTTCAGCTGGCACATTATAGGCAAGTAATAATCCCGTTATTACCGCACTTCCATCGGTGAGGCTTACGGGACGTTTCATCATACGAGCAAAGATAAATTCCGAAAGCAGAGCCGCAGCTATTCCGGTAATTATTACCCAGAGAGCGTGCATTCCAAAGAAATAGATCGCTCCTGCTCCCGCTGGCAGAAGCGAAATGATAACCGCAAACATAATACTGCGGATTGATTCAGGGTCTTTGACGTGAGGTGCGGGTGATATACGCAAAGGATTATCCATCTAAAACATCCTCCCTTGGAGTGAGGGCAATAAGTAATCAGCCGGTTTTTTTCTCAGCGGCGTTCCAGAGCATTTTCCCCAGCTTTATGTACTGTACCAGATTTCTTTTGGCAGGGCAAACGAAACTGCAGGTACCGCATTCGATACAATCCAGAAGACCTGTCTTCTTGGCCATCTCGAGTCGTTCATGTTCCACCAAGGAAGCAAGATGGCTTGGGACAAGATTCATAGGACAGACATCCACGCATCGGGCGCAGGATATACAGGGGGATTCATCCGGGAAGGCCGCGCTTCGATCATCGAGGCAGAGTATACCGGAAGTGCCTTTAATGACCGGGACATCATCGGTAATCTGACTAATTCCCATCATGGGGCCGCCATTTATCAGCTTTACTGCCTTTTGAGTATACCCGCCGCAGAAATCTATCAGATCTTTGAAGGCAGTGCCGATTCGAGCTCTAACATTACGTGGAACTCTGATACCGGGACCGGTTACCGAAACAATACGATCGATACATGGTTTTTTCATGGCTACTGCTTCGTAAACAGCGACGGCAGTACCGACATTCTGTACCAGACAGCCCACATCCATGGGTAAACCGCCACTGGGCACTTCACGACCGGTGACAGCATAGATGAGCTGTTTCTCGGCGCCCTGGGGATATTTCACAGGAAGAGAAATGACTGTAATATTCCGATTTTTAAGAGTTTTCTCCCGTAACAGCTTTATCGCCTGAGGTTTGTTCTTTTCGATTCCGATGGCTGCTCTTTTTACTCCCAGAATCTTCATGAGTATCTTCAAGCCGGCAAGTAATTGGTCAGGCTGTTCCAGCATGATCCGGAAATCGGAAGTGAGATAGGGTTCACACTCAACTCCGTTAAGAATGAGAGTATTGATGGGTTTCTCAGGAGGCGGTGACAGCTTAACATGTGTCGGGAAGGCCGCTCCACCCATACCAGCCAAACCAGCTTTCTGGATTCGTTTTCTCATGTCGTCGGGTGTGATATTGAGATATTTTTTTTCGAGAGCCGGTTCAGTGTACCAGGCGTCTTCACCATCACCATCGATAACGACAGAGAGGAGATTCGTCCCTAAAGGATGGGGAAGAGGTTCGATAGCACTTACCGTGCCTGAAATGGACGCGTGTACGGGGACAGATACGAATTTCGATGTTTTAGCAAGGGGCTGTCCCTTTTTTACGGATTGGCCTTTTTCAACAATAATTTCGGGTGGAGCGCCGATGTGCTGCTGTAACGGGATAACAACCCGGGAGGGAAGGGGGGCATCCTGTATCGGCATATCGGATGACCATTCTTTTTCATCGTGCGGATGCGCGCCACCTCGGAATGATTTGTTACGAAACATGCAGACTCCAGTTTTGATTCAAGATCATTTTGCTTTTTGAAGATCCTTAAGTTCTTTGAAAAATTCCTCTTTGTCTTTAAAGTTTCTGTAAACGGAAGCGAAACGGACATAGGCCACTTCATCGATTTGTCTCAAGTGTTTAATCACTATTTCCCCGACCTGTCTCGATTGAATTTCCCGAACGCCTTCACGCTGTAATTCCATTTCGATCTTACCCACCATCTCTTCCAGTTTTTCTATTGAAATTGGACGTTTGCTACAGGCAATTTGTATGCCCTTTAACAATTTTGAGCGGTCATATTCTTCTCTTCTTCCGTCTGATTTTATTACATAAAGGGCTTTATCTTCTATCTCTTCCACCGTGCTGAATCGACGATTGCAATAAAGGCAGAGCCGTCTGCGCCGAATAACCCGTCCGTCATCCCGAGAGCGTGAATCCACTACCTTGTCCGAATCATGTCCGCAAAAAGGACATCTCATGAGGATGATTCCTGAACGCCGATCTTGGTTATTTCCAGACCAGCCTCTTCAGCAAGTGTGACGGCCAGGTCGTCAGGATATCCCTCTTCATAAAAGACTTTCTTAATCCCCGCGTTGATAAGTAGTTTTACACAGAGTGAACAGGGATGATGGGTGGAATAGAGCATTGCCTTTTTTATTGAAACTCCATTTGTCGCGGCCTGGACGATGGCATTTTGTTCGGCGTGGATACCTCGGCACAGTTCATGACGTTCACCTGACTTGACATGCATTTTTTCCCGTAGACATCCTATATCAAGGCAGTGGGGAGTATTACGAGGCGCACCATTATATCCAGTGGCTAGAATTTGTTTGTCACGTACGATGACCGCTCCCACGTTGCGGCGCAGACAGGTTGATCTCGTCGCCACAAGACGGGCTATTTTCATAAAATAATCATCCCAGCTGGGCCGGGAACGCTTTGCATTCTTATTCATGTATTTACAGCAGGAAATCCTTACCGAATTCTTTTATATCGTGCTTAACCTTTGCCAAAACAGCATCGTCATCGACATGAGAAAGGACCTGATGAATCAATTCGGCGATATATTCCATTTCCTTCTCTTTCATGCCGCGTGTTGTCAGGGCCGGGGTTCCTATTCTGATACCGCTGGTGATGAAGGGACTCCGCTGATCAAACGGCACCATATTTTTATTCACGGTAATTCCGGCGTTTTCCAGGGCTTTTTCCGCGGCCTTCCCGGAAATATCCTTATTGGTTAAATCAACCAGAATGAGATGATTATCAGTGCCGCCGGAGACGAGATCGTAGCCAAACTCTACCAGCTTTGCGGCAAGAATAGCCGCGTTTTTAATTATCTGCTTGCAGTATTCTGTGAATTCAGGCTGAAGGTCCTCTTTAAAGGCAACTGCTTTAGCCGCAATAACATGCATCAAAGGGCCTCCTTGAATCCCCGGCATCACCGTCGAATCGACCAACTCGGACATCATCCGAGTACGGCCTGATTTTTTTGCGACGATCCCAAAGGGATTCTCCCTGTCCTTTCCCATTAAGATCATCCCGCCCCTGGGGCCCCTAAGTGTCTTGTGAGTCGTCGTGGTTACAATATCACAGTAGGGGAGTGGATCGGGATGAAGTCCGGTGGCCACCAGTCCAGCCGGATGTGCGATGTCTGCCATGAGAAAGGCGCCAACACTGTCCGCAATTTCTTTGAATTTAGCGAAATCGATAAAGCGCGGGTAAGCACTGGCTCCGGTGACAATCAACTTCGGTTTGTGTTCAATTGTTTGCTTGCGGACCATGTCATAATCGATAGTGCCTGTCTCTTTTTTTACGCCGTATGAGACAAAATTATACAGTTTTCCGGAAAAATTCACCGGACTGCCATGGGTCAGATGACCACCATGAGACAAATCCATACCAAGGACGGTATCACCCGGCTTAATATAGGTCATATAGACAGCCATGTTTGCCTGGGATCCTGAGTGGGGTTGTACATTTGCGTATTCACATTTGAATAGTTTCTTGGCTCGATCACGGGCAAGATCTTCGGCCTGATCAACGAATTTACATCCGCCATAATAACGGTTTCCAGGATAACCTTCAGCATACTTATTGGTCATGACACTACCCATCGCCTCAAGCACAGCTCTGCTGACAAAATTCTCGGAGGCGATCATTTCCAATGTGAAATTTTCCCTGTCATGTTCTCCGTGAATCGCCTGATAGATTTCCGCATCAAATTTTTCCAATGATTCCATCATGTCCCCTTATATATCTAAGAAGAATAAGTAATATTTGTCAATAATGTACGTAACTGCTTTGTAAGCGTTAACTATTCCCTGCTTTTTCGAGATTAGAGGAAGGATTCCCCGGATGGTTCACCCGGGGAATCCTTCCTCTAATAGAGAATGTCTTTTTCTGATGCTGACACGAGGATCTTATCGATAACTGTAATAATTATATTACTGAATCCAGCGATAACATTCGTCCTCCGGCATGGTTTGACCTTTGTGCATAAACTTGAGTTGCTTGGAGGGTATTAAATCCTGAAGGTAAGCCAGATGACGTTCGGCATCCTGTTTCCAGGAGAAATCTTTTTTAGCCAGGAGGAATTGATCATAGGCCATCTGATAAACAAGTCTGTCATCATATTTGATCTCACCGCCGCGTTTATCGACGCATTTTTCTGCAGCAGCCTCATAGACAAGACCCTTGGTCAGAAAAGCCAGTCCATAATTGGGGTCAATCCTCAGTGCTTGACTAGTTTGACGCAAGGCCTGAGTGTAGCGGCCCAGTGCCGTGTAGCATCCCGCAAGATTACACATGTTCTTGATATCTTTTGGATTGACTTTTAAAATACGGTTATAGACGGTGACCGCTTCATTATATTTATCCAGTTTTTGGTACGTATCACCCAGCAATTCAAGGGCAAAGACGTTTTCAGGTTCCTGGGCGGCTACTACTTCAAGTTGTGCCGCGGTGTTCTCATACTGGGTATCCCGATAATAGGTCCGAGCTAATTCAAGACGGTTCGACATGTTGTCTGGTTGAAGCT
>CAZUMH010000032.1:0-32355 GCA_964621645.1 uncultured bacterium
GCTTCCGGAAGGGTATTGGGCTGCGGAGAGACCGCCAGGCAAATCAGATTCCAGTAGGGATATAAGGTGATGGCGCGGTTGACATGGGTTCCATCGGAGGTGATCCGTATTGCCCCCAGCTTGGTCGCCGAAATAATATGGGTCGTAGACAGTGTGTAGATGATGGCGCGTTGAAACCGGATAAGCGTATTGGCGGAAGTCTGGCTGGAAGGCAGCCCCTGAGCCAAAAAGCGGGCGTTCACCAGAATTCCCCCGTCGGAGACCAGCCTTGATCCGGTCGTATTGGAAGTGAATCCTCCGATAGCCATACGGTTGACACGCGGAGCCGCATAGGGCTCTCCCCAATTCTGGGTCATCGTGCCCTGGCTGCTGGCATTCAGGGAAGCGAGAACGTCCGCATCGTAATTAATGATTATTTCGTAGGCGATCACCGAATCGGCCACGCTCATTCCCTCCAGCCGTATCGGGATCAGGACGTTATCTCCCCTTCGCACCGACGTATCCGGGATGTTGAGCTTGATGTTGTGGTTGCCGCTGGTAATAATGGTTCGTCCGGCATCGTCGGACGCTTCGGTGCTTAACGTAACTTCGATGGATCCCTGCATTCCCTGGCCGTCGTTGAAGTCCACATGCAGCCGCTCCCATGGCGACCAGGACGTAGAGAAATTTCCCGCCTGCACCGACCAGCTGCCGTTCGAGTAGAAGCAGCCGATGCTGGCCTGCGTGAGAATATCCGAACTTCTTCCCACGATATAGGCCGAAAACGTGACTGAAACAGGAACGCTGCCGTCACTGTACTCCAGGGTCCCGTAAGCCGTGTGGGGCGTGCCGGCAAACAGGGCTCCAGTCAGAGCCAGACAGAGTAACGGCGTCAGCGTTCGGATGATGCTAGGTATTCTCATTCAGCGGATTAACTCCATTTTTCCCACTTGCCTGCGTCCGGCCTCATCGGTAACGACGCAAATATACATGCCGCTGGCCAGGGGTCTGCCTTCCTGATCACAGCCGTCCCAGACAAGGGAATGCACTCCCGGCCCGCTGTCTAACGGTGATAGATTTCTGACCAGCCGGCCGAGATGATTGTATATTTTTACACCAATCCGGGAACCGGTCTCCGTTTCATAGCTGATAACCGTATTCCCGTTAAATGGGTTAGGATGATTGGCAAAAAGCCTCAAATCACCCTCAACCTTTACGGTACCGCCCTCTTCCAGGCAAATGGACATGTCACTCAACCGCACATCATTGAGGTAAACCTTAGTAAAACTGGCAATTTTTGTACCAGAGTTTGTCTTTGAACGGAAACGTAAAACAAGTAATTCCCTTGCGGGATCAGCCGGGTGCATTCCAAAGAGTCCGATCCGCTGATAATCGGAATCGACACCGCGTCGATACAGTGAAAATTCCGGTGCCAGACCGGTTGTCACTGCGAGCAATTCCAAATCGTCTGACAGGTAACGGCAGTCCATTTCAAAAGAGAGAAGATTTGTGGAGGTCGTTTTGAGCATCACCTGGTAGCTATCCCCGTTCCGGTGTATTTCGCTCTCGATCAACCCGGATTGGACCGCTTTCCCGGCCGTTTGCTGGTCCCAGCCTCCGTGCAAATCGCCCCGCAGGATTGCCGATATCTTCTCATCGGTCAGGGACTGCACCAGAGGATCAAACCGGATGGTATCGGGGAAAAAGAGCCAGGACCCGGTACTGTTGGCGGGGTCATGGTCCAGACCCATAGCATACCGGGCGATGAACGATGCGTCAAGCAGGGATATACGGCCGTCTTGATTCACATCAGCGGCGGCGGCCGGTTCCGAGGTAAGATGTTCCAATCCCAAGGCGTACCGGGCCGTCAAAGCGGCGTCGTACATGAGCACCGCTGCCGCCTCAGGCGAGACGGTCTCCCGGTACGGCGTGAGCGTGACACTGCCCTGTTCCGGGAAACCGCTGTATGAAAAACGGCCTCCCGCGTCGCTGGTATCCACCGCTATCCCGGACTCTTCCCAGGTGATGGTCACATCGGGAACCGGTTTTCCTCCGAAAGCGTAGACCACCTCACCTGCCACCGTAAGGCCGTTATCTCCATAGATGGTAAAATCCGCCACCGAGTCCAACAGCGCAAGGGTGTGGGCCCGCACTCTGCTTTCTGAAGCATGCCCGCCTAAAATCCTGACTGAAGCACAGCCGAATGAATCAGTTCGCACCGTCGCCGGTGCGATGATGGCCGCGTCTCCTTCCGTTACTTCGAACCAGACAATCTCATTGGGCAGCGGGGACTCATATCCGTCTTTTATTTCAACAGCGAGCGGCTCGGGCAACTCCTCTCCGGCGTTCCCGTAGCGAACCGAATCCGAGGCAAACAACACCTGCATAGGCAGGCTTTCAAAGGCCTCGATGTATACCTGTCCCATGGCGGCATAGCCCTGATCATTTGGATGGATTAAATCGGAGCTGAGCATGCTGGATGTGTCAAAGGCAGCATATTGGTCCGCAACACGCAGCAGTCCGGGCGGAATGGAAGATGCGATCTTGCCGCTGTCGGCATCAGCCGTCATCCGGTCGATCTCGGCGTTAAAGGCCGCTGTCTCATCCTCATATTCCACTCTCTCGATGATGCGCGAGACTATTACTTTTTTTAAAAACGATGCCTCCTGACCGTTACGCCAACGGGCCACATAGGCCAACAAATTTGCCAAATGTCCCGACAGGGTGCCGTCATGCAGTGTCTGTCCGTCACTCTTGACGTACGGTCCCATCTCTCTCCAGCCGTCCACCCCGTTTGTACCCAGATGAATCATAAGCACATCCGGCTTGTATTTTTCGATCGCCTGGCCCACATCATAGGTCCCCAGTCCCCCCGGCCCGTAATAAAAATCTCTGATCTCGGCACCGGCATGGAAAAATCCTTCGAAAGGATAGTCCCCTTCCGAACCCACCAGCCGGATGGAAAATCCTTCACCGGTCAGGCCGAAAAGAACATCGTCCCTGAATCCGAGGCCGCTGCCGCTTTGCATGCCTTCGGTGATGGAGTCGCCGATCAGCATGAGTTTCGTCTGGGTCCTCGACAGATCGGGCCATCCCACCAAAACTATCAGAATTAGAACAGCTGTTTTTTTTATCATCGGATTACGCAATTATTCCATTCACTTCACTTGAATCTTCAGTTCTGACAATAGAGCGCACCATCCGTCTTTGCTGACGCATGATAGTCCTATGCCTGATGTTACGGGAAATAATGGAAGAGGCGCTGGCGTCTGCTCTTTACCTTCTTTCCCCCTAAGTTTTATTCCACCAGCAGCATCTTCTGCTGGAACATCTTCCCCTGAATCTGAACTCTCAAAAGATAAAGACCGGTGACCGGCCTCACTTTTTCCGGCCACTGCAGAACATGGAGGCCCGCCTCATCATCTCCCTGGACCAGCGTCTCCACCAGCCTGCCCCTTATGGAATAAACCTGAACGAGGACCGTTTCACGGCGAGGCAGTACATAGGAAATCCTGGTGCTGCCGTTGAAAGGGTTGGGGTAAACCGGATAGAGGGAAAATTTCCTTGGAGACCGGTCGGGATCTTTCACATCGGTGGAGATAGAAAAACGGAACGTGCTCTTGCAATGAGTCTTGCTCTGACCGTCTTCAGCCTCCACCTTCCAGAAGAGAATCCCGCTGTGGCTAGCTATTCCGATCTTCACATGAGACCGGACAAGACCTGTCGCGGCCGGAGTGCTAAACGCGGCAGATAGAGTATCGTTGGCGAGGTATAGTGAATAGGTAATCTGATCGCCTTCAACGTCCGTTGCTTCCTCCCAGGTAAACAGCAGCGAATCCAGCCCTGCATACACAGTGGAGAAATCAATTGGAGATAAAAGACTGAACGCCGAAGGGGCGTCGTTTACCTCCGTTACTTGATACGTCAGACTGTCCTCGGCTACCCCATTCCAGGGGTCCGTCACCAGCAGATGAAGTTTCCCCGAGCCATACCAGTTCTCCTCCGGATGCAGCGTGAGAATTAATCCGGCTGTATCCAGAGAGACCTGCATATGCGGCTCCGCTGTGAAAGAAAAAGAAAGCGAGCCCAGAGAGTCATTTTCATCCTGGATATAATCAGACAGGGTGAGATGATATTCCGTATCTTCCTCGAAGAGAAGAGAGGGCAGATCATGGATAACGGGCAGTGAATTGAAACGGTAAGTGAATTGTGCCCCGATTTGCAAGGGAGTGCCTATAATGAGAAGAAGCGGATTGTCCGTTGAGGATACACCTCCATCCCAATTCTGAAAAGCCCAGGATGTATCGAGAACAGTGGCCGTCAACCGTACGGTATCGCCCTCACTGTACCAGTTCTTCTGAGGTTCCCGGATCACCGTTCCCTTATCGGCGGGATCAGATGAGACTGAAAGCAGGTACTGGGATTCCCAGACAGCCCTTTCCAGAACAGCACTCTGCATAATCACTGAAGCGGTCGAATCCGGACCGCTGTAGGCAGTTACCCCGCTGCCAGACCACTCGAGGAAAACCTTGCGGCTGCCTGATTCTTGATTCGCGACCCGGCTGTTGACACCAAAGCTGGCCGTCTCTCCTTCAAGATACCATTTTTCACCGAAGGCAATCCCATAATCGGATTCCACTGTGAGGAGATGCTCCTTCTTCCAGACGGCCCTTTCCTGAATGGATCCGTTCATCAGAAGCGTAATCTGTCTGTCGGTACCGCTGTAAGACCCCGATCCCTCACCGATCCAATTTAAAAAGGTGTAGCGGGATGTTCCCTGAGCTGATGTAATCAGACTATCAGCCGCGAGAGTTACCTGACTACCGAAGGAGGAGTAGATTTCCTCCCGACCGTTGTCACCCAGACGATCGATCACGGTCAACAGGACGTTGGGATTAGCGGCACCGATATCCGCTCTGGTGCTGTCCACATCCAGAGGCCCGTCCGGATGACCCGCGTCTGTACAGGGTGAATTCGGTGAAAGAGAGTAATCGTCATTGTCCGGGTCCTTAAAGCTCGGATCGGACGTTACCAGACCTGGTCCGTAGCCGTCCTTTTCAATGCAGTTGTAATAGCTGTATACCGTTCCGTTGTAATCAACATGATTGTAAATGTCTCCATATAAACCAGAAGGCGCATTTCCCCAAATGATATTATTGACCAGAACCGGATCATCTCTATAGGTGGTGTCGATGACAACCTCAATCCCCTTTGGTTTTATGTCATCCACGTTAAAGACCAGGACATTATTACAGACAAGCGCCTCGGATTGACGGACCTGCATGGCGGCGCCGCAGAAACCGGTGTTGTGGTATATATAATTTCTATCGATGATCGGCACATACCCCTCCACCGTGCTGGTCAATTCTCCATCGATAATTCGGTTCCAGACGGCGATGCCGCCACCGCCCCGGGACTTGTTATTGTAAATACGGTTATTACGGACTATGGCCAGCCAGTCTCCCGTACGAATACCGCCGCCCGCGATGAAGTCAGCAGCACGGCTGCCAAAATCGACGAATCCAGAGTTGCGAATTTGGAAACCGTCTATCATGGTAAGATGGTCCATATAAACTGCCCGGGGACCTTCCGGACCAAAGGCTCCTTCGATTATGGCAGGATAGGCTTCAGGGTCCCGCTGAGAAAGATGTTCCTCACCACCCTGGAAACCACCAAAGACCATGACTCCACTTTTTACATGAATGGAGCCGATTACGATATAAGAATCACGGTCGAATCCCCAGCTCTCTCCACTGTAGGTGCCCTGAGCCACCCAAACCCAGCCTTCACTGGCAGCCGCAGCATCGATACCCTGCTGCAGATCGGTGAAGGCGTTAGTCCAACTGCTGCCGTCTGCCAGACCGGTGGCGGATTCGTCGACATAAAAAACAGGATAGCCGTCTTCTTCGGCCATGAGAACCGTGAGGATTGAATCCTTGAGAAAGAGTCGTCTAGCGACTTCATCTTCGGTATCAGCCTTACCCAGACTGAGCCGTTGTGCCATACCCAGCACTCGTTCCCACTTGGATTGGAACTGAATCCCCGCACGGGACGGAGACAGCGCTTTGCCCCTGGGAACCAGAAATGACAGGCCCAGAAAAAGGATGAGGAACAGGACCGGGTTTTTTATTGTTACGTTAGTTTTTATTTCTGCTCCTGTTGCAAATTCTCGCGAAGCCGGCTTCTCCTTTATCGAGGAGCCGTGCTTCCCTCGGCCGCGGCCTCAAGGTAGGGCCGCAAAAAATCAGCCAGTACCCCGGCCACCAATTGGTGCCCCCGGTAATTCCAGTGGGTCCAGAAGAAATCATATCCTCCCTTGGCACCGTTGTTATTGACCACCGTTTGCAGATCAATAAAAGGAATGTTGATCCGGCGGCAGAAATCTTTCAGATCCTTTTCAAACCAGTACATGTCGAATTGGGGATCAATCTGCAGATAGCCCTTGGTTTCATCGTAGAGTGTGTATTTACTGCCTACCAGAACCAGCGTGAAAGTGACCTTTCTTTCACGACAGATCTGGGCCATTTTGCTGATCAGCACCTTGTTCAGATCATATGCTTTTTGCAGCACCGGGTCCGGATTGCTGCTGGCCAGATTTAAAAAATTCTTGATGCGGTAGGGTTCTTTATTCTCAAGTCGCTCGGATTGTCGCTGATTCTGATCCTGCAGACGTTTCCTGCGGGTTCTTACCTGAACGGCGGCGTTGTAACGTTCCGCCATAAGGGAAATCAGAATTGATTTACGCTTCAAAATATTTAACTTGCTTTTCAGCCGGAACCTTTTCGAAAAAACAAAGGAGGTGTCAAGCGCCAGATTACCATCCTTTTCTAATCTGTAAAAAGGACGATCCTTGTTCACCGCTGTTTCGGGCAGAATCTCACGGATATCATTGTCCGGCAGGAAAAAAAGAAACACAATGTCGGGATCAAAACGCAGGGCCTTCTCCTCAAGAACGATAAGTTCCTCACTCTGGGTGAACCCGGATCTTCCGAAGTTCATCATTTCAAGAGATAATCCACCCACGCCGGAGAGTTGTTTCTCCACCAGGTTGAGAAACGTGCTGTCCTCCTCAACTTGCATGGCTTCCACAAAACTGTCACCCAGGATGGCTGCCCGATACTGTCCGGCCGGTTTCTTCTCCGACCAGTCTCGATCCCGCCAGCCGTATCGGTTGATACGGCCCGATACGGGATGATCGTTCTCCAACATATCCCAATATCCGGCTCCGGGAATAAACGAATAGCCGATCTTGCTATCCGGCTTGGCCCAGCTGACCCGAGCTCCGAACAAATGGGTCATTCGCAAGATTACTTCCACAAGCATCAGAGTAACCAAAAGAGAGATAAAAAAAAGGATACTCCGTTGTACAAATTTTTTCATGGAGCCCTGCCCGTTTTATGACAATAACCACCTATGTTCTAAAAATTAAACAGTGGCAGCGAAAATGTCAACCGATAATTAAAGGAGTATTATCGAATCCGGCCTCCCGTGGAAGATCCGAGCAGCCAAATTGCTCCTTACGAATCGAAATTGTAAAAATGAGAAGAACTGCTCGGGAAACGACGGAAAAATATCGATCCAGACTCGATAAACCTAAGCCGAGTGATCACCGGCTTCCCGGCCGGCATATATGTTATTTTTTCCGCAGGCCGGAAGGGGGATCAGGAGGTGTCAAATCGCCGGCTGACCGCAGTGTGAACCTGAAGTAGACAGTATCATCATTTTCGTTGTCATTACTCCAGATCCACATCACACCGCCATCGGCAGTGATACCGTCCACATCACGGAAATCGGCCCAAGGCGTAGCCGTACCATGCTCGCCTATTATCGTGGCTTTCTGCCAGGAAATATCATCAAAATTCACACTTTCCCAGCCTTCCTGCTCGGTCACCGACACCTTCCAGTTGTCATCGGTGACATAGTGCTCCCCGTCAAAATCAATTTCGGCTACCAATCCGGCGTAATCTTCCACGTCCATGGCCTTGACCGCGATAATATTTTTCCCGGGCAGGGAAGCTACCGTGTACTGTTGCGCCTGGTTCCATTGATTCCCCACACCCACCAGAACACCGTTAACGTAGAGCTGGTAAGTATCGTCCGCGGCAACAGAAATGCTGATATGACCTCCGATTCCCGTATACAATTTGGTAGTGTTATCTGCTATTTTATTAGGTATCTTGGCCCGGTCATAGACGTTGTTAACGATGAGCGTGTACTGCTGGCCGACGACCTGAGAGCTTGTCCTGAGAACCACGGTACGGTTGTCATCTTCCAGACCGGCGGACAATACGGAAATCTGATCTCTGATTTCATAATTATATATGCTGGTCGCGCTGCCTTCATCAACATCTTCATCGTACACGATTTTTATTCTTGTCTGATCCAGTGGTTCGATCTCCGTAATCTGAGGAGGATTCTGATCGGCAAGAGTCGACAGTGGCCCGGACAAGGGAGAAACACTGACATTTCCCACGTCATCAAGAGTATAGATGGAATATTGATAAGAGGTTCCTCCGGCCAGATTTTGATCCAGGTAAATATTTGAATGCGTTGTGCTTATCAATTTCCCGTCACGATAAACCTGATACATAAAAGCGACATCGCCATCGGAGGCCGCAAGGGGCGGATCCCAGGTCAGATAGATGGAGTTTTCCGTTGTTTCCTCACTTCTCAGGTTCCTGGGTTCATTAGGCGGGACATTGTCCAGCTCGACTCCATCCTGATAGATAAAGCTTATCGCATCTGCGATAACCGTTCCATTGGCTCCGCTGGCGGAGATTGTTACATTTCCGGAAGTCCCTTTATTAAAATAATACATGCCCAAATCATTCCACTGGCCCTGATTTTCCTGCTGATTGATATAAATCGTCAGACTGCCGCCGCTGTGATTAATGGTATACTTCACATTGGTGGCCTCATTTCCATCATCGTAGCCATGCCATTCACGTACCCGGTAAACGCCGGGATATCCAATGGTTGGTCTGAAGACAGCCGCATCATTGCCCCCGCCATCCGTTCTTCGGTACCCGGACAGCGATACATTCTTCCAGGGAGCTATTTTCAAATAGAAACTGTTATTTTCCTTAAACATTTCGTCCCAGTCACCGTTGAATTCCGCCGCCTCGCTTGCGGGACTCGTTGCCGGATCGCCGCCATCGATAATTATATCACAGATCGACCTGGTGGGAGTTTTCACCAGTATTATCCCGTCTCCCACATACGTAGTGACAGCCGAACCAAATGTTGCACCTTTCAGCTGAACACTGCTAAACAGTTCTCCGTTGTTGAACGTCGGATCCTGACCACCCTGAAAGCGGTAATACGGCCCGTCATAGCCGGCCAGTGTTTGTAAATCGGCATCGGTAACCGTTACGTTGGTTCCGGTGATATTGCAAATCGCCACGCCTCCGTCAAAGAAACGCACCCAGACATCTGTCGTGCCGATACGCTGCATATCCTGGGTAGGATATCCGATATTCAGATCAAATTCGTCATAATATCGGTTATAATAATCATCGGGGCTGTACAGATCCTGATAATCATAGTAGACATTGCCCAGCATGCACTTTGTCAAGGTGAACCGGACGAACGTATAGTAATTTTTCAGCGGATTGGTTTTTAAGGGATCCTCGAAGGTGGGATTCGCCTGATCAATGGAAGTCTGTGGATTCATCGCCTGCTCCATGAAGGGAACATAGGCCTGGGTCCGCTGCCATTCCCAGCTATGCTCGTACCCCCAGTATTCCGCCGTGGCCCCGTTCAAGACAGAAATATCGGGATGACCCTGGAATCCCACCCCCGTGTCCACGATAAAAAGTTTGTCTGGGCCGAGCAGTTCACGAATTTTTCGAACCAGCTTTATTACCCCGCTATCCCAATGGGAGACAACCCAGTCCTTTCCGTGTTCTTCCAGATCTCTGACTCCATTACAGTCCAAATCGATATCTGATGGACAATGCCCGTTCACATGCCTCCCGGCATAGAGACCGTCCGTAGCGATTCCATCGAGGATATCAAGTCTGGTAAAATTCACGATATACTCGGCGAACCACTGCCAGCATTGTTTCCCGTTGACATACGGACAGACGTCGGAAAAATTGGGCGCAATCTGGTCATTGGGTGGATTCACTCCAACATACCAGCCGAACGTGCTGCCATTCGCCATTTTCAATCTGAATTGATCCGGAATCCCTGTTCCCAGATGAGATCCAGCATTAAAATCGGATGTCTGTACCACAAGTGTGGTAGGATCGATACTTTTTATCTCATTTGCCTGATTGGGATCAGTGTATATACCTAAGACCGCGATATCAAAACGGGCGTACCAGTCGGATACGCTTCCTCCCCAGCCGATATTTGCGGTTCGGGGATAGGGATGGAGCCCCTGTTCCTGGGCCAAAACCCCGGCCGTCAGACAGAAAATCATCATAATTATTTTAATCACGTGCCTGTTCACGTTTCCTGTAACGAACATTTCCCCTCCTCAGATGCTGTTCAATAAATACAATTATCATAAATTGCAATAATTTATATGCAAATCCCATGCCAGCAAGAAAACAGGCAAAAATCCGCACCGCAATGAGAATTTTGCCTGAAAACAAGAATATTTTTCTTGCTGCTAGGAAAAAGATTTTCTCTGCTGCTATCTTTTCAGCGCCTGCCTTATCATCGAGGTAAAAAAGGCTCTATCTTCAGTAGAAATAACTTTTAAGCGCCAAATCAAATAAAAATATATAAAAAGACCGGGAATGGAATAGTAATAGGTGTGCAGCCGGTTGCCCAGTATAAGAAAAAAGGCAAGCACTGTAACGCATAGAGCAAAACGGAGGACATTATTAAACCGTACGGCACCGGCAAAGAGATTCAGTTTTTTCTTTATGAAAAACAGCTGCAGAACCAAATAAATATTAATTGAAAAGAAAGTAGCCAGAGCTGCTCCATAATAACTCAATGCTGGTATCAGTATAAAATTAAGCGTAATGTTGGCAACCATGCCGATACCGTTAATGGCGGTGTCAATTGGCTTATTATCACTCGCAATAAAAACATGAGCCAGGATCTCCGTGACACCATAGGAGATTATCGTCAGCGCCAATACATTAAGGACTTTTACGGATTCTACCAATTCCGGATTCAATATATTTATAAGAAACTTTGCGGATATGATGATTGCCGCAGTGCCGGGGATGGCAACGCATAGAAAGTATTTGATCATTTTTTTACTCATCAATATAAAACTTTTCACATCAACGTGAAATTTCTCGGAAATGACCGGCAGCAGTGATATGACAACATTTGCGATAGCGATGTTCACCACACTGAAAAAGCGATAGGCCCCGTCGTAAATCCCCACGGCCACATCACCTTTTAATTTGGAAAGCATGATGGTATCGGCCCGCCAGTAAACAGTGACGAATACAGCCGAGAGGGCGAAGGCCCGTGATTTCATCATTAAAAATACATAATAATTCTTATCAAAAGAAAATTTCCATTTCCTCCAGATCTTTAAAAGATTAGCAGCGTAAAACAATGAAATTCCGTATTTCATGACCGCATAGATGATAAAAAGGGTCATGACATCATACCCAAGGCGGATAAAAATAATGCACACTGCAACTCGGGATATATTTTCGATGATTCCGATAATACCAATGAAACGGGTCTTTTCGTACCCGATCAACACTCCTTCCGCACAATCATTAAAAGCGGTCCCAGGCAGCGAAAGGGAGAATATCAAGACACTGTAGGTAATAATTGCTTGGTACCCCCCCCAAAAAAAGATCAGGGAATCCATCACGATGATACAGAGGAAGGCGATTGGGAAAACCAGGGCCAATCCATGCAGGAATATCTTCTGTCCCGCGTTGTTCTGTTTGGCAACTTCTTTCACCAACAGTGATTTAATGGCAAAAGTGGAAATGAATTCAAAGACAATTCCGATACTGAATATCGTCGCGTACTGCCCTTGCGCCGCTATTCCCATCTGCCTGCTGATATTCATGATCAGGAAAAATGAAAAGAGGGGACGCAGCACCTTGCTGCTCATCAAATAGGTCGTGTTCAATATGCGTTCTTTTAATCTTGCCATCGGGGGCGACATCCTTGAATTAAATAATGAACCGGATATTGCTTTCTTCGTTTCAATGGATCTTTTCCTACTGCAGAGTTGTTACCATAACTTCTGTAAAGGCCTGCACCTGTCTTTCCCGCGTGAAGCGCTGCTCCACTATTCTTCTGCCGCGTTCACCCATGGCCAGCAGACGATGTTCATCAGCAAGGACAAAAGTGAGTGCTTCAGCCAATGCTGCCGGATCAGCCGGGGGAACAAGCATACCGCTCCGGCCCCGCTCGACTGCTTCAGGAATTCCTCCCACAGCTGAAGCCACCACCGGCAGGGATGAAGCCATCGCTTCGAGAATTACGTTCGGCAGCCCTTCCGAAATCGATGGCAGCACGAACACATCCAGTTGACGCATCACCGCGGGGATATCTTCCCGATACCCTCTGAATTCTACCACAGTATCCAGATGCTCCTCGCGTACTTGTCTCTCCAGGGTTTCCCGTTCACGGCCGTCTCCGAAAAACAAACATTTCAATCGGGGGAACCCATCCTTTATCAGGTTCAGAGCTTGGATAAGATAGGTATGTCCCTTGACTCTCTCCAGGCGCCCCACTACCCCAATTGTCACCCCGGATCTCCTTTTTTTACCGGAAACAGCGGTCACCGCTTTTTCGTTGAACCTGGGAAGATCTACTCCATTCGGGACAACCCGCATTCTGCCCGAAAGGAATTGATTGTTATCGATGATCGAGTTTTTCATGTCTTCGGATACGGCTATAACACAGTCAGCATACCGCATTACGGATTTATAGAGAATTCTGCGATATCGGGGATTGAATAACGCATTGCAGTGGGAAGCGTGGGCCCAGGATATCACTTTCCTTACTCCTGCGATTTTGCTGACGAAAGTGCCCAGAATGTCCGGATAAAATAATATCGGGATAACAACATCAAATCTTCCGGTTCTGATAAACCGGTAAAGGTGGATCATCATACTTATATCGAATCTGTTTTTCCGGGCCAAAGCATGTATCTCGATGCCGAGATTGATATAATCCTTCTTCAGAGGGCCTGAATCAGCCAGACTGACGACTGCCGACTCAAATGTTTCTCTGGGCAGACACTTGAGGACTTCCAGGAGCTGTATTTCAGCGCCGCCTGCGCCGAATCCATCGATGATAAAGAGTAACCGTGCCTTTCTCATCCAGTTTTTCCCTGAAGACGCTTCCGTTTAACATTATCGGAAACGCACACGTTGCTGATTATGGTTGACATTTTCCCCGTTATTCTGTCCCAGGTGTATTCAGAGATTATTTTTTCTCTGGCCCGGGCGCCGATTTCCTTTCTCAGCCCGGGATGATCGATCAGATACACAATCTTCTCAACCATTTCATCCGCGGATTCCGAATACAATAGGACTCCATCGGATTCATCACTGATAATATCTTTTATTTGACCGATGGCGGTAGCAATTACCGGCTTGGCAGCAGCCATATATTCAAATATTTTAATTGAGGAAGCCCACCAAAAATCCACGATAGGATACGGAGCCAGGACAATATCCATACAGCCAAGATACCGGTTAAGATCGTCATGGGGAACGATCCCGGTAAATACCAATCCCCTTTCAATTTCATCCGCAGTCAGAGAGCTTTCTTGAAAAATGCTCTTGTTAAAGTTGCCCACAAACATAAACGCCACATTGTCTCTCCGGTCCAGCGTTTTCTTGATGACATCGACTAATTTTTCCACACCGGACCAGGAAATGGAGGACCCGACCCACCCGACGACAGTTTTTCCGGCAAGGCCGAAGTCTTTTATCATTTGTTTCTCTTTCGGCCGGGGCTGAAACAGGTCGGGGTCTGCGCCGTTGGGAATCACATATATTTTATCTCCATTGATATTACGGTCATTAACGTAATGCTCTTTCAGGACCTCTGAAATTGAAAAAACCGCCTTTGCTGTGTCCAGCGTATATCTCTCCAGCAAAAAGGGGAGGAACGGGATGTGGACGTTGTCTCTGCCATAATAGTGCCTGTATTCAAAAAGACAAGGTGCTGCTGATTCCACGATCAATGGTATGTCGAATATTCTGGCCAGGACCGCGATGGCCGCAGAATTCCAGACCTGCCTTTCGATAATCACATTCGGTTTCTGGTTCCGTATGATCCGGAACCCTTTGATAAAAATCCGCAGATTGGCCAATATTTTTTTCGGTTCGTGCAGGAAGGGAGACAGCGCTGGCTTAAGAGATTTCCTGGTATCTATTGTTGTTTTTTCAGACTCTTTCCCCGAAGACGTCAGATCGGGATCACCTTCGATCCAGTTCAGGAAAACACAGTACCCTTTTTTCTCCAGGTTGGCTGCGATAGTCCTGGTTTTATTGATAGGTCCGACGGAATCCCCGGCGGTATCGAAAAGATGATTGAAATAGGAGATTTTCAAACACATCCTCCCATTGACGGAGTGGCTGAATCATTATTCCGATCAGCGATTTTTCATCCCCTTGACCAGAAGCCCTTCGGATGTTTTCCGGGAAATCACCTTTGCCGGGATGCCGCCTAGAGTACAATTCCCCTCGGGAAAACTTTTGTTCACGACCGCATTGGCGCCGATTACCGTATTCGGTCCGATGTCAATATCACCGAAAATCTTGGCGCCGGGACCAATATACACATTGTCTCCTATCCGGGGGGCGTCGGCGCTCTTGCCGGCCGTTGTTCCGATATTCGTGCAGGCATGAAGACGACAGTTGGCGCCTACCCGGGCACCGCCGTTTACAATAATAGTTCCGTAGTGTGCGATGGATAATCCCGGTCCGAATATATTCACCGGGATAGAAAATCCCAGCCGTACCGATTGACGACGAAAGCGCAGATAGGTCCATTTGCGCACCACTCTGTTTCCGCCGCAGTTGATGAGATATTCCAGTCGTCTCAGTGTTTTCTGAAATTTCCATATATCATCAAGAAGGTATTTCTTAAATCCTTTTTCCCTGCCGAGAGCAATCCTGTCGGCTTCAAGATATTCCAGATAATCATCATAAGAACTAATCATCGATCTGTTCCTCCCCTTTAATGCACTATAACATCTGGGAACGAGTCAGGGAATGATTGAATATATGTTAGAAATCTATTTTGATCTCAGTAGTTTCTGAATAATGTACCAAAATTTAATCAGTTGCCGGTCGGGTATATAAGAGTAACGCCGCCCGGGAGTGTTACCATATCGCTGATTTAATCCTCCCTCCCAACTTAAGCAGATAATAAAAGTAATTGAATCCCGTTTTCATTTTAAAAGCAAACCGGTACGGTGAATCCGACTCGAATATTTCGATCCTTCCAAGGGCAAAAGGGTCATCGACAGTCGCGTACAATCCGGGAGTACCGCCGCAGGCGCCGAGATATCCTGCCTGTTCGACCATCCCTTTTATCCTGTCGTCGAATAATCCGAAAGGGTAAGCGAAAAATGAAATATCTTTTTTTAACTTCTTGTTTATTACCTGTCTGGAATGGATTAGACTTCCCAGCACCTCGTTATCGCCAAGCGTTGTCAAGGGATCATGGATCTTGCCGTGAGATTCGAAACTGAATCCCACATCCATCATCTCATGAATCTGCTGTGTGTTGAGAAAACGAAACCCATGAATGTCCCTGTCGGTATCGATATATTCAGATAACAGAAAAATCGTCGCCTGAAAACCGAGGGATTTCAGTATAGGGAAGGCATATTCAAAGTTGTTCTCATAACCGTCATCAAAAGTGATGATAACACTATTTTCCGGTATTGCTTCACCCGACTGCAGACATTCCAGGAGCCGGTTTAAATCAATCGTACGGTAAGCCCGCCGCTTGAGCCAGGTCATCTGTTCGGCAAACTTCTCAGCCGACACACAATAACTGTTAAAGCCTTTTGTACGTCTCGGCACGATGTGATGATAGAGAAGAATTGGGATCCTGATACTCATTACGTGAGCGGCCTGCTGTTAGATATTTGATGTCCACTGGTTTTTTAAATCACTAATGATCTTTTCCTGCGATTTTTTATCAATCCCGTTTTTCTTGAAATAATAGGAAAATCTTCTGCTATGGTAGGTCCTGTTGATCCTGACAAGAGTAAAGGTAAGCCCGATAATCAGCCAGACACAGGAACCGAATTGTCGAGCGATAAGGTAATCTGGACCCGGTATGGAAGCAACGATAAATCCTGCAAAACTGGCGATACAGCCTAAAATAAGATTGCTCACGAAGAGATTCCCGGTTTTTAATCCTTTCCATAACTGCCAGAGCCAAATCAGCATGATAAGTATATAAAAGAAAAATCCCACATAACCAAGCTCTGATAAGATTAGCAGATACAAATTGTGGACAAATTCGAAATTACCGTGTTCTTTATAATTCCCCCATCCCACTCCGAAAGTTGGATGTTGTTGTATCATCTCATAGGATTTTTGTTCCAGCTCAAGCCGGTATTCATATGAACTTGAAAAATAGGACCCCGATAATCGTGAAAAGAAAAGGTTCCCGTATTTAATTAAAAATATCACCCCGAAAATAACAATTACCGGTGACAGCTTGACAAAATACTTCCTCAGTCTATCTCTATTTCTTACCAGACCAATCAGAAACATCACGGTCAAGCCAAAACCGAATCCAATCCAGGCTCCCCGGCTCTGGGAGACAAATAATCCCCCCGCACCTAAAATGAGGGCCGCTAAATACAGATACATTCTTTTCTTCCTGCCGAATCTCAGGGCGACGAACAGCAATCTGAGAATAATCGGCAGGGTTAAAACAAAGTACATGCCAAAGGCATTCGCATGGAATAATGTGCCTGCTCCTCTCCAGCGTTGGAAGCTGCGGCCGCCGTCGATAACACCCAGCTTAAGATAATTAAATCTGAATTGGAGGATGCCCAATACACTTTGGAACAGCAGGCTAAAAACGATGGGATACAATATAAACTTTAAATCTTTGGGCCGTTTGATCATGTTGAACATACAGAAAAATATAATGTATCTTTCCAAAATCATAAAGGCGCCGCCTCGTGCCTTTGGCAGATTAAGGGCGCCGATACTCGAAATCACAGCACCAATGAACATGCCCAGAAAGGCAAGGAATAACGGCATGTACAGTTTATTAGGACTCCTCCGGTTGTTTATTAATAAATAGAAAAAGAGGCCAAAATAAAGAAGATTCGAAGCAAGCAAATCCAGGTCAAGTCCTTTTATCCACAACCCCCCCTGCCAGGGGGTAATAAAGATAGCCAGAGCAAGGATGTTTTTTGACTTTTCCTTGGTATAAGCCAGAATTACCCCGACCGCCAAAATAATTAAGACAAGATATGCGATTTGACTCGCCAAAATATCAACCCCTTTTCTTTTCCGAATTATCTATAAGATCCCGGTAAAGTTTTATTATATAATTATAATGATCAGTCTCCGCGAAATTTTTCTCTGCAAAGCGCCTCACATTCTTCCCGAAATTCTTGATTTTCTCAGGATCGTTTATCAGGTCCGCGATCCTCGAGGCAAGTTCACCGGCGTTGCCCATCTCAAACAAGTAGCCGTTTCGGCCGTCTTCGATGAACTCAGGTATGCCGCCGATCCGGGCACCGATTACCGGCTTGCCCAGCGCATACGACTCATAGATTGTCACCGGTGAATTGTCATAGCATTCCGACGGCACCACCACAAACATAGCGTTTGCCACAATATGTTTCAGCTCTTCTTTATCCTTATACCCTAAAAATTTTACCTGTGTTAAATTGTGTTCCCGGGCGAATCGCTCCAGCTCTTCCCGTTGCGGGCCGTCACCGATGATATAACAGGGGGTTTTCCTTTCCAGCATGCGGACAGCTTCAAGCAGCCGTATCACCCCTTTTTCAGGTGATAATCTGCCAAAATAAACGTAATAATCGGCATGCTTCGCCTCATAGGGGTAGTCGTGCAAATTAATCATCAAAAAATGGTGACTTATTTTATCTTCAGAAAATCCCGATTTGATCAACATCCTTTTCATATGAAGGCTGGGAACATGAATCTTAGCAATGTTATCATAGATTTTAATCCATCGATGAAAATAACTCTCGACGCTGACAAGAAGACTCGCCATCAGCGAATGCTTGTGGCAGCGCTGTAAAACGGCATGATAAAACCTGCCGGGAATACATCGCTCACAGATTTCATTCTTGTGGGCGATATAGCAGAGATAACTGGGACAAAACAGTTTGCAGCTGTGAGCGCTGTAAATGATCGGTATCTTGTGTTTTTTCAGGGTGTGGATGATCGACGGCGATATCTGGTGATCGATCATATGGAGATGGGCGATGTCCGGTTTTGTCAGTTGAATCAGTTTTTCCAGTCTCCGCCTGGCATGAAAAGAGTACAGGACTCTGGCGACGATTCGCGGACCGTTGATAATTTTTTTCCAGGGAGACTCGAGATTGAATTCGATGTTTTCGACAAAATAATCCTCGTACTCAGAGGGCTCGTTACGGGGATGCTTCATGGAAAAAGGGATGACCGTGTGATCCTTCTCTTCCAATATCTTTTTCAGCTCGAAGAGGTAGCGTTCCACACCCCCCTTGACGAAATAGAATTTGTCGACCATCAGTATCTTCATCCGTCGATCCCGTCCGGCTGGTGCTCATTCGACCCGGTGGACGCTCCCGGCTTCCGGGCCTCGTTTCTGAGATGCTGCAGCTGTTCCCGCAGGAAAATCAAGCTCCGGCGCACCGGCGGCAGTTCCCGGCCGGTAAGCCTGACCATTTTTTCCGTTCGAAGTCCCGCATCGTGGGGTCGGGGAGCTTTCTGGTTCAACAGCTTCGCGTCTATCTTCTCCACCGCCCCGGGATCACATTCCCACACGGAAGCGATGAGCCTGGCGAACTCATAACGGTTTAAAATCTCCGGGCCGCAGGTATGGAGCACGCCTCCGGTTCCTAGGGAAAGGAGATGTAAAAGCAACGGAGCCAGATCATCGGCTAAGGTAGGATTCCCCCATTGATCCTCGACGATCCTCACGGAGCGCCCGGCTTCCAGTTCTCCGATCAGCCAGGTAACGAAATTGGGCCGCCCTCCCGGGATATATCCATAGAGTACCGCAGTGCGGGCTATCAGCGCTTTCGGGTACAATTTCCGTACTGCTTTTTCTCCCATAAATTTAGAGCGGCCGTATACGGAAACAGGATTGGGGTCATCATCTTCGGAGTAGGGAGCGTGACGGCCGTCGAACACATAGTCGGTGGAGATAAAAATCAAATTTGAACCGCTCTCCCGGGCCGCACGGGCCACATTCTCCGCACCGATGAAGTTAACCAGATTCGCCTCATCCGCATGATCTTCACACCAGTCCACATCGGTGATGGCGGCACAGTTTATTACTGCATCGACCCACTCATCGTTGAGAATATGATGGATATCAGCATCATTGGTAACGTCACACCTGTGACAGATTACTTCCGGTGGAGCATTACATTGACCCTCTCTGTCCAGAGAGACGAGCCTCCAGTGCCCCCGGGCGGCGGCCAGGATCTTGCTTCCCAAAAGGCCGGCTCCGCCAATAACACAAAGCGTCTTCATCCTTCTCTGATCCTCAGCATGCGGGAAAAAAGATGTTCATAATCAACGGTCACTCCTTCCCAGGAGTAACGCAAACGGGCCCGGCGTGCCGCCCGGCGCCGGTATTCCTCTACCGTTTCAGGATCGTCCAGCAGCTTCTGCAGTTTCGCCGCCAAGTCGTCCGGATTCCGATAGGCATAATAGAGCCCGGCCCGGCCCAGGGCTTCCCGATGCTCCGGCACGTCGTGGGCCATAATACAGTTGCCGAATCCCATCCCTTCCAGCAGGGCGGGATGGGTGCCGCCCACTTCCGTTGCCTGAATATAGCAGTAGGCGTTTGACTGAAACTCCCGGTAGCCCTCCCCGAATACGTATCCCGTGAAGATTATTCTGTCGTCTTTCGTCTCCTTGAGATTTCGGATGTAATCACTGTTATAGGGGGCGTCTCCCACAATCACCAGCCTCTTATTCGTCTTTACCTTCTCAAAGGCCTGAACAACGTGATGGGCGTTGTTCTCCGGCTCCAGACGGCTCACATAAAGGACATACTCCCTGGGTTTCACGTTGAATTTCTTCAGATATTCGGATGGTGGATATAATTCTTCCGGTGCTCCATAGGGAATAAAGGTTGATTGTTTCCCGAAACGCTTGAGATAGTAGGACTGGATGAACTTGGAATCGGTCACAATCTGATGCGGAATAAAGGTCGCCAGCCATTCCGAAATCCGGTAGACCCACTGCCCAGCTTTATTCCACTTGGCCCGCTGCCATTCCAGCCCGTCGACATTCACGGCCACTTTCTGGCCGCTGAGCCGCGGTAAAGCGGCGAATATGCTATTTACACTGTTGCAGATAAGAACCACCTGGTAACGCCGCACCAGACTGTGGAGAACACTCAGGAAGGTGTGAAAAACCGTGTCGAAATATTTATGCTGCAGGCTCGGCAGCTTCACCAGCCGTACTCCCCGATAATAAGAATCGGGGTAATCGATATTGTGGGTACGGCAGTAAACCGTCACTTCATGGCCCCGCTCCACCAGACGCCGGCTCACCTCATCGGCGAAGGTCTCGAATCCTCCATAATTAGCGGGGATGCCCCGCGTTCCCATAATCGCTATCTTCACAAGCATCGTCCCTATTTCAGCAGTACAAATATCCTCATTTCGATATCCTGGGGCGTTCTTTCAGCATGTACCAGTTTCAACTCCGGCAACGGATTATCTTTTTCAAAAAGGGGCTCCAGCTGGGGATATCTCTCACTGTATCTGGAAGTTACCACCAGGTAATCAACCCTCCGGCAGCGGGCATAAGCCAGATTCCGCTCCAGATTATCCTCGGAGAAGGAAACCCCCTTGCGCACATCAAACACGCCGGCATAGAAGTCAACCGATTTCATCTGGGTCATCAGGACCGGATTCTTCTTCCCGTTTTCCCTGATCCACTCCCCGGCCTGCTTCAATTCCACCGCGTCATCGAAAATTCCACTGCTCCACTTGTCCCGCTTGACTACCCGTCCCAGTTCCGGGAGGAAGACCAACACTCCCCAGATGAGAATGAGCACCAACAACGCCCCCTTCCCCGGGGGGAGAAAGGAAAGTCGGGATTTGGCAGGACGGGACAAACGCTCTTCGAGCTGACTTTTAAGAAGGATAAATCCGCGCCCGATCCAGATAAAAGCCGGCAGGAATCCCGCCAGCAGATACCGTTCCGAGATGTGAAACAGGGGAACAAAGAAGAACCAGAATCCGAAAATAAAAGCGAGAAGGTAGAGCTGCAATCCCCGTTCCCGGGATTCACCTTTCCCTCCCACAATGCCAAGGATGAAAAGGAAGAGAAAGAATCCCCCCAGCAGGGAGGGCAGAGCCCGCTGTTCCAGACGATAAAAGTTGGTCAGGTATTTCTTTATCAGGATCGGCAAATTGATGGTTCTGGTGGACTGGCGTTTCTCTTTTACCAGATTGAGAAAATTGCCCTGATGGTAAATGGCATCCAGGGGCAGAACTGTATTATCCTGCGAGAGTTTTCCGTAATCGACATCCGTTTTCTGAAAATCTTTGGCTTCAAACTGCTGCACTGAAAATATCTTGGCACTCAGGGTCCACTGTCCCGTCTGGCCGTGTAGGTAGATCAGATACGGCAGGGAAAGGATAACAAATGCGGCTCCCGTCACAACCGTCAGGATAAAGCGGCGCGTCCCTTTTTTGCGGATCAGGTCAAAGAACGCCCAGGTGAAGGCCGCTCCCGAATAGATTATGAAAAAGCCGATGCCTTCCACTTTGGCAAGATAGGCCAGACAGAAGAAGATGCCGGCGGCCAGGGCCGGCAGGAAACGTTCTTTCTGCAGAGCCGTCCAGCCACAGTAAATCCCCGTTAGAGAGAGGATGAGATAGAGCGGTTCGGCCAGGGCGTCTGAGGAGGAGAAGGCCAGCGTTGGAGAAAGGGCCAGAAGCAGCGTCCCGGCAGCGGCGGCCTGCCGTCCGAATAGACGCCTTCCGAACATATATATCAGGGGAATAACGGCCGTTCCGGCCAGCACTGAAGCAATCCGGCCGGCCAGCACCAGGTCGGGAACGAACAGGGAGACGCAGGCAACCCAGGCGGGATAGAGCGGCGACCAGTAAGGATGCAGGCCGCCCATAAGAGAGCCGCTTCGGAACATCCCGGCCAGCTGCAGGTAATGCGGCTCATCCCAGACAGCGGCAAAATGATAGCGCATGAGCCAAAGCCGGAATGCCAGACCCAGGATCGTTATTAACGCGGGGATATAAAATTCCCGCCGTTCCGTCATGGACTTGAGAGTCTGGATTATTTTATTCATTTTCAATCTCCCGTTCCAGGCAGGAGTCGTCGCAGTTCGGCAGGTTTAATTTCCCGCACGGCAAAGAGGAACGCGAGATAGAGGCCGGAGAAGAGTACCATTTTAATCAGGATATGGATATGAAGCCCCCTGCCTGCCAGCGAAAGAAGCGTCAGAAGCACTCCCGCCGCGGCCAGTCTGAGGAATGTCCGGGAAAACACGATCTCGCCGAATACGTTTCTAAAATAGAAAATGCTCCAGCCCGCGCCCGTCAGTCCGGCCAAGGATGTGGACACAGCGGCCCCCATAATACCGTATCGCGGCACCAGGAAGAAATTAAGCATGGCGTCGAGAACCAGTAAGAAGACGATCTGCAAAAAACAGGTCTTCATGCGGTTCCCGGAAATGAGCACCGTCTGGAGCACGGCCATGAGTGTCACCAGCGAAAGACCCACCACGATCAGAGATAGAACCGGAGCCGCGGCGCCGAACTCCGTATCGTAGAAAAATACCAGGATGGAGCGGGCATTCAGGGCCACGAACACATCCGTCAAAATTAAAAATAAAAGCAGGTAGCGTACCGTCTCAAAGGTCACGCTCTTTACCATCTCTGTATCCTTCCGGGCCACAGCCCGTGAAAGGGACGGCAGCAGCACCGCCGAAAGTCCAATGGAAAGCATGTAGGGCATTCGGGAAAAGTTGGAGGCCGAGACATACAGCCCCAGATCACTGCCGCTGAGATAGTACTTTACAAACCAGACGTCCACGAAAAAAAGTAAGTTTAATCCGGCGAAGTAAAGAAAGTTAGGGACGATAAAACGGACCAGCTTCCTGGTGGACGGTGTCTTCATCAGCGGGGTCGGTTTCGGCAGACGCACCAGAAGCAGGGCCAGCAACAGGGCGGCGGTCGAGCCGCAGATGTTGCCGACAAAGGCTCCCGAAAGAGAATACCCCGCCCGGACCAGTCCCACGATGGCTCCCAGACGCACCAGAGCGTAGATGATGCCCACCAGAGAAAAATTGACAAAATCATGCAGTCCGTTCTGGATGGCATTCACGTATTTAAACATCCCGAAGAAGATGATGTCCAATCCGGCCAGCCGTAAAAAAAAGACAAGACGATCGTCCCGGAAGATCCGGGCCACCAGGGGAGCGGCCAGAAAGAGCAGGAAGAAAACAGCCACACAGTAGATGATCTGCCAGTACCGCGTTTTCGCCGTCAACGCAGCCATGAAATCTGGATCTTCTCCTCCGAATTTTTTCACTGCTTCGGGAATGCCGGTGTGCACCAGAATCTTCACGAAGAGGAGGATGGTAATGACGTGTCCGTAAAACCCATAGTCCTCCAGACCCAGCATTCTGGCCAAAGCGAAATTGATCAGGACCCCGGATGCCAGCAGCACTGTTTGGGAAGTCAGTGCTATCAGACTGCCTCGGGCGATTTTCCCTTCTTTTTGATGTCGCCTTTCGGCCATCAATTACTCCGCCTTCTTCCAGACCTGATCCATGAGGCGCATCAGCTCCAATCCTTCTGATCCTGGAACCGGCACCTCACTGCCCTGAAGCAGGGCGCGGTAAAAAAGGTGGATAAGCCGTTCCGAACCGGCCCAGATGTTGAAACGTCCCCGCAGCGAGTTCAGGATATTCTGTCGACCCGCTCGCCGCAGTATCTTCCCCCTGCTTAAAAGCGTGAAACTGCGGCCCAGTGATTTGGGCAGAGGTCCTGAATCCGATTCCAGGAAGACCGTCTGGTTAAGCAGATCGACTTCCAGGGTGCCGTCTGTTCCATAATATTTTAAAAACTGCCGCCGGGGGGAATTGGAGAGTGATACGGTCACCTGACCCAGGGCTCCCTCACCCTCCAGAAAGACCTTCAGTTCATCGGCCTGGACTCCAGGTGTCCGGCCCAGATATTTCCGGGCTGCGTATTTCACCTGGGCCGCACCGATGCTGTCCAGGATCGGATAGAGGGCATGGGGCAGATAATCCTGAAAAACAGATCCGGGCATGGCGTACTTCCAGTGTTCTTTGGGATTAAGCTGGGAGGCCTTCTCCTTGAATTGAATGCCGTACCAGCTCTCCAGACAGGTAAGGCGTCCGATGAGACCGGCGGCAATGAGCCGACGGGCCTCGATCAGGACATCATCATACAGGTGGTTATGCATCACGCAGAGCCGGCGGTAATGCTTCTCCGCTTCCCGTATGAGGCTCTCGGCCTCGGACCCGTTCAGAGTCATCGGTTTCTCCACCAGAACATGGCAGCCTGCCTGCAGGGCTCCGGCAGTGATTTCCCGGTGCAGCTGCGGCGGCACACAAACATGCACCGCATCCGGTTTTTCCCGCTCGATCATCTCTTTATAATCCTGATAGGTCCCGGAAATGGGATATTTTTTCTTGAGCAGTTCCAGCCGTTCGGAATCGGGATCGGCGAGGAAAATTTTATCGATGACGCCTAATCTCTTCAAGGCATCCAGATGCACTTCCGAGATCACCCCGCAACCGATGATGCCTGCCGTAAACGTTCCGCCCTCCGGGAGGATGACCCTGCCTTTTTCAATGCCTTCGGAACGGGGAGGGATGCGCCGGATCCGGTGCCACTCGACAGTACGGTGTAGAGCCGTCTCCAAATCAACCGTGGGATAGGATGGCAGATAACGGCGCAGCTTGTCTGATGAGTAGCGAAACGTACGGGAAAACCAGGTGAAGTTGGTGCTGCCGAAAGGCGCCTTCTTCCCCATGAATCCGAACATGATCCGCAGGCCGATCTGCATCAGACGCACCAGCCAGAGAGGAAGCCAGGGAGAAGAGACCTCCGCCCCGATGTCGCGTTTCACCAGCCGCAGATATTCCCGGCGCGGCACCCCACGCTCCTCCAATACGTTAAAAGATCCCCCTTGCAATTCAGGGACGGACAGAGCGGCTCCGACCGCTCCGGCCACGTTTTCCACATAGGAGATGGGCACCTCGGTGCGGGTATTGCCTACCATGAGGATGAGGCTCTTGCCCAGGCCCTGTCCCGTCCTGGCGGGGAAGAGCGGTCCCCCCGGTCCGAATATCGGCCCCGGCCGCAGAATCACTCCGGGTAGATCTTTTTCATCTATATACTTACGGACCAGTTTTTCTGCCATGAGTTTGGTGCGGGGATAGAAACCCATCTTCTCCTCTGAGCCCAGGCGTCTATCCTCGCCGAGCACCGCTCCGCTGCGCAGCCGGGAATGGTCATATACGGAAATGGAACTGATATAGACGAATTTTTCTATCTTCTCTTCCAGTGCCAGATCCAACAGATCCTGCGTCGACTGGACATTGCAATCGTAATAGGTCTCCCAGGAACCGGACATCACCGCGGCGGCGTGGATGATGAACCCGGCCCCCTTTATCGCCTTGCGGAGGATATCCTGGTCACGCACATCACCGAAGACCAGAGAGACGCCGGGACGATCCAGCGCGGTGTAGTCACTGGAAGAGCGTACGAGAGCCGTGATCCGATACCCCTTATCCAGAAGTAGGCGGACAATCTCTTTGCCAAGAAATCCCGCTCCCCCGGTTAGTAACACCTGCTTGTTCGTCTTTTTTTCACCGTGTGCCATTCATCGTTCCTCAGTCAGCATTCTTCGATTAATTCATCCAGGAATAGATGCGAATCTGTTCTCTTGATTTGACGAGGGCAAGTCTCTCCTCCAAATAGGCTGCCATATCCCGGGGGACACAGGAGCTCAGGGCAAAAGTATACTCATCCGTGACCAGCCAGCCTTTGGGTGATCCCTCTATGATCTTTTTCAACATATCAAGACTGACAATTGTCGGCACTCCGGAGTAAGGATCCAGGGGAATGCCGCCTTCGCTTATCAGATGATGCTGCTCCGAAAGATCGTTATTCCCGTTATTGAGATTGTAGTCGCTCCTGAGGCCGTAATACATGAGCGTCAGGGGGATGGTGGAGATAACGATGTCCCCCTCGCTTTTTTGAGAAGAGACAAAATCGGCGGCGCTGTGCCAGTCGTGATGAGTAAAGACAAGATTGTACTCCCCTTCATTCAGGGTTGGGAACCGAATTCCCAGCTTGAACCAGAGTGTCAGGGGCAGCCAGGCAAAGAGGATAATAAAAACAATCACCTTTACCGAGCCTTGAGACAGGGTGCCGAAGCGGAATGTCAGGCGAGGAAGACTCTTGTCTAACCGCTCCACAGCCACCCGGAAAAACCCCACTAACCCATAGGAGGCGATGATCAGAAAGAAGGGCAGCACGTGATACAGGTAGTTGGTGGACTGGTAGGAAAACAGTGCCGAGGCAATTCCGAACGGCACCAGGAAATTCAGCAGTATGTAATACCCGGCTTTCGAAAGGCGGGCGACTATTCGTATCGCCCCCATCAGGAAAAACGCCCCCAGAGGAAACATGGTCGAAGCCGTGAAAAAAGAAAAATAGAAGTACTTGTTCTTGAATTCATCCAAATTAGCCCACTGGGGCACATAGGACAGAGCCCAGCCGAGAAGTCTGTTAATGCCGAAGAAAAAGTATCCTACCACGAAACCGAGTCCCAGAACAAGCACAATGAGCCCGTACTTATTGCGAAAAAGAGGCATCTTCCCCCGCTGTACGGCATAAAAAAGAAAAGCGGAAAGAGAGTAAGCTACTATTACGGCACCGAACATAACCGCGGTGAGATGCACCCGGTAACTCAGATAGAGAAAGACCGCCCCAATCGCGAGCCAGCCCCATTCCATTCCGATCAGTCGAAGCAGGGGGCGTCTCTGCCCGGGAGGTGATTCGATGCCCCGATAGATGAAATAGGCGCCGCAGAGATAGAGTGCCTGATAGAGAGTGTAGAAGCGGCAGATTCTGGACCACGCCAGGGCGTAGTAGGAAAAGGCCAGGAGAAAAGCCGCCGCCAGGCCGACCTTCCAGTTGAAAAATTTCCTGGCGACCAGAAAAATCAAAATGATGTTGATCACGCCGATGAGAGCGCTGGGAAATCTGGCGCTGAATTCATTCACTCCGAATACGCTGAAAGAGAAGGCTACGAGACGGTTAAAGAAATCCCCGTGATAATAATGGATCCCCGAAGGGAGAGAGTAGGTGCCGTCTTGATTAAAGGATTGCGCCGCGTAGACGTGGTAGGGCTCGTCCACCCAAAAATCGAGAGCCGAAAGATGATGGAATCGTAGAAAAGCCCCTGCCAGAACAATGATCACCATCAGGGACAGAACGATCAGTTTCTTCTTGTTATTCATATCATCTCCTCACTTGCCTGGGATCCGATTGTCCGCTCTCAGCCGACCAGTTTATCAAATACCGAAACCAGCCTCTCGGTTAAATTCCGGCGCTGAAACCAGGCCACCTTTTCCGATACCCGGGACACAGCCGGAATCGCCCGTGAATCACCACTCAGCTGTGAGCGCAGAAAAGCCACGATCCCCTCAGCGTCTTCATAGGAAAACATTCTGCCCCGGCCGGTCTCTTTCAAGATAGCCGCGGCCTCGCCCGCCACAGAGCCGCAGGCCAGAATGGGATTGCCGATTCTCAGATATTCGAAAAGCTTGCCTGGAATGTGGTTGTCCCTTCTATATGTTAAAAGCAGCAGGAGGCTATCGGTACGGATCCTGGTAAAAAGCTCCCGGTGGGGCAGATAAGGGATCACCTCGAAGTATTTTTCCAGCCCGGCGTCCACGAAAGAGGGCAGATCTTCGGCACGTGTCGATCCAATAAGAGTGATGCTGAAATTGTCCGGGGTGACTTCCCCGCTCTGCTCCAGCTTCCGTATGGCGGCAAACAGCCCTGCGGGCCTGCGGCTGCTGTCCAGCGCTCCCAGGTAGACAAGATTGAGACTGCGGGAACCCGTCTTTTCCTTTTCGAAGGAGACAAAATCACTTTCGTCAAATCCGTTGGGGATCCAATGATACTTTTCCAGGGGCGGAGCCTTGGGAGCATAATCCTCTTTGATATCCAGACGGCTCACCGCTGTGACCGCATCCGCCCGCGTTAAAACTCTGCGCTCAAGAATACCGTCCGCCATACTGGTAAGGCGGCTGCGCCGGCATCCGAAATTGGCGTAATGACTCACCCAGGGATCGCGGAAATCGGCCACCCAGGGAAGACCGCTCCAGCGGGACAGCTTTTTAGCGATAAGCTGCGTCGTCGCCGGGGGTGAAGAGGAAAATATCAGATCAACCCCCTCATTGCGGATTATCCGCTTCCCTTCTCTGACCGCGAAGGGCAGCCAGCCGATGCGCGCATCCGGGATGACGAGATTCGTTCTGACCCAGGTGGAAAGTTTCTCTTTCCAGCTGCCGCCCCGCTCTGCCAGAATCCCGGTCTGGATCCTGTTTTCCCGCTTCCTCCCGGAAAACTTTCGATAGATGCCGTAGGGTTCCAGCGAGTCGGTGGCGTATATCTTCGTTTCCGGAGGGATATCGGCGGCCAGGGATTCGTCTATGGCATAGTACTCGCCATCGCGTACGGTCAGCACCAGGGGCTGCCAGCCGAATGCGGGCAGATACTTGACGAACTTCAACACCCGCTGGATACTGGGCCCGCCCGCGGGCGGCCAGAAATAGGATATCATCAGTACTTTTTTCATGCAGTCTCACATGGTGCGGTCATGGTTGCCGGTATACCCGGAAGAGGATGAATCAGGAGCGTCTCTTCCTTCCCTTTTCAACCAGATAGGATATCTGCTGAATAACGGCACTCAGGCCGAAGAGAAAGAGAATCAGGGGCAGTTTAATATCGGTCTTATGAGCCCGGATCATATTCCCCGTGGACCAGAGGCGCAGCTTCAGGACGTTATCCAGCTTGCCGGCCTTCTCCTTGTAGGGTACGATACCCTTGCCTCTCACCCAGTGCCAGCGAATAAAGGAAGAGAAGGTTTCCCGTGACTTGTGCTCGACGTAGATGTCCCGAGCGTAGTGTATCGGTATCCCGGCCTGATTGAGACAATAGGAAAAGTAGGCGTCTTCCAGGTTGGGGTCCGGGAAACTCTCGTCGAACCCTCCGATTTCCTGGAAAACGTCCTTTCTCACCACCAGGTTGCCGGTGCAGACTTTCTTCACGGTTCCGTCTTCCGCCACGGGCCACATATTATGAAACCCCAGAGATCCTCCGCCGGGATAGCCCAAAGCCGCGATCGCCTTCCCCAGAGTCGATTTCCCTTTGACGGTAAGACCGCCCGCCAGAACCCGCTTATTGGCATCCTGAAAGTTGGCCACTATTTTTTCTATATAATCAGCTCCGGGGATGCAGTCTGAATCCATGAAGGCAAGGTAATCCCCCTTAGCCCGGGCGATGCCGATATTGCGGGCCGTAGCGGGACCGGAATTTGTTAGAGTAGACAAAACGGTGAAGTATGAAGACGCCAGCTCCTTGGTGTTATCGGGAGAGCAGTCATCCACCAGGATGGCTTCGTACGGCGCAACGGCCTGCTTTTTCAATCCTTCGATGAGAGCCGGCAGATCTTCACTCGCCCGGTAGGCGGGAATGATTACCGATACCTTCTTCCCCATGCAGATCCTCCAGGTTTAACGTATATGACTCTTAATGATCGAGAATGTCTCCCGGGCGTGTTCCCGGTTGGAAACTCCCACAACAACCGATTCGATATTGGGCAATCCGTAAAGATACTGGTAGGCTTCCTGGGGCCGCAGGTACCCTGCCGCCAGGGTGCTCATGGCCAAAAGACACAGCTTCTTCTCCCGCAAACAGGTTTCAAAATCAGGCAGAGAAGGATTCACCTGATACCCCGCCTTGTTCACCGAAGCCATGACCAGGGGATTGCTGATGTCCGTTTTCTCCAACGCCTTCATCAAAACAGGGAGATTCTTGGTGCAGAAGGCCGGGATCACTTTATACTTATCCTCAACGTAGTGGTAAAAAATTTCCAGCACATGCGGCATGTCCCACCCTAAAACCAGATCGGTCATCACATCGTGCAGAAAGATGGCCTTGAGGTTAAGACGGGTGTAGGCTGCTACCTCAAAATCAATCAGCAGGGTGATCATTTTCTCAACGTCCCGGGTCACCAGGCCTACGCCGCCTTTCAGGAAGATGGAAAGTTTGTTTTGAATGCTGCTCCCTTTAAGCGAATCGGTAACGATATTGACAATGCCCTTCTCGTTTGCCTGCTTTACATATTTGGCGATATAGGGTACCAGGAGGTACACCCCCAGCTCCCTGTTCAGGGCAGGGTGTCGTCGCAGCGCTTCGGCTACCCCCACGGCGCGTTCGTGAGTTGACATCATCAGACCGGTTGCTCCCTGCTGGAATGAAAATTCGATGACTTCCATAATCCGGCTGGCATCGCTGAAGGCGGCAGCCTTCTTGTCTCCGGCCTGAGCATCCAGATGATTGACTCCGAAAAATTGGTTGTGCCCCAGGACGATTCTATCGATCATGAATGGCTCCTGTTAATAATTATGTGGAGAAACAAGCGGGTTTCCCCTGACTGTCTGCTGAACGGTAAAAAGCGTCCACGATACGCTGCACTTCAAGACTGCTGGCCAGATCCGATTCAACCGATCCACCCTCCCGGATGGCTCTGATGAAATCCTTGTCCTGACGCGTGTACTGGGGACCGCCAAGATCGATCTCCACTCCTTCGAAGAGATCAGGCCTGCGCCAGCTGGTCCAGCCTGCGTTAAAGCGCCCCTTCTTCTGATCGAGAAAAAGCTTCAGGGAGTCATCTGAGACCGTCAATGAACCGTATTCGCAGCTCAGGTTGATTTCCACTTCCATGAGCCGATGATGGCGCATGCTCCAGGAGGAATCGATCCAGCCCCGGGCACCGTTTTCAAACTCGATCCAGGCATGGGCGAAATCTTCCACCTGCTCGGAATACCAAGCCCGGGTATGCCCCGAAACCAGCGCGGCCCGGCCGAAATACCAGTAAAGAAGATCAATGAGATGAGTGGCCTGAGCCGATACCACCCCTCCCCCGGAACGCTGGGGATCATAGCGCCAGCCTTTGCCCCGTCTGAAAAGCTGAGACACGTACACTGTCCCTCTAAAATGGATCACCCTCCCCAGGATCCCGGTGTCCATAATCTCCTTGGCCTTCATAAAGGTTTCCACATAACGAAGCATGTATCCCACCTGGGTGACGATACCCTTCTCCTGTGCTATAGGAACAAGATGCTCCGCTTCCGCGGCTCTGTGAGACAGGGGCTTTTCCAGGAGGATGGGAAGTCCCCGTTTCAGACAGGCTTCGGCCATTTCCACGTGGAGAAAGACCGGAGTGGCGATCACCACCGCATTCACATCCTCCTTGTCCAGCATCGCCAGATAGTCTTCGTACACCCGTAATTCGGGTTTCAGGCTCTTCATCCCGCCCAGGAGCAGCCCTGAGGTGTCCGATACCGCCGTCAATGCCACTCCTTCCAGACCATTCAGAATGCCAGCGTGCAGCATCCCCATCTTGCCTACGCCAATTACCGCTACCTTTATCATAGATCAGTCCTTTTTTCTCAATTCAATCTTGCGCACCCGGAAAAGCACATCCTCGATGAGGCGGCGGTTGGCTGAGATGATATCCGCCAGCAGCCCGATCATAAAAATCTGAAATCCGACAATCATAAAAACCGCCGAAAAAATCAGGGACTGTATATGGCCGGCCTCATGCAGAAAAAGGAAGAAATAGAGAAACCGTCCGGCCAGCACCAGACCGCAGGCGAACACCAGTCCTCCAATATAGCTGAACACCTTCAGCGGCTCGTAGAGCGTGTAGATCCTGAAGATGGTGGCCATGGAGCGCTTGATATAGGAGGGGATGGAAGAAAACAGCCGGGAAGGGCGCAGCACTTTGTTAGTGCGAACCGGAACGTGGGTCATGGCAATATTTTTCTTGCCCGCCTGGATGACCGTCTCTAAAGTATAGGTGTACTTGGAAATGATGTTGAGCCTGAGGGCGGCATCACGGCTGAAGGCCCGGAATCCGCTGGTGGTATCAGGTGTTTCAGTGGAGG
>CAZUMH010000033.1:0-31557 GCA_964621645.1 uncultured bacterium
TCTATGCGCTGAAGCATGACGGAACGGTGATGCCCGGCTATTTTCCCATAGAAACGAAAGTCTGGAACTACGCCGTGGCCGCTGCTGACATGAACGGCGACGGCGATTACGAGATCTTTTCCAAAGGCAGAAGATTTAAAAATAATGGATTTTGTGGCACTGACTGGACCATCCAGAATGCCGTGATCTCAAAACTTGCCTTTGCCGATGTAGACGCTGACGGATCACCCGATATGATCTACGGAACCGGCGGTAGTGGTGAGGTAAAAGTGGTTGATAAATACGGAAGCTTACTCGATGGCTGGCCGGTAAAGACACGAGAAGAAGGTGGAGATATTGTAGACGGTAATCCTGTTGCCGGTGATATCGATGGCGATGGTGATGTTGAGATATTAATAGCATCTTATTTGACAAATAATGTCTTTGCCTGGCATCATGACGGTACACCGGTTGCAGGATTTCCCGTAACAACAACCGCCTATAATGACCGTATTGCTATCAGTGATCTTGATGGTGATGGCGACATAGAGTTGATCTCTGCTTGTTCTGATAGTATGATCTATGTTTGGGATATTCTCTCCAACGGCCCCTGTACCAATCTGCCCTGGCCCATGTTTCAGCACGATGAACGACATACCGGAGTCTACCCCAGCAGTTATACCGCCGTTGAGGAAAAAGAAGAAGAAATTCCTCAGGACTTCAGCCTCTCCCAGAATTACCCCAATCCTTTCAACGACCAGACCGTCATACGCTACAGTCTCTCTCACCCGGCTGAAGTCAACCTTAAGATCTTCGATCTGAGGGGCCGTTTCATTCGGGTACTTAAAGATGGGAAGGAAGCAGCCGGTTCTCACTCCATTTATTGGGATGGACAAGATCAGGCTGGCAAGCCCGCTCCCAGCGGCATCTATATATACAGATTAAACGTTGACGGAAAGACGCTGGCCAAGAAGCTTGTGTTGCAGCGGTAGCATGTCGTGATTCAACCACAATAATAAATACGTTCATCTTAAGCTGCATTTTGGATAGATAAGACGTCCCCCTTTGAAGGGGGATTAAAGGGGATGTCTGCGGTTACATTTCAAATATTCAATAAATCATAGACAGTATTAAATACACTCCTTGCTTTTTAATCCTCAATTGATTATTATATACTAATCCGAGAATTATCGAAGAGGCGTGCCATGATCACCTCAAGGAAATTTTTGATCATCATTTCCTCTCTTCTCATTGTTGCCGGCCGTAGCAAAGCGCAGGACAGACTTTCCGCCGACTTTCTCGCCGCTCCCGCCGCGGCCCTGGACCTGGGTTGGTACGGCTATTTCAATCCCGCCCTGGCCTCCACTCTTACCGCTCCGGAGGCGTTTCTATTCTACAGTCCGGCCACCTCCTCGGGGGTGAACAGCGGCATGGCCGGCTTTTTCAGCGGCCTGCCCCACCTGCAATTCGGCTGCCTTCAGCGTCCCGGCAGCTCTCCGCTGCCTGATTACAGCGGGGGGACGCTTCGTGACTACCGCCTCTCTCTCGGACTGGGAGAGAGAACGGTGCGACTCGGTGTCGGATACTCCTGGCTGCGGGGGAATTCCTCCCAACCAGGCAGCAGAGAGGCCTGGCTTCTGGGTGCCCTCTATCGGCCCAATCCCTTCCTATCGGTTGGTCTTGCGACTGCCCTGGCTCGGCATCGTTCCGACTACCAGAGCAACCTGGAGCTGGCCCTGCGGCCGCGGGGTAACGGCAGACTGACCTGCTTCGCTTCATTGGAGAGGATCAAGGAATGGGGCGGGGACCGGTGGGACTGGAGCATGGGAGCTCTGGCGCAGCCCTGGCCCGGTCTGCAATTCTCGGCACGCTGGTTTCGAAGCGGTATAGTGACAGTGGGGCTGAATATCGGCCTGGGACGAAGTTCACTCAGTGCGTTCTCCCAGGCACGCAATCCGGGGAACCCCCGGGGCACGGTTTACGGTCTGCGCCTGGGTCGAAGCGAACCCGATATCATGGATACTTATTTTCGCAACCGGACCCGTTATTTGCCGCTGGTGCTGCCTGCTTCCCTGGTGTATCGGAAATACCGCTTTCTGGACAGGAGTGGCCCGACTTTTTACGACGTTATCAGTTCCATCCGGCAAGCTTCTGAGGATCCCCGCGTAGCCGGACTGGCCCTCCATCTCGGATCAGCCAGGCTCAGCGCAGAACAGTCCTGGGAACTGAGACAGGAACTTAAACGATTTCAGCAAAAAGGCGGCAAGGTGGTTGTTTTCCTGGAGCAGTCCGGGATGAACCTCTACTACCTGGCCAGTCTGGCGGACCGTCTGGTCCTTGACCCCCAGGCCAGCCTGCTTCTCCCCGGATACGCGCTGGGACGAGCCTACCTCAAAGACCTTTTGGATAAAATGGGGATCGGCTTCGAGGAGTGGCGTTTCTTCGAGTACAAATCCGCCCTTGAGACGTTTTCCCGCAGTTCAATGTCTTCCCCGGACAGAGAACAACGCCTGGCATTTCTGAAGGAATGGTATGATATCTACCGCCTGGATGTTTCACAGAGCAGGGGAATCAGTCCCGCCCGTCTCGATACGTTGATCAATGCCCGGGCTTTTTTCACTGCTCAGGAGGCGCTCACTCTCGGCCTGGTCGATACTCTGGCCCGCTGGCCGGCGACGCAGACGATCATCTCAGCCCTCTGCGGAAGAAATCTGAGACCCCTGGGAAAAGATGAACTGAACGGCCGCCGTTTGCCGCCCGTCAGCTGGAGCCCGCTGCCGCGCATAGCCCTGGTCTACGCAGAAGGGGTCTGTGACCTGAACAAAGGGATTCAGGCCCGTTATCTGGACAAAATACTCAGGGCGCTGGCCAGGGATAAGCAGATCAAGGCAGTAGTCCTGCGGGTGGATTCCCCCGGCGGCGACGGACTCGCTTCTGATCTGGCAGCCCAGGCTCTGAAGGAATGCCGCAAACAGAAACCGGTCGTGGTTTCTCAGGGGGCAGTGGCCGCCTCGGGCGGTTATTGGCTCTCACTCTACGCGGACTCGATCCTGGCTGCGCCGGTTACCCTCACCGGTTCCATCGGCGTCATCGGCGGCTGGGTCTGGGACAAGGGCCTGAGCTCCGGACTCGGAATAGCCAGGGACCAGGTGAAAATCGGCGATCACGCCGATCTGACTCTGGGACTCCCGCTGCCGTTTCTCAACCTGCCCCTGCCTCGGCGCAACCTGGCTCCGGATGAAAAAACCATCATGGAAGGGGCTATGCGTTCCATGTACCGGGACTTTGTGGGTCAGGTGGCCTCGGCCAGAAATCTTCTCTACGCTCAGGTTCAGGAGATGGCCCAGGGCCGGGTATGGTCAGGACGGGCCGCCTTGAAAAACGGTCTGGTGGATCGGCTTGCCGGCCTGGGCCAGGCCCTGGAAAGTGCCAGATATATGGCGGGATTCATTGAGACCGATAAAACCGAAATAGTGGAAATGCCTGCCCTTGGACTTATCAATCCGGAACTCTTCCTGCCCTCTTTCAGCCTGAAAAGCGCCAAAGAGGACACTGATAATATATTCTGGGAGTACTTAATAATGCAGGCTCGATCCGGCGGCCGGCCTCTCTACTTTCTGCCTTCGGACTGGCTGCAGCTGACTGCTCCGAACCGCTGAAAACAAGGGGAGACAGCGCTCCCCGACGTATCTATAATAGGTAACGGGGAAGCAATTATCGCCCCCAAAAATGTGCAGTTGGAGGAATATTGATGAATGCAATCGTATCAAAGTTCACTGGAAATTTACAGGAAGATTCAGGCTCGATATCCGTTTTTCTGCTTTGCCTGCTTTCCATGCTGCCGCTGCTACCGGCCACTGCTCAGAATCAGGCCCTGGGCACGGTGTCCGGCTATGTCTATGACGCCTCAACGAATAAACCCCTTGACTATGTGAATATCTTTCTTGCCAATACTTCCCAGGGCTGCGCCTCCAATAAAAACGGCCGCTTTTCCATTCCTAATATCAAGCCCGGCCAATATCAGCTGGTGGCCTCCATGATGGGGTATGCCGTTGACGTGCGCACCATAGAAGTACGGGAAGGAGAAAAGCAGGAATATACATTCCGGATGGTGCAAAAATCTATTGAAGCTCCCACCTTCACGGTTACCGCCAAAGTGGATCACGTCTGGCAGCAAAATCTCAGGGAATTTATCCCGCTCTTCCTGGGCATCTCTCCTGACGCCTCACTCTGCCGTATCGAAAATCCGGAAGTGCTCGATTTGAAAAGATCCATCGCCACCGGCACCCTGGAAGCCTCGGCCTCGGAGCCGTTAAAGATCGAGAATAATGCCTTGGGTTACCAGATCACCTTTATAATGGAAAGCTTCTCTGCCTTTAAAGACGGCCGGGTACAATACACCGGGTACGCCAGATTTAAAGATCTGGAATCTGATAATCCTAACCAGGTGCGTCAATGGAAAGTAAACCGGGTCAAGGCCTACCACGGCTCCCTGGTTCATTTCCTCAGAAGTGTGATTGAAAAACGCACCGAAGAGGAAGGATTCACCTTCTACTCCGAAACCGGGGGCAACGGCATGGATGAATCCTACTACTCAGAACGGCTCTCTCCCGATTCGCTGACCAGTAATGCGCTTAAATCCAATGAAATTCTTTTCCATCTCCCGGAAACGATCAAGATTATCTACGAACGGGAGAGTGAACCGGATGTCTATTTACCCTTCCTGAAAAGTAAATTCGGACAAGACAGATCCTTCTCGCGCCAGATATCATATCTGCAAGTGCACAGCCAGCCCCTGGTGTCCACCAGAGATGGCCACCTCCTTTTCCCCCACATGGTGACCACCATGGGACACCTGGCCCTGGAACGTCTGGCCGAAATGCTGCCCATGGATTACCAGCCGGAGGAGTCGCGGGATATCAAATAGCAGCCGGAACGGATCAAAGCAGGGAAAGTAGGGATACCATAGTGAGGGGTATCCCCCCGCTGCCACCTTGTTTTTCCCTGTTCTGGCAGACAAGGCCGGGCCTAAAACCCGGCCTTTCTATTTACCGGCTTGGAGTATTCCTGGCTTTTCCTAATAAGTATTATTTTTATCCTGCCTCCTGAGCGAATACTACCCAAATGTTATTATAATTCCTCACCCAATGATACAAATACTGTTTCCATTTTCAACACAAGTTTCGTGAAACCTTTGCCTCATCTTATCGTATCCAGTGAACACAATTCTTCTATAAAATTGTAAAAATACATTAAACTATTATACAATGAATGGCGTCATAAAACTGAAGAAATTACCGGGAGCCCGCCTTATGCAATGTGCCAAATATTCTGCTTTCTCTATTTTTATTTTCGCCCTCTTCATGACCTCGTGTCAGAAATCAAAACCGGCCCAAATCCAAGCACCAAAATCGCTGAATGACTACCGCGTTATCCAGTTTATTTCAGCCAGCGGCTATTCCCCTACCCAGATAATGGCCCTGGATAATAATGGAGCCATTTTGTACACCTGCCGCTCAAGAAAGACCAGAGAAGAGCTCCAGGGAATGGGTATCAAGACAACGGAAAGCCAGCTCCGTCTGCTTGATCTATACGATCTGCTAAACGAAAAGGACAATGTCCTGAAAACGGCCATTCCCATTCTTCAGCCCGATCAAATCGGCCGCATACGCCGGTCTTCCCTGGCTCTGGCGGAAAAGATTGTCCCCCTCATCAAACCGGAGGTCCTCCAACTGGTTGCCGATCTGGGCGGGATCGGCCGGGAGAAGAATACCTACAGCATCCTCTTTTCCTATATTCTTGACGGCAAGGCCTGGGACGCTTTCGAGGCCAGGGGATTGATGCATCCCGTCGCCATCGACGCACAGCACCCCTTCTGGTCCGGTGAAGTCTGGGCCCTCTATCCGGACCGTTCCTATTTCTGCGGGACCAACTCCTGGAAAGCGGGGAAGTATGTGTTTTATGAGAACTGGAATTCTGTCTCCATGCCCAGACTCAGTCCCTTTCATCAGGCCATCAAGAGGATTGATGACGCCACCTTTATTCATGTTATTGACAAAGGCGTCATCGACGATCCTTCCTGGCGGGAGACCTTCGCCCCCTTCGGTATAGCGGATGAAGACGGCCGCCTCACGCTGCCCATCTTCTCGGAGAACAGGGACAACACCATCTATGCTCATTCCCAGGCTATCATCAATGAGATAGCTGACAATATCGTCAAACTGATCTCATTTGAAAATCTGAAGGATGAATATGATTTCCGCGATGCCCAGCAGGCTTTCGTCGTCTACTACCATGAACTGATGTGGGATATCATGGCGATTCTGGAAAAAGACCAGGTAGTGACAAAACCGGCCGTGTTTACAGAAGACCGGTCCGTTACGTCAAAGGAGTTGGGCGATCTGATGTTTATCGTCAAACAGTAACATCTAAGGCGGGGGTGATACATCAACTCATATACGTCAGGATCGTTTCATCTCCGCCCGCAGTACTTCCGAGTTTGGATCATCAAAATGTCCTGGGAAAAATGAGTTACGGTCGGCCTCGTGGTGCCGCCGGGTGGATTACCATCTCGTAGAACGTCAGATATCGAAATGCTTTTACTTCAAAATAATAATTACCCAGATATCAAGGAATTTCAGACAAGCCCTCCGGAGTTAAAAAAGCATAAAAGCCGTTTTCTTAACCGTTTCACTGGTTTCCCCATTTTTTCTTAAGCATCTAATAAAATTTCCCTCCTGTCAGGAAAATGCAGCGGCCGAGACCGGTAATCCGCTCCCTGTCCGCGATCCCTCAATATTTTATTGCTTACCGTTAGACTAAGATTTTTTCATTGAAACTTTCTTCAAACGGATGCGTAGATTGGAGAAGGAGAATAACCACTGGTTAGATTATAAACGGAGGTTATCAATTGGGAATCCAGGAACGCAAAGCCAGGGAAAAAAAACAACGCCAGGAAGCAATTATAAAAGCGGCAAAGGAGATCATTTCCAGATCCAGCGTCGAAGAAATGAGCATGAACCAGCTGGCAGATGCCGTTGAACTGAATAAGGCCACCCTCTATCTCTATTTTAGCAATAAAGATGATCTTATCGACGCCATTGTGTTCGAAGCACTGATACAGCTGGAAAAACTGTTTCAGGAGACGGGCGCACAACCCTTAACCGGGCTGGACAGGGTCATGAAGATCTCCGATATTATGTTTGATTTTTACAGGGAACATCCTGTCTATTTTTATACGATGAACCATCAGGAAAGAAGAAATGCCGTTGATCGAAAGGAAACCCCCTACGCAGTTAAGGGGAATGAGAAGGCGGCCGCACTTTTTCAGATCCTCTCGGATTGTATCGATGAAGGCATCACTGAGGGGAGTATCAGAGCGGATATTGATACCAGCAGTTTCCTGATGCTGTTTTTTGCCCATATTTACGGTATTATGCACACCATATACTCAAAGGCAGATGTTTATGAAGATGTGCTGAACCTGGATGCCACAAGTATTGAGAACTCTGCCCGGGAGATGATCGCCTATTATTTGCGGAATCCCTACGCCTGAAAAATACTCAAAGGAGAGCTGCTATGAAAGCAAAATGTCTTATCATTCTGATCACGCTGGTATATCTATGCTTTGGGACTCAATGCGGCTCATCGCCAAAACCATCTCTTGAGGTTGCGCTGCAGCAAGCTCTGGATGCATCCATTCAGAACACTGAGGCCGTGGGAGTTTCTGCCGCAGTGATCCTGCCCGACGGCAGGCTTTGGACAGGAGTGAGCGGAATATCTCATGAAGACACACCGGTGACCGCCGACATGCTGTTCGATATCGGAAGCACTGAAAAGAATTTTCAAGCCGCGCTGTGTCTGATGCTGGCGGAAGAAGGATCGCTCTCCCTGGATGATCCGCTGGAAAAGTGGATCCCCTCCTGCCCGAATATCGACGGCAGGGTAACCATCCGGCAGCTGCTCAATATGACAAGCGGGTTTGATAAAATAGTGGATGATGCCAACTCGCCCTGGAGAATCGGCTATACAAACATCGATTTTACAAAAATATGGACCTGGGATGATATTCAGCGCGCGTTCATATCGACTCCCAATTTTGAACCCGGGACAAAAGTCGAATATTCAACGACTAATTATATCCTTTTAAAGCAGGTCATCGAAACGGTGACCCGGAAACCGCAGATTGAGGTGTTTGAGGATCGGATTCTCAAACCAAATCACTTGAACCACACCCTGGCGCGCTTCTTTGAGCCGATTCCCGACACCCTGGTTATCGCCCACGGCTGGTGCGACATCGATCCAGACGATGACCCGGAGGATATCACCTCCGGATATTCGCTGAACTGGCTGGCATCGATTTCCCCCATGCTTGTCTACTCTACCGCAGAGGACATGGTACGCTGGATCAGTGCGCTGTATCATGAAAAGAGGGTCCTTGGCGATGATTTTTTAAAGGAGATGCTGACATTCTCCGGACCGGTTATGGATGAGCCCATGATGTATGGATATGGACTCGGTACGGTGGATATCAACCTGGGGGCGATTTTACCGAAATGGGAAGGCGTACGCACTATCGGACATCTCGGCTCTCAGTTCGGGTATTCCGCCTTTGCCGTCTACTTTCTGGATCTGGAGACATCGGTTGTTTTGCTGTTCAATCGGGGGTGTGACAACGCGACCAACCAGGCGATCGGTACGGTTGCCGATGCTTTCTTTAAGGTGCTCTTCACCCATCTGGGTGTGAAGGAGTCCCGGCAGAAGGACAGTATTTCGGATATGCGGAAAGAACTGGAACGTTCTCCCGACGATGTACACCTGATGTACCGCCTGGCCCGGAAGTATCAGGAAATGAACGAGGATTATGACGCCTCCCTGATCTATGAAAAAATTCTTCAGGAGGACCCCGATGATCGTTTCGGGTATAAAGCAGACGCTCTTTTCTGGAATGCGTCCTACGACGGTGTCATCCACCATAAACCGGAGAAACTGATTGCCTTCATCGCCGGGCATCCGGATTACAAAGATATACAGGATGCTTACCGCTGGCTGGTTAAAACGTATCAGAGAAGGAACGAAATGGATAAGGCAGTCCGGGTTTATCATGATGCGTTGAGCGTATTTGCAAAGAATGCGGAATTTTACAATCATTATGCCTGGTGGGTGTATGAGAATAAGGTAGATGATGAATATCAAACAGCCATAACATACGCCCGGGAGGCCGTAGATCTGGAGCCGGAAGCCTATTATATCTGGGATACACTGGCCCAGCTTTACAAGGTACATGGTGACCAGAAGAAAGCAGTGGAAGCCTCTGAAAAGGCGGTGAGTCTGGCACCGGAGGACCAGCGGGCTGATTATGAACAATCCTTGAACAGGATCATAAAAGGGAAATGACTGCCACTCCTGCCACGCAGAAACCGGGTATGAGTATTCCGGGTCAGGATGATACACCCGGGCCAGTAACTCACGGTCAGCGGGTTGTCTCCCGCTTTCGGCGACGCCCTCCCATCACTTGTCTTAGAATAAACATAAGCGGCCCGGTGGTCAGCCTTCCTTCAAATTCCTTCCGGACCTTTTTCAGCTCATTGGGGATATCGATACTCTGCGGGCAGTGTTCCAGGCACTTGCCGCACTCCACGCACTGGCTGGCCAACGCCGCTCGCTTTTCCTGGACGCCGCTCAGCTGAAGGAGATAGATAATCCTGCTCATAAAATCCTGTTTGAAAAGATATTTGTTGTTATAAAAATGAAAACAGGAGGGGATATCAACGTTTTGAGGGCAGGGCATACAGTACTGGCAGGCGGTACAGGGGACCTGCATCAGGCTGCGAAATGCCGCGGCCGCCTCATCGACGGTTTTCAGCTCCTTGTTACTCAAAGAATTGATTTCCGCTGTGCCGGCGAGACGAACGTTCTCGTCGATCTGGGCTTTATCATTCATGCCGGACAGTACCGTGATCACGCCGGGGTGGTTCCAGACCCAACGCAAGGCCCAGGCAGCGTTTGTTCGATCCGGATCGGCGCTCTTATAAATTTTCTCGACTGCATCAGGCAGTTTTCCCGCAAGCGATCCGCCCCGCAACGGTTCCATGATGATAACGCCGACACCTTTGGAATGCGCATACTCGAGCCCTTCGATGCCAGCCTGGAAGTGCTTGTCCAGGATGTTAAACTGGATCTGGCAGAAATCCCAGTCATAATCGTCGATGATCCTCTTGAAAGCCTCCCGGGCCCCGTGAAAAGAGAAGCCGATGTTCACAATATGGCCCTTTGCCTGCGCCTCCCTGATGAAATCAACGACACCACGCTCTTTGGCTTTCTTCCAGGATTGGAAATCCAAGGCATGGATAAGATAATAGTCGATAATTTCTAAATCCAGACGGCCCAGCTGTTCGTTCAGATAGTGATCCATATCTTCTTGCGTCTTGCAGAGCCAGTGGGGCAGTTTATCAGCGATTTTGACCTTCTTTCGGTAACCGTTCTTCAGCGCCTTCCCCAGCGCCACCTCACTTTTACCATTATGATAGGTCCAGGCTGTATCCAGGTAATTGATTCCATTATTGATGGCATAGCGTATTTGTGCAACAGCCTCTTGTTCATTCACACTCATCCGCCCGCCCGGGAGCCGCATACATCCGAATCCGAGGATTGACAGTTTGTCACCGGTTTTTGGCATTTCTCTGTAAAGCATACTCGCATCCTTTAGATTAATTGGTCAGGGTTGTATCTCCCCAGCAGGTATCAGGATGGGGATATTCTGGTTCATTTTTACTCTTTCAGCAGCAGTCCTAAAGATCTTTTTAAACAAATGAATGTTCATGTAATAATAAAGATAAAAATTTTTACCGCTTTATGGTGCCCCAGGCCAGATCGAAGGCCTTTTCTATATCCGCTTTGCTTCCGGAAAACTGATACAGATCCGATTATTAGCCAGGGGATACACCGGATAGCCGTATTGATATCCATATCGACATCCTTGATGATCTTTTCTGCTATACCCCGCTGAATGACCTGCCGGATGGGCATAAGCATTTTACCGATCTCTTCCGTATCCACCAGGCCTGTTTACGGAGAATTGGCAAACTGTTCCGCAAATTGGAAGTCGGCTCGATTCCCTGAGATGTATTGGAACAGATTAACCCAGACCCTTATTAATATATCCCGAATCGGCAGGATGTCGTCGAAATCACTGATCATGGCCCGAACAATGCCACTTTTGATGGACATATAGGTAGAGACGAAAAGATCTTCTTTATTTTTAAAGAGGACAACAAACATGGTCGTTCACAGTGCTGTCATGACGTACTCCTTCTAAAATGTAATCATTGGAATATTTTCTATGTACGCATCGGGAGGTATTTTGTTTAGATCAATCACCCGTTTTTACCTACTACACTTATTAAACCCCATCGGATAACAAATTACTGTCCTTCTCATCCCTGAGTGTCAAGCCGGACTGTTTGGCAAGCACTCAGAAACTCATCTCATTATTTCGGATGATCCTTCAATAATTGTTTAAAACAATTTGACAATAACCGCCGTTGTGCTTATTATAAAACACCTCAACAATACAAAGGGATTGATATGGGCCCTGATCTTTATCTTTACGCGGTGATAATTCTGGTCATTTTCGCCATTTCCGACCTGATCGTCGGAGTAAGCAACGATGCCGTGAACTTTCTCAACTCCGCCATCGGTTCCCGGGTATCCACCAGGCAGGTCATCTTGATCCTGGCCGGATTGGGAATCCTTACCGGTGTCATTTTCTCCAGCGGTATGATGGAGGTGGCCCGCAAAGGAATATTCCACCCGCAATTTTTCACCATGCCTGAACTGCTCGTCATTTTTCTGGCGGTCATGTTTACTGACATCATCCTTCTGGATTCCTTCAACACCTACGGCCTGCCCACTTCCACGACAGTATCGATCGTATTCGAGCTGCTGGGCGGAGCCGTTGCTGTCTCCATCCTGAAGATCACCTCTGAGCAGGGCAGCCTTGCGGATGTTTCCAATTTTATCAACTCCGGGCGGGCCCTGGTAATTATTTTCGGTATTCTCCTTTCCGTACTGGTGGCCTTTGTCTGCGGAGCCGTCGCTCAGTTTCTCAGCAGGCTTCTCTTTACTTTCGATTATCTGAAAAAGATAAAACGCTATGGCGCCCTCTGGGGCGGTATCGCCCTGGCCTTTATCACTTATTTTATTCTGATTAAAGGCGCCAAGGGAGCTTCTTTCATCACTCCCGAAAGTCTGCATTGGATTCAAACCCACACCCTGACCATGCTCGCTGCCATCTTCGCGTTCTCGACCGTCATTCTGGAAATTCTCATCCTTTTAAAAATAAATATTTTCAAGCCCATCGTTCTCATCGGCACCTTCGCTCTGGCCATGGCTTTCGCCGCCAACGATCTGGTCAATTTCATCGGCGTTCCTGTGGCGGGTCTGCATGCCTACACTCTGGCTGCTTCTTCGGGATCGCCGGCAACGGCAAGTATGGCGCCCTTGGCTGGCTCCGTAGCCACCAATCCCCTCTTCCTGCTCCTGGCCGGCTTGGTCATGGTCCTGACTATTTGGCTCTCTAAAAAAGCTCGCACCGTTACCGAGACAGAAATAAGCCTGGGAGAACAGTCCGAAGAGCAGGAAAAATTCGGTTCCTCCGGTCTGGCCCGCACCGTTGTCAAAATGTCTATCGGTTTCTTCTCGGTGGTGCGTACCCTGATGTCGCGGCCGCTGCGTTCCTGGATGATGAAAAGGCTGGATACCGGCCTCTATCATGCGGACGTTGATAAAAGCGGTAAACCGTCATTCGATCTGCTGCGTGCCTCGGTTAACATGATGGTGGCCAGCGCTGTTATCTCCTACGCCACCTCTCAGAAACTTCCTCTTTCCACCACCTACGTCACCTTTATGGTAGCCATGGGCTCTTCCTTCGCCGATCTGGCCTGGGGCAGAGAAACAGCTGTGTACCGCATCACCGGGGTTCTGACCGTGATCAGCGGCTGGTTCTTTACCGCCTTCTCTGCTCTGCTTATCTCCGGAGTCATCGCTACCATCATCTTCTACTCCAAAGCCTACGGAGTAATGGGATTGCTGGTGCTGGTAGTCATTCTGTTGGTGAAGAACCATATCAAGCACGCTGAACGGGAAAAACGCAAGGATATGGATCAGATTTTCAACCTGAAAAAGGTGACCGATGTAAACAGTACTATTACAACAACTTACCAACAAATGGGTCTATTTATTCAGGAAATAAAGAACTCTCTGAACCAATCACTTGAAGGATTATTTAAGCAGAACGAGTATATCCTGGGTGCGGAAGCAAAAAAAGCGGATTCCATCCAGCGCTGGTCCAACATCATCATCGCCAATATATTCAAGACTGTGCGGGCGCTCCCCGATGAAAACCGGGTCTTCTCCTACAAATACGGCCAGACTATTCGCCGCCTCCAGAAACTGTCTGACGGTCAGCGGGATATCGCCTGCCGTGCTTACGAGCACGTCCGCAATCACCACAGAGGCCTGCTGGAAAACCAGATTGAGGATCTGCAACAAGTTCGGGAACTGATTAACGGCATTCTGGAAGATACCGTCCATTCTCTCAAGGAGGGGCATCTGGAGCGGCATAAAACCATAATCCGGAAAGACTCTGAACTGCGCAAAATGGCCGCGAAACTGAACGAACGACAAGTCGAAAGGCTCCGATCGAAGGAATCCAAAACCAGACTGACCATCCTCTACTATGCCATGATCGGAAATGCCATGATGATTTCCAAACAGTGCCAGGAACTGATGAAAATATTTTCCGAGAGTTTTTCGGGGGTTAATACTGGAATAAAGAGATAATTCAGCTTCCGGATGGTAAATATCCTTTGCAACTTCATCCCCCGGACCTGCCTGGGGGATGATTTTTTATGGGATGCCCGCCTTCACTCATCGATCAGCACCCGGTACCGCCGCACCTGGGGGAAGGGATCGCTGACAACCGTATACACCCGGCCGCTTCTGTCGATATGATGTATTAAGCCTATCTCCGGAATGGATCCCTCTCCGTAGAGGGAATAGAGCAATTCATCCTCATTACTGAAAAGATCGATCATGTTCTTGTAGATCAATTCCTCGGCTGTCCCATTTCTCTCCTGTTTCATATGTGCATCCGGATCGCTTAGATTATCCGGCCACATGGCGCTGGCTAACTTGTAGGAACCGGAGAGACGTTTCAATGGTTTTAAGTCACAATATCCTCTTATGCCCCTGGAGTTCCCTTCAATGAGAATACCGGGCCGTACTATTTTATCGAAATCACGTATCACCCTTCTCCGCAAATTGCCGCGGATATCATAGTAGGAAACCACATAGCCCTGGATATTGGCTGCCACGATGAAAGAGTCCAGCACTGAGACATAGGGGGATGTGCCGATACCTTCGGGAATCGTGATCCCAATATCTTCCTCGATCGTGAAAGTGCCGGCCAGGGACAGGGTATCTCCCATTCTGATGGTATAAATCTGTTCGGCTGTTCCTCTTTTCCACTCCACACCAACGAGAAAGTTGGGCGTGATATATCCGACAATTCCGAACCTATGGATGTTAAACCTATTCAGATCGAAGGATTTTATATAATTCCCGCCAAGAGTAAAGCAGTCGATTCGATGCAACTGATTGGCAATATAGAGCCTTCCACGCCCGTTGTATACCATCCCTCTTACGAACTGAAATTCACCCGGTCCCTGTCCCTCGCGCCCGGTTTCCCAGATAAAATTCCCGGCCGAGTCGTATTTCACTATTCTGTTCGCTTTGACATCAAACAGGTATACGTTCATCTGTTCATCCGTAACGACCTGATTGATGAAGTCGAACAACTCCCGCTCGGGCTCGTTCTCCCTGCCAAATGTTTTTTCCAAAATGAACCGGAGGGGCGGTTCTTGACGCTTCTGCCAGCGACCGTCGCGGGGATTCTTCACCACCACTACCCCGTCGACAACTTCCCTCGACACGAAACCGCCGGATTTTCTCTCAGAGCAGCCGGCCAGCATGGCCAGTGCCAGGAACAGATACAAGGTGATCTTCAAAACGTCCTCCTAACGTTTAGTGAATGGATGTCATCCAATGATCGCTCAGGCTTTTCTTTGACCTCGCCCTCACTCTTTTGGGGAATAATCGGATACACCTTCTATTATTCTCACTTCGTCAGACTGGTATCCACCAAGTGTTCAACCAGCTGCCGCACGTGCCTGACGATGGTCCTGAGACCGGCGGCCCGCGCCGGAGAGAGATGCTGTTCCAGCCCCAACTGACGGAGAAAATATAGATCCGCGGACGCAGCCTCTTCTGGAGTCCGGTTCTGCAGTACCCGCACCAGGAGCGCCAGCATTCCCCGCAGGATGACCGAATCGCTGTCCGCCGCGAAGAGAATCCTCCCGTTCTCCAGCTTCGCTGTGATCCACACCCGGGACTGGCAGCCCGGGAGAGCGTTCCGGTCATTCTTCTGACTGTCCTCTAATCCCGGCAGTTCCTCTCCCCAGGCGACGAGGTAGTCGTACATCTCCAGCCGGCTCCCAAAGCCGGCCGTCTCCTTGATGATAGCTTCCTGTGCTTCCTGAATCGTCATAAATTTCCGTTCCTGACTTTGGAATGTAATCAGCCCAGCATCTTGCGGGCTTGTTCTAATCCCCGGATCAGGGCTTCGATATCCGACTCATCGGTATAGAGAGCAATGCTGGCGCGCATAGTGGATCGCAAACCCAGGGCTCGCAACAGGGGCTCGGCGCAGTGGCTGCCCGTGCGCACGGCCACGCCCATTCCATCCAGGATAAGCCCGGCGTCATAGGGATCGATCCCCTCCAGATTGAATGAAACGACGCCGGTGCGGGGACTCTCTCCGCCATAAAGGATGATTCCGGGGATATTTCTCAGTCTGCCGAGGAAAAGGTCCATCACCTCTCGTTCTCGGATCCGGATATTTTCAGAACCGAGGGAGCGGATGTATTCCACGGCCGCCTTCAGACCCACGGCCCCGGCGATATGGGGGGTCCCCGCCTCGAACCTGAAGGGCGGCTCGGCAAATTCCGTTTCGTCTAACCGGACCGAGGCGATCATGCCGCCTCCGGTCTGCCAGGGCGGCAGCACCTCCAGCCAGCGCTTTTTTCCGTACAGCACCCCGATGCCGGTGGGACCGTACATCTTATGCCCGGAGAAGGCCAGGAAATCACAATCGAGCTCACGGACTGAAAGGGGCAGGTGTGGCGCCGCCTGAGCCGCGTCTAAAAGCACCGGTATCTCCCTCTCGTGGGCCAAACGGATAATCTCCCGCACCGGCGGCGCCGTCCCCAGTACATTGGACAGGCAGGTCAGAGCCACCAGGCGGGTGCGTTTGTTCATGAGGCCCGCCGTCGTTTCCCGGGTAATGCCGCCGGATTCATCCATAGGGATGACCCGCAGCTTTGCTTTTCGTTCCCGGCAGAGCATCTGCCAGGGAATGAGGTTGGAATGGTGCTCCAGCTCCGAAACGATGATTTCATCCCCTTCGCTGACAAACGCCCGTCCGAAGGAGGCTGCCACCAGATTAATGGCTGCGGTAGTGCCGCTGGTGAAGATAACCTCTTCGGGTCCGGCCGCTCCGAGGATACGGCTCATCGTCTCCCGTGCCTCTTCATAGACCGCGCTTGCTTCTTCGCTCAGAGTGTGCACCCCGCGGTGAATATTGCTGTTCTTGGTGGAGTAAAAATCCGATATCGCCTCCAGGACCGCCCTGGGTTTGTGAGTGGTCGCGGCGTTGTCCAGGTAGGCCAGGGGCCGGCCGTGAACCCTGCGGGTGAGGGCTGGAAAATCTGCCCGAATTTTTTTAGGATCGATTGTCATAAGACCATTATTCCCGAATAAAGAGGAAGAGAGCGTACCAGTCATTGGCGTCAGTCAGGCTGCCGGAAAGAGAGAGCCCCGCGGGTTCGGTCATCGTAATGATCATGTTGCGGCTGAACTTGTAGGAATTCTCCGTATGAATTTGTTCTCCCTTCTTGAGAGATAGAGGAGAAGGGAAACAGGAACTGGAAATGGTTATGGCTTTTCTGCTTCTCAGGTGCATCTCAATGCGAGATTTTTCTTTGTTAAAAAACGCCACATGAGAAAAGAGAGCGGGATCGAAGTCCGTTCCGACCGTCCGGTTCACGGAATTCAAAATATTTCGATTGAACTCAGCTGTCACTCCTGCTGTGTCGTTGTAGGCCCGTTCCAGGATGTGTACGGGTTTGACCAGATCCACTCCCAGAAGCAAATGCTCCCCCGGACGCATTACCTGCCCCAGATTCAGGAAAAATTTCTCAGCCCGTTTGGGATGCAGGTTGCCCAAAGTACTGCCCAGAAAGAGGAAGAACCGCTCCCTCTCATCCGGCAGGTGGCGCAGTCCTCTCATGAAATCGGTTACCAGCCCCTGCACCTGCAGCCCCGGAAATTTCCGGACCAGACTCCGGGCGGAAAACCTCAAAGCCGTCTCGCTCACATCCACAGGCAGGTAGCGCACGGAATCCACCTCCTCCAGGGTGATGGAACCGAGAAGGATGGAGATCTTGGAGCAGTCGCCGCTGCCGATCTCCACAATGTCTTTGCTGTCAAGAGGCGGCAGGAAGGTGGAAGGGGCCCTCCGTAAAAGAGACTTTTCCAGCCGGGTGAGGTAGTACTCAGGTAACCGGGTGATCTTCTCGAAAAGTTCGGATCCGGCTGCATCGTAGAAATAGAGACTGGGGATGTGCCGTGGCTTCGCAGTCAAGCAGCGATAGAGAGCCATAATGCGATCTTCCCGGGGTGATCTCCATGCCTCGATGGTGATCGTGTCCTCGGATACATCTTTGTCTGGAGGTATCATCCACTCAGATCCTTTCCGGATGGTGCAGGGCTGGATTCCGGCAATCAGGCAGGTGGGCCTGTTTCGACGGGATTTGTCTCATCGGCGCTCCACTCGAACCAGCCGCCGTCATACACCGATACCCGCGGCCAGCCCATAAGCCAGGCGCAGAAAAAGGCTTCGCTGCCCCGCCAGCCGGTACCGCAGTAGAAGGCGGTCCGCCGCCCGCGGGAAAGGCCCGTTTCACCCCACATCTTTTCTATTTCAGGATACTCCCGCATGGTATGATCCAGGTTTCGGTAGTTCTCCATGTGGTAGGCGTCGCTGCCGCAGTTCCCGAATACCGCCCCGGGGATGCGCCCTTTCTTTTGGATGTAATGGTAACCGCTCACCTCCCCGATATACTCCGGCCAGGAGCGCACGCTCACCAGGTCCGCCTCAGGGTCGGCGAGAATCTCCCTGGCCCCGGGCAGATCCACTGCGTAGTGCGGTGAGGCCGGGACTTCTCCTCCGAAATCCTCTGCGCCTTGGGAGGCAGCAGCATCTTCCGTGCTTAGTCTATACCCTGCATCAAGCCAGGATTGCAGGCCCCCGTTCAGTATCCGTACGTCCCTGACGCCAGCCCAGAGCATAATGAAAGCGCAGCGCATGGCCGCCAGTTGACCGGCACTGCTGCCAGGAAAGGGATCGTCGAAATCGGGCTGGGAGAAACGCCCGTAGAGGATAACGCTGGTTCTGGCTGTGATCCCCAGGGATAACAGGACCCGTTTCACCTCTTCGGGAGTACGGCGGTTCCAGGTCTCGGGGGATTCCAGGCTGTTGGTATCCAGGGCCAGGGATCCCGGAATGTGTCCCTGCCGGTAGTCCTCCGGATTCTGATAATGGGCATGACAGATGACGAAACTATCGTTTTCATATTCGTCGGCTTCTCCCTGCTGGATGAGTTTGTGTACCCAGGAAGCCGGCACCAGATGATGATAACGTTCCAACCGCTCCAGAGGATAGACGGGATCAGCACACCAGTGAGAAAGAAAGTCTGGATATAGGAAAACTTTGGGAAATCCGATTCTTTGAAAACGGTCCGCCGTCCGAAGCACGTCATCCCTGCTGTAGCCGTAAAGAATGATATCCCTGTCCGGACTGATCCCCTTTGAACTGACGATATCGGGCCAGTCGATATAGTCCATCCACTTGGCGGGCAGGCTCCGTGCCCCGGGGATGTGTCCGCCGCGGTTCTCACCTCTGAGGCGCCATCCGTTATAGGCATCCGCGGAACGGATGTCGACAAGCCAAGGAGCAGAATCATCCAGATGGGCCGCCAGGTCCTCGGTATCGATCCGCTTTGGTGACAAGGACATACTCTCTCCTCACTGTTTTGGTGGATGATACGCTCTTCGCTCCCTTATGATGGATTCGAAGAAGATATCCGGAAAAGCTTATAGAATACAGATCCATGGGCATTAATACAGGGCGACAGGTACTCTTGGTTGCAGGATCAAGGGTGACACAGTGAAAGCTGTCTATCTTGGACAGCTGGATAATCATTATAGCCATTTCAAAACAGTAATGCAAGATATTTCCATAAGAAAGCCTGTTGTTTTTTCTTCTCTGAAATCGTATATTTGCCTGACTGCCTTCCGCTCCCGAAACCCTGGGAACATCGTCTTGTCTGACACCAGCGGGACGACTACCGTATACCGGCTTTACAGGAGTTACCCTTGCAGAAATCCCAGGCAGCGTCGCCTGAAAAAAATACCTTCCAGACAGGAAACGTCATTACCACCGGAACCGTGCACGCGGTACATGACACCTACACCTCTTTTCTGCCGCCGCTGTTGCCCATCTTTATTGCTGAGCTGGGCCTCAGCCGGGCCCAGGCGGGTCTTCTCACCGTGTTCACCCAGGCGCCTTCCGTAGCCCAGCCGTTTATCGGGCACCTTTCCGACCGCCGGGATCTGACCCACTGGGTCATGCTGGCTCCGGCTGCCAGCGCCGTTCTCATGAGTTTTCTCGGTCTCATTCCCAACTATTTGGGGCTGGCTCTTGTCCTCACCTTGGTCGGGATCAGTTCAGCCATGTTCCATGCCATAGGCCCGGTGATCACCGGCCGCCTTTCCGGCTCGCGTCTGGGCCGCGGTATGAGCATCTGGATGGTCGGCGGTGAACTGGGCCGTACCCTGGGGCCCCTGGTGGTGGTGACTGCCCTGGCCCACATGACTCTCCGCGGCCTTCCCTGGCTCTCTCTAGCCGGGATTCTTGCTTCGGTGCTGCTCTACCTGAAAATCAGGAATCTCTCCCCCGTCACCAGGAAATCATCGGAATCACTGCACTGGCGCACGTCTTTACGCTGCCTTGGCCCTCTGCTGGTTCCGCTGACAGGCCTGATCACGGTGCGGGCTTTCCTCATCTCCGGGCTCACCACCTTTCTGCCCACCTACCTGACGGACACCGGCGAAAGCCTCTGGCTGGCTGGCGCTTCTCTCACTGTACTGCAGGCAGCCGGTGCTGCGGGCGCGTTCACCGCGGGCAGTCTCAGCGACCATTTGGGGCGCCGCCGCGTGCTTCTCATCCTCATGAGCACCGCTCCACTGTTTACTCTGCTTTTCCTGCAGACTCAGGGATGGGCCCGGCTGCCCCTCTTGATAGGGATGGGATTCTCCGTAGTCTCCACGACGCCGGTAGTCATGGCTATCGTACAGGAGAGCTGCCCGGGTAACCGGGCCCTGGCCAACGGCGTTTACATGTGTCTCAGCTTTGCTATTCGCTCCGTCGCGGTAATTCTGGTGGGCCTCATGGGTGACCGCTGGGGTTTGCATACCGCCATTCTGATCAGCGCGGCACTGATGGCAGCGGGAACTATCTTTCTCCTTTTTCTGCCGGCCGTACCGCAACAGGGGCAAAGCCGACCCTAGCCGTATTTTCTTACAGAACCAATACATTACAACAGGAGGTGACCACGATGAAAAAAGGGCGGATATTTTTCCTGCTGGCGGTTCTGTTTCCCGCCGTATCACCGGTCTGGTCCCAATTTCCCAATATACAGGTGAGCGCCCCTAGCAGCTATAACCCGGAAGAGGTGACCATCGCCATCAACCCGACAAATCCGCTGAACCTGGCGGCCGGAGCCAACATCAATTATTATTATTATTCCCTTGACGGTGGAGCAACCTGGGAGGAAGGCAACCTCCTTTCTCCCCTGGGAGTCTGGGGTGATCCCTGCGTTACCTTTGATGCGGACGGAAACCTCTATTTCGGGCACCTCTCCCGTCCCAACACCTACGATGGGTCCTTCCTTGATCGAATTGTAATACAAAAATCGCTGGATGGAGGCCAGAACTGGGACACGGGTGCAGGTGTTGGCCTGAACGGTACTAAGGATCAGGACAAGGAGTGGCTCATTGCCGACTGTTCAGGATCACAATACCATAATAATCTGTATGTCTGCTGGACGGAGTTCGACAGCTACAACAGCTGGGAACCGGAAGATTCCAGCCGCATCCGTTTTTCCCGCTCTACTGATTCAGGCAATACCTGGTCCAATGCCAAGACCATCTCGGATCGTGGCGGAGACTGTCTGGACAGTGATAATACCGTAGAAGGCGCTGTGCCCGCCGTGGGCCCGAACGGTGAGGTCTATGTCTCCTGGTCCGGCCATAACCGCATCATGTTTGATCGCTCTCAGGATGGCGGCAAGACCTTCGGAAAAGATATCCTGGTCAGTGAACAGCATGGCGGCTGGGATATCCCTTCCCGTTCCTGGGGGATTTACCGCTGCAACGGCATGCCGGTTACCGTCTGTGATATCAGTGACTCACCCTACCGCGGCACGATCTACATACTCTGGAGTGATGACCGTTACGGCGATTATGATATCTTTCTCTCCCGCTCCAGTAACGGAGGACTCAACTGGAGCGTTCCCATCAAGGTTAATGATGACACCAGCAAACGCCACCAGTTTTTCCCCTGGTTATGTGTCGATCCGCTCACCGGTGTTTTATACGCGGTCTTTTATGACCGCAGGGAGACCAGCACGGATGAAACAGATGTGTATATCGCCATATCCCGGGACGGCGGAGACAGCTTCGAGAATATCCGGGTGAGCGAATCTTCCTTTACTCCTAATAACAATGTCTTCTTCGGAGACTACATTAACATCGCGGCCCGGGGCGGCTTTGTCTACCCGATCTGGACCCGAATGGAAGGCAGCGATCTCTCCGTCTGGACGGCAGCGATCTACGACAGCACCGCACTGCAGGGGATCAGTGAAAACGATACTCCGGAGGAATTCCGTATACACAGGAATTACCCCAATCCGTTCAACTCATCCACCGTCATCTCCTTTGACCTGCCAACTCAGTCCTTGGTCACGCTCACGGTCTTCGACAGTCGCGGCAGGCTGGTGGAGGAAGTATTCCGCGGCATGAAACAGGCCGGAACTCAGGAGATAGAATGGCAGGCCGGCGACCGTGATTCAGGTGTTTACCACTATCTGCTCCAGGCAGGTGAAAAGCGGGCCGTTGGCAAATGCGTTCTGGTAAGATAGCCCCTGAAAACACGGCTCCAGCGAAATGATCCCGCCCGCGGGGCAAAAATGACTTTGAATTTCTCCCTCCTGTAAATATATTATCCTGCAAAACCAGATCATCACTTTTCATTTCCAAAAGTGGACGGAGGACAGTATGCGTATCAGATACCTGCTTATGACGCTGATTCTTTGCGTCTTTTCTCTCTCCCTGGCGGCCCTGGCCCAGGAAGAGACTCACCCTTTTTCGGTCCATGACATGCTGGCCATGGACCGGATAGGTGACGCCCAAGTCTCCCCGGACGGCAAATATGTCGTTTTCAGCCTGAGAACAACCGACCTGGAAGGAAACAGGGGCAGAACCGACATTTGGATAGTCGGGATCGACGGCGAAGGATTGAAACGGCTCACTACCAATCCAGCTGCTGATTTCAACCCTCGCTGGTCCGCCTGCGGCAAGAAAATATTTTTCCTCTCCACCAGATCCGGCTCTTCCCAGGTGTGGAGCATTGCCCTGGATGGAGGCGAAGCCGAACAGGTTACCGATCTTCCCCTGAATGTGGGCAATTTGATTGTTTCTCCGGCGGGAGGTATGCTGGCTTTTACCATGGAAGTGTTCCCTGAAAAGGGCTGCCCCGGATGTACCAAAGAAGAACTGGACAAACGCGCCAGCTCACCGGCCACCGGCCGTATTTTCGACAGCATCTTTATCCGTCACTGGGACACCTGGGAAGACGGCCGCAGATCCCACCTTTTTGTCTGGAATTTGAAAGAACATAAACTGATCAAGCTCATGGCGGGGATGGATGCGGATACTCCCTCGCAGCCCTTCGGCGGCACCGAAGAAATGACCTTTACCCAGGATGGAAAGGGGCTTGTCTTCTCAGCCAATAACTCCGGCAGGAAAGAGGCCTGGTCTACCAACTGGGATCTCTGGTATGTACCGGCGGATGGCTCCGCAAAACCGAAAAACATCACAGAGAAAAACAAGGCCTGGGACACCCAGCCGGTTTTCTCTCCGGATGGTAAAACTCTGGCCTATCTGGCCATGGTCCGTCCGGGCTTTGAGTCGGATCGCTACCGTATCCTGCTGCGTGACTGGGAGACCGGCAAGGAAAAGGCGCTCACGGAAAAATGGGACCGCTCACCGGGATCACTCACCTGGTCCGCGGACGGGAAAACGATCTTCGTCACCGCCGCTAATCTGGGGCAGAATTCGCTTTTTGCCGTGGACGCTGCCACCGGCAAGGCGAAGTGCCTCATTAAGATGGGCACTATTGGCTCAGTCGGCATCGCCGGCGACCGCATCGTCTGCGGCATGGACAACCTGAAGTCCCCTGTGGAACTCTATTCTGTGGCGGCGGACGGAAGTGATATACAGCAGATAACCAATATCAATAAGGATAAGGTCGCCGCGGCCCGCATGGGGGACTATGAGCAGTTCACCTTCAAGGGCTGGAACGACGAGACCGTCTACTGCTATATCGTTAAGCCGGTGGATTTCGACCCGGCCAAGACCTATCCGGTGGCCTTCCTTATCCACGGCGGACCCCAGGGATCTTTCGGCAATCACTTTCACTACCGCTGGAATCCCCAGGCTTACACCGGAGCCGGCTATGCCGCTGTCATGGTCGATTTTCACGGTTCCGTCGGGTACGGACAGGCGTTCACCGATGCCATCAGAGGAGATTGGGGCGGCAAACCATTGGTCGATCTGCAGAAAGGACTAAAGGCCGCGCTGAAGCGGTATTCCTGGATGGACGGGAAAAAGGTCGCCGCCCTGGGCGCCTCCTACGGCGGGTACATGATCAACTGGATCGCCGGCAACTGGCCCGACCGCTTCCGCTGTCTGGTGAATCATGACGGCAATCTGGATGAGCGGAGCGCCTATTTCGATACAGAGGAGCTCTGGTTTCCGGAATGGGAGCATCACGGTACTCCCTGGGATAATCCCAAAGGATATGAAGAGCAGAATCCTGTTAATTTTGTTAAAAACTGGAAAACTCCAATGCTGGTAATTCACGGGGGCCGGGATTACCGGGTGGTCGACACCCAGGGGATGTCCACCTTCAACGCCCTGCAGAGAAAAGGTATTCCCAGCAAGTTCCTCTACTTCCCGGATGAAAGCCACTGGGTGCTAAAACCGGCCAACAGCATACAATGGCATAATACGGTAATCGACTGGATCGATCAGTGGTGTAAATAATGACTTTTCCTGCCCCGCACGTTCATCGTGCGGGGCGCTCCATTCTAACAGGATCTTATATGAAAATACGGGAAAAAGGCTATCCGCTGCTGCTTATCCTGACTGTCATCCTGGCCCTGGCCGCCCTATCAACGCTGATTCCCCAGGCTTATGCTCATAAGGCATGCCTGCTGGGATATCGGACTCACTGTACACTTACGCCCTGGAGCACGCTTATCTGCATTGCTTTGGCTGGTGTTCTCTGCACAGTAAGAAGACGGCTGTTCACGAAAGAAACATAATCCTCATGACCGCGGAGATCCCCAAATCCTGTCCCGCCTGCGGCGCTGAGGTTCCTCCGGGTGCCCATGCCTGTCCCCATTGCGGATCAGACGAAAACACAGGCTGGTCGGAAAATGCCTATCTGGCCAATCTGGGTATTTACACCGAAGATGATTACCAGGAGACCATCGAGCGGGAATTCGGCGGCGGGGAACGAAATCTAAAGCAACTGTTGACGTGGATTGCCGCACTGCTGATGCTGCTGATTTTCTTTAAAGTTTTTATTATACATTGCTAGATACTGTTGTCGTCTTCTCCGAGTATATCGGTGAACATTAAAACAAGATTGCCCTAAAGGTCCTTATCCATGACCCTTTTACGGACAAAAAATTACACCATTCTCCTGCTCTTGCTGCTGGGGATAGGGGTCCCTTGTATTATCTTGGGGCTGCTGGCTCTCCGCGGTCTGCGGAACGACCAGGCGTTACGGGAAAAAGAAATCAAAGAGAAACATCAGCTGCTGATCACATCTATTTGCGCTGATCTTGACCGGGAAATGGAGCGGATGAATACTGTTTTTTCGGAACACAAATTTGGGAATTATCCGGATAAACCGTCCGACTCCCTCTCTGCCGTCTACCCGATATTTGAAATGGTATTCTTCATTGATAATCGTAATAATATCCGTTTCCCTCAAACGGATCTTGTTTATGATGATACCTTCGCAGATGGCAGCACTCCCTCAGTGATCCCTGCAGATCTATTGCAGGGATTCAGGGCCGAATTCAAGGAAGCGGACAATAGCAAAGCCGCCGGTTTATACCGCCTGGTAAATGTTTCCAAAGATAAGCAAACAATGGCTCAGTCACTATTTGCGCTGGCCCGCCTCCGCTGCAAGGAGAAGGATTGGCAGGGAGCTCTTGATATACTCCGGCAGATACGACACCGCTGCTTCCAGACCAGGCTGCCTTCAGGTCTGCCGGCCGTTCCGGCCGCTCAACTGGAGGAAGGAAGGATTGAAGCGGTAAAAGGAGATGAAAAAACTGCTCTTATCTGCTGGCTTGGTTTAATGAAAGATCTCCTCGGTTCTCGCTGGCGCCTGAATCTGAATCAATTCAATTTTTTTTGCCGCAGCATTAAAGATGAGATCTCCTCTCTTCACAGCCTGGATGCTGCGACACAAGAGACCCTTGTTTCTCTGGAAAACCGGGAAAAAGAGGCCCGCAGGAAAACTGAACGGCTGATAACCTTCCGTGATGTTTTTCCCGTTCTCTTCGATCAGTCGTTTTTCGACGAGTTGAAAGGTACACATCCCGGCTTCTCTTTTCAAACCGGCGATCAGCTCTTTCTTGTAATGCTGAAGCGTGTATCTGACTCTTCATCTGCTAAGTTTTCTCATATAGGATGCCTGCTGAATCAGCGCCTGCTGGCGAAAGAACTTATCCCCCAGTTGATAGAGAAACGACTGGGCGGATCCGACACCGCCTGGGATATCCAGGATAAAAACGGGATTATCGTGTCATCTTCCGAATCCGTGCCCATCGGAAACAACAGAATTTCCGGTGGCTTCACGGGAGACTTCCCTCCCTGGACCTTGAACCTCTATCAGCATAATGGATCGCTTTTTCCGCTTCTTTTCTCGCAAGATCGCAGTCTTTACGGCCTCGTTTTTCTTGTCATCATTATCATTCTCATCATAACCATCATCTGGGCTGTTCATACCTTTCTCATGACAGCTGAGTTAGCCGAAACTAAAACCAGATTCGTTGCCGCACTTTCCCATGATTTGAAAAGTCCCCTCACCTCAATAAGGCAGGTTTCTGAAATGCTGCGGGACGGCCGTGTCAAGCCGGAGCGCCGCTCCTCCTATTTCAAACTACTGGCCCGACAGAGCGAACGCCTCACCTTTCTTATGGATAACATCCTGGACGCAACCAGCCGTGAAATCGGCAAGCGTCGCTATTATTTCGAAATGATCTCTTTAGACCGGCTCCTGGAGGACTTTTCCACTGAGTTCGTTCCCGCCCTGGAAGCGGAAGGATTCACTCTCCGGCTCTTTATCGAAAAAAATCTGCAGAAAGTTCGAATGGACCGCGCCGCGGTGCAGCAGGCCCTGACTAATTTAATCGACAATGCCCGAAAATTTTCCTCCCCCGGTTCCAACATCGACCTAAAGGCCGGTCGCGCCCCGGGACGGCAATTCATCAGTGTCAGGGATTACGGACCAGGTATTGACGCTGTCACCAGAAAAAATATATTCCGTCCATTTTTTCGCGGCACCTCCGCGACTAAGGCAGGGATTCCAGGCAGCGGTCTGGGCCTGTCTCTCGTAAAATCGGTTATGGACAGCCATAAAGGCACCGTTAGAGTGGAGAGCGCTCCCGGAGAGGGCTCTGTTTTCATCCTGGAATTTCCACTTCGAAGCAAGGAGTAGACATGGTAAGACCCCGTATTATCTTGGTGGAAGATGATCCCGATATCAGCTTAACCCTCAGTGACGACCTGGAGATGGAGGGCTACGACATAGAAGCGGTATCCAGTGGCGAAGAGGGGTATCGGCAGGCAAAAAGCGGACGTTTTCAGGCGATGATTCTTGACCTCATGCTTCCCGATATCAATGGATTGGATGTCTGCCGCCGTCTGCGCCGGGAAGGTGAAACCCTGCCGATTCTGATCCTCACAGCCCGCCGGGAAGAGGCGGATAAGCTCATTGGATTCGAACTGGGGGCGGATGACTACGTAACCAAACCATTCAGCAGAACGGTGCTGCTGGCCCGGCTTAAAGCACTTCTCAGGATGGCTTCCCGCTATCGATCCGCTCCGGACAAATTCATCACCGCTTCTATTCGGATCGATTTCAACCGCTGTGAAGCATATCGTGATGGTAAACGGGTGCATCTGACTGCGCTGGAATTCAACCTCCTTCGCTTCCTGGCTTCTAATGAAGGCGAGGCGGTCAGCCGGGATCGGATACTCGATACCCTCTGGGGCACGGAAGTATTTGTATCACCGCGTACCGTGGATACTCACATAGCGAATCTGCGTAAAAAGCTTGAGAAGGATCCGGCCCGGCCCGGCCTCCTTGTAGGCCTGAGGGGAATCGGCTATAAGCTGGTTAATCCGGACAGGGATAAAAAGGGAACTGAATAATGATCTCCAGGCTGAAATGTATCCCGCAGCTGATTGCAGTCTGTTTGTTGGTCATTCCATTAACTTCGGTTCGGGCGCAGGAAACGACAGGGATGTTGTTGGAGCGGGCCTTTTACCTGGAAGAAGTGAACGGGCGGCTGGACGAGGCGCTGGCGCTCTACCGCCAAATTATTGCTGACAGTACAACGGACCGATCCCTGATGGCTGTGGCCCAGCTGCAAATCGCTCGTTGCCTGGCAAAAAGAGATGACTCTGGAGCGGATTCAGCTTACCGGAAAGTAATCGAGGATTATCCTGAACAACGCCGCAGTGTGCTGGCTGCTCGTCAGGCCTTAAAAAATTTACAGGTCCCCGAGATTCAGCCTCTGGTGGAGTGGTACTGCCGGCGGATTCCTCCAGACCCCATGACCTCCTTTTCTCTGGATGGCCGTTACCAGATATTGACGGATTGGTCCAATGGAAATCTCGTCATCAAGGACTGGAAAGATGGCAGTCTGCGCCAGCTGACCCGGCTGGACTCGACTGAAAGCGGACCTGTATTTGCCTATCACGGAGTATGGAGCGACAACGCTCAGCTCATAGCCTTTTCACAATATCAGTATCCCGGGTACCTGGAACTGCGTACCATTTCCGTCAAGGATGCCAGAGTCAAACTGATTTATTCAGGCCGGGAACAGCGGGTCTTTCCCCAGGGCTGGAGCAGTGATAATAAAAGAGTACTCTGTGAAATTGTCCAGAATTTTAAGACAGGCACCCTGGGCAATCACTTTCTCGCATTTATTGGACTGGATGGCAGCTTCACACCGTTGGTCGCTGTCAGTCCCAATTCCCGGGGGCTGAAACTCTCTCCCGATGACCGCTATCTCGCATACGACCGGCTGGTGGACAACAATCGTCATGTTTTTACCTTTGACATCAACAATGGCACTGAATCTCGTATAACAACAGGGATTACAAACAACGTCGGTTATGAATCACCTGTCTGGTCCCGAGATGGAAAACTGCTCCTCTACCGCAGCCAACTGCGGGGACGCAGCGACCTTTGGGCCGTACCCGTATCCGGGGGAAAAGCAAACGGAAATCCCAGCTTGGTTCAAAGTGACTTGACAGGCATACTCCTCAAGATAAGGCGGGTTGGTGAGTTGCACAATCTGGATCCCAAACCACCACAACTGCCCCGCAGGACAGAAACAGCAACGCCTCCCTTTCGGGAAGAATTTACCAGCGATATCCTGTCCAAGGAATGGATGATATGGTCCTGGCCTCACAGCGATGTATACGGCAATAACTCCTTCGGCCGCTATTCTCTCTCGGCCAATCCGGGATTCCTGCGTTACTCTCTCGATCCCATGATGAGTGAATCCTGGGGCCGCCAGTATATTCCTTCCTGGGATAAATGGTTCTTCTGCTACTACCCCTCCCTGGAGATCAGCAGGCTGATTACAGGCCGCAGCTACCGCCTGGAAGCCAGGGTCGTCTTTTCCATGGTAAAAGGGTCCAATGATCGCCGGCTTACCGTTAAACTCGTATTTCACCCCCGCGAAAAAGCGGGGGACTATCTGCTCATCACCCGCAACGTCGGAGCCACGAACATATCCCAATCCGCCGTCCTGTACAAAAATTTCACCGCCGTGACAAACGTTTCCTGCCTCTCAGCCGCGGATACGGCCTCGACTCGGAGCTTTGCCTACCGGTTTGTCATGACCAGACAGGACACCATACTCACCCTCGAAACGGCAGGAGAGCGTGAGCCCTTACTGCCGGTACTGAAAACAACTATTCCCTATACCTCACCAAATGACGAACAGGAACTGGTTATCTCCGGTAATTCCTGGTTCGTTCCCGCCATGTCCCACGCCGACTGGGACTACATCCGCTTTACCCCCCTGGTGCCGGTTAAGGACGAATAACACTGACGCTATCCTGGCCGGATGGACTTCACCCAATCTTAACATATTCTTCACTCTGCCTTCATGCAGATTATGCGGGAATAGATTATTTTTCTTTTGGCTGATCTTGTCTGATTCTCAAGCAATCTTAATAAGGAGGTTACATGAAACGACTCCTGAGTCTTTTTTTGTTAATTGGACTATTTTTCGCCTGCGGAGGACCATCGCCGCCTCAGGTAAAAATCTCACTACCGGCCAATCTCTATTCAGCAGTAAGTGAAATATTGCAGCAGGAGAGATATGCTGTATACGTCCGTGATTATGATGTTCCGGTGGACTGGCAGGATTGTCTGGGGCGAATGAGTCTTATCTGCGGCGACTTTTCTTTAAAGGGGATCGTCGCTCTCCTGAACGCCGGCGTGGAGCAAACAGGGGAACCTCTTTTTTCATCTGTACGGCAATACGGGATTAATTCCAATCTCGTCTCGGGACGTATCAACGTCTCCCAGGATCTGACCCTGAATGGCGGCGAAGGCAAATCATATACAATCAAAAGGGATCTGGAACGTGTGGGGCGTGACATCCCGGCGGACTCATTGCTCTCCATCTGCCTGGATTCTCTGGGGCAGGAAGAGACAGCACTCATTCTTCTGCCCACTTCCATAAAAAGAATCCCCGCAAAGCTGGTCAGGATCAATTTCAGCAAGGAACTGACGTCCGAATAAAAAGGAGGATGAATACCGGGGGAATCGGCCCCATGTAAAAAATTTCCACCTTTCTCAGGAGTAAGACAATAAAATCTGTGATACTTGTGTCACTAAAACTTTATCACTATTATTTAAAAGCCGGCAGGCGACTGTCATAAGCTTTGCCTGCATCCGAATCAAGCCTCCCAAATGTTGATCCGGGATATCGATCACTTAATATTGACAAAACAGAACAGGAAAGGAGAATCCCATGCGAAAAGCCAGTACAACCTGCCTCGTACTACTCTTGGCCCTCTGCCTTCCCGGCTTGCTGGGCGCGCAGACATCCCCCCAGGACAAGGCTCATGAAGGTTTCTTTATGCGCTTTCTGCTTGGAGGCGGCCCCGGTAAGGTGACCATCGAAGGCACGCAGGACTTGGTATTCAAAGCAATAGGAATGGACTTTCATTTCCAAATCGGTAAATCAATCGGTCAAAATTTCATCGTCTTCGGAGATCTGGGAGGATTCAGCTTGTCCAATCCGGATGCCGAATACGGCGGTCAATCCGTCTCCGTAAACGACGCCAGTGTTTCCGCCATGGGGTTTGGAGGAGGGTTCACCTACTATATGATGCCGGCCAATGTTTATTTCTCGGGCAGTATTCTCTACTGCAAAGATACCATCGAATCTTCCGGCAGCAAGGGTGAAAGTGAATATGGTCTGGGATTTTTCATTGCCTTGGGCAAGGAATGGTGGATCGGTAACAACTGGGGCCTCGGCGCCGCTCTCTTCCTGGACACCAGTTCCCTCAAAGATCAGGCCGACGCGTATGGTAATCAGGCTGGTATCAAGAATTTTATCTACGGTATCGCCTTCTCGGCCACTATGGATTGATCACATCCACTGATCATAATCAGCCCCGGAGAACATATATCTCCGGGGCTTTATATTTATAACCGCCCGATTCCGTAATCAAATTAAAAATACTAAGCCCCGGAGATATATGTTCTCCGGGGCTGCTTATGAT
>CAZUMH010000034.1:0-30378 GCA_964621645.1 uncultured bacterium
TAAAGAGCAAGAAAAGGTATAGGATAGATGGAATGAAGAAGAATTCAGGTGAGATTGTCGGTATTAACGGAAATATGCTGACTGTTGAATTTAATGGAAGCATCAGCCAGAATGAAGTCGCCTTCGCCGTCAGTGGAGAGCAGAGACTGAAGTCTGAGGTCATCCGTATTCAAAACAACAGGGCCTTTCTGCAGGTATTCGAAAGTACCATCGGACTTAAGGTGGGTGATCCGGTTGAATTCAGCGATGAACTTCTTGCGGTTGAGCTGGGACCGGGACTTCTGGGGCAGATATATGACGGCCTCCAGAATCCTTTGCCGAAGCTGGCTGAGAAGTATGGTTTTTTCCTGCCCCGGGGAGTTATCCTCAATCCTCTGGATGAGAAGAAAAAATGGAAATTCACTCCGGCTGTAAAAAAGGGGGACAAGGTGAGAGCCGGCATCCCCCTGGGGCACGTACCGGAGAGTCAGTTCAAGCATGCCATTATGGTCCCTTTCTATCTGGAAGGAGACCTGGAAGTAATGTCAGTCTCTGAGGCAGGATCCTATCCCATCACAGAGACTGTAGCCGTTCTTTCCGATGAAAAGGGTAAAAAGACAGAGTGCAGTATGACCTTCAATTGGCCGGTCAAACTGCCCATATCGGCATACCGCCAAAGGATTTTACCGGAGAATCCTCTGGTGACCAAGGTGCGGATAATCGACACTTTTTTCCCGGTGGCCAAAGGGGGCACCTATTGCATTCCTGGACCGTTTGGGGCCGGAAAGACGGTGCTGCAGCAGATAACCAGCCGCAATGCAGAGGTGGATATTGTGGTTATCGCCGCCTGCGGAGAGAGGGCCGGTGAAATTGTTGAAACCATGAGGGAGTTCCCTGAATTGACCGATCCCAAGACGGGCAGATCGCTTATGGAGCGGACAATCATCATCGCCAATACCAGTTCCATGCCGGTTGCGGCTCGTGAGGCTTCGGTCTACACGGCCACCACATTGGGGGAATATTACCGCCAGATGGGACTGGATGTTCTGCTTCTTGCCGATTCCACTTCACGCTGGGCCCAAGCTATGCGGGAACTCTCGGGACGTCTGGAGGAGATACCGGGAGAGGAGGCTTTTCCGGCCTACCTGGAATCACGCATTGCTGAATTCTACGAGCGGGCCGGTTTGGTGGAACTTTATACCGGAGAACGGGGCAGTTTAACCATCGGTGGAACCGTTAGTCCGGCAGGCGGTAATTTTGAAGAACCGGTAACCCAGTCCACGCTGAAAGTGGTGGGAGCTTTTCACGGGCTTTCCCGTGATCGCTCCAACGCTCGCCGCTACCCCGCGATCCATCCCCTGGAGAGCTGGTCCCGCTATCCAAGTCTCATCGATGACGATAAAATACAAGTAGTCCGTGATTTTCTAATAAAAGGTTCGGATGTTAACCAGATGATGATGGTAGTGGGTGAGGAGGGGACATCCATCCAGGATTTCCTCTTCTTCCTCAAGTCGGAATTCGTTGACAGTGTCTACCTGCAACAGAACGCCTTTAACGAAGTGGACGCGGCCGCTCCGCCGGAAAGGCAGATCTATGCGTTCGATCTTATCAGCGATATTTTAAAAACCGATTTGAAATTTGAAGGCAAAGATGAGGCACGAAAATTTTTCTACGAGCTGCGCCAGAAATTTCTCGATTGGAACGTTGTTAAAATGGATTCACCCGCCTTTAAAAAGCTGGAGGAAGAGATCAGAAATATGATAGAAGGAAACAGAAAGCATGAAGAAAGTCTATAATAGAATTCTTAGTGTTTCGGGAAATGTTATTACGGTTGAGGCCGAGGGGATTGCCTACTCCGAGCTGGCTGAGATAACGACTCGCAGGGGAAAATCACTGGCTCAGGTTATAAAGATCGACGGGGAGATCATCAGTCTGCAGGTGTTCGCGGGAAACCGGGGCGTATCGACAAATGACGAGATCCGTTTTCTGGGACACCCCATGCAGGTCTCATTTTCCGAGAATATGCTGGGCCGTATTTTTGACGGCAGCGGTCAGCCCCGGGACGGGGGACCGGCAATAACAGACGAGGTGATCCCCATCGCCGGACCGCCGGTGAACCCGGCAAAGCGTATCATACCGAAGCGCATGATCCGAACCAACATTCCCATGATCGATGTGTTTAACTCGCTGGTGGCCTCGCAAAAACTGCCCATTTTCTCAGTTTCCGGTGAGCCCTACAATGAATTGCTGGCCCGGATCGCCTTGCAGGCCGAGGTTGATATGATTATCCTGGGGGGAATCGGGCTGAAGTTCGACCAGTATATGTACTTCCGCAATGTACTGGAAGAGGGAGGGGCTCTCTCACGCTCCATCTTTTTTATCAACACGGCCGCGGAACCGGTCGTGGAGGGATTGATGGTTCCGGATCTCGGTCTGGCCGTGGCTGAGAAGTTTGCCTTGCAGGGCAAGGATGTGCTGGTTCTGCTGACGGACATGACCAATTTTTGCGACGCTCTCAAAGAGATCGCCATCACCATGGAGCAGGTTCCCTCCAACCGAGGTTATCCCGGAGATCTCTACAGCCAGCTGGCGGCCCGCTATGAAAAAGCGGTGGATTTTGAAGGATCCGGCGCGATCACCATCCTGGCGGTGACCACTATGCCGGGCGACGATGTCACCCATCCCGTTCCGGACAATACCGGGTACATCACTGAAGGGCAGTTTTATCTGCGCAACGGCCGGGTGGAACCCTTCGGTTCCCTCTCCCGTCTCAAACAGCAGGTAAACAAGGACACTCGGGACGATCATCGTGCCATCATGGACGGCATGATTCAGCTTTATGCTCAGTTTCTGGAGACTGAAGAGAAACGCTCCATGGGATTCCGTATGAGCGGCTGGGACGATAAGTTGCTCAGATATGGCCGCATGTTCGAAGAGGGCATGATGGATCTTTCCGTGAACATCCCCCTTGAAGAGGCATTGGATCGCGGTTGGGATATCCTGGCGGAATGTTTCGAGCCAGCCGAGACCGGTTTGAACAGTGAATTGATAAAATCCTTCTGGCCCAACGGGAAAAACAAGACGAAACAAGGAAAGTCATCGAGCAAAGTCAAGGAGAAAAAAGGCAGCGAGTCCGGGACTAAAAAGGAATAAATCCCGTATGCCGGCATAAGCGCGAGAAGATAGATGGCGAAAATACGATTAACCAAAAACGAACTGAAAAAACAAAAAGATGATCTGAAGCGGTTTACCCGTTATCTGCCGACGCTGGAGCTGAAGAAGAAACAGCTCCTGGTGGAGATCAGTAAGATACAGCAGGAGGCCCAGAACCTCCAGGCGGAAAGAGAAAAGATGAGTCGTAATGTTGAGGCCTGGGCAGGGCTTTTTGCCGAAGCGGTGGGACTGGAGGATCTTGTTTCCATAAAGGAAGTGCGCCTGGAGAAGGGAAATGTAGCCGGTATTGACATTCCTCTCTTCTCGGAAGTGATCTTCGATATAAAAGAGTACGACTTTTTATTGATTCCTCTCTGGGTTGATAGAGCTCTCGAGACGGTCATAGAACAGCTGAAGCGGTTGGTCCAAATCGAAGTATTGCGAATGCAGGAACGGGTGCTGGATGGGGAATTACGCATTACAGTTCAACGTATAAAGCTTTTCGAGGAAGTCAAAATTCCGGAATCAAGGGAGAATATCAGGAAGATACGAATCTTTCTGGGGGACCAGCAGACGGCAGAAGTGGTGCGCGGCAAGATTGCCAAGAAAAAGATTATGCGCAAGAAAGAGATGGTGACAGCCTCATGATTGTTCCCATGAAAGAAGTGACTCTGCTTGTCAGCCGTCCATCCCGATCGGAAGCGGTTAAAACACTTGGTAAGCTGGGAGTACTGCATATCCATCCCGTCAGTGAACCGGCTTCGGAGGAGATAGCAGCATTACAGCGTCAGCAGGAACGGCTGGAACAAGCGCTGCGGCTGCTTCCCGAAGACGGAGGCGGGCGGAAGCAAACCGGCTCCTCCCCGGAGGCCGTAATCGAGAAGATACTTGCGATTAAAGAAGAAGAGGGCCGCATCGCAGCCAGACAGGAGGAGCTGAGAGTTATCAGCCGATGGTATGAGGCCTTCGGTCGGGTGTCCCCGGCGGATGTGGAGCACCTTGCTGAGAAAGGTGTTTACATCCGTTTTTACGCGGCTGATACAGCAACATTCAAACGTCTGACAGCAGAGCATATACTTGAGAAGGCCGGAGAGGAACATGGTACCGTCTATTTTGCTCTCATCAGTGATAACCCCGACGATAAACTTGATCTCAAGGAAAATCATCCTCCGGAGATGGAATATTCCCGGCTGATCAAAGAACAGCAATCTCTGAAAAAGGAAGCCGATGCCCGCCGTTCATCCCTTATAAAGCTGACAGGTGAACGTCGACTTTTACGGGATTACGCCGAAACTATCCGAAAACAGCTCGAGTTTCATGCCGTTCTGGACGGTATGGGTGACGCTGAAGAAGTCATGTACCTGAAGGGATTCTGCCCCGCAGAAAAAGCGGATGAGCTCACTGCTGCCGCGGACCGGGCCGGTTGGGCCTGCCTGTTGTCCGATCCGGAAAATCCTGATGAGGTACCCACCCTCATCCACAAGCCCCGCTGGCTTAGGATAATAGATCCGATGTTCTCTTTCATGGGCACAGTCCCGGGCTATAACGAATTCGATATAAGCTTCTGGTTCCTTCTATTCTTCAGCATTTTCTTTGCCATGCTGATCGGAGACGCGGGGTACGGCCTTCTTTTTATGGGGATCACCTTCCTGGCTTCCAGGAAAATGAAAACGGCCCCAAGACAGCCTTTTCAGCTCTTCTTCGTTTTAAGCGGAACAACGGTAATCTGGGGTGTGATAACGGGTACCTGGTTTGGCTACCAGCCGATAGGCCGTCTCGGCATTCTCAACCATCTGGTCATTGATCAGATAGACAGCTTTGCCGATGACAACAGCCTCTTTATTATGTACCTGTGCTTTATTATCGGGGTGGTGCAGTTAAGTGTGGCCCATGTACTAAAGGGACTCAAGATTATCAATTCCCCCAGGGCGCTTTCTGAACTGGGGTGGGTGGGTCTCCTTGTGTCCATATTTTTTCTGGCGGGTAATCTGGTCCTCAATAAACCGCTTCCCGGTTTCTTTATGCCGCTGCTTATTGCCAGTGCAGCGCTGACGCTGATATTCGCACATTTCCAGAAGAATATTATCAAAGGCATCCTGCTTTCCATCGGAGATCTGCCGCTCTCTCTTATCGGTTCTTTTTCAGATGTGGTATCCTACCTCCGTCTTTTTGCGGTGGGGTATGCTTCGGTCATGGTGGCGGTCAGTTTTAACGACATGGCCCGGGAACTCGGTCTGGGATCGGTGTTGAGCGGGTTGATGATGGCCCTGATACTCCTGCTGGGACATGGACTTAACATTCTTCTGGGATTGATGGCTGTTATTGTGCACGGGGTGCGGCTGAATATGCTGGAATTCTCCGGACAGCTGGATATGCAGTGGGCGGGGAGACCGTACGCTCCCTTCAAGGAATAAACTATTTTATAGTGACATGATCTCAATTAGAAAGGATGAGTAAGATGACTGGATTAGGTGACATGAACATCTCCCTGGTATTCGCGGCTATCGGATCCGCTCTGGGTACAGGAGTCGCGGGTATGGCAGCGGTAGGGGCCTGGAAGAAGGCCTTCTCTCAAAACAAGGCGGCGCCGTTTATCCTGGTGGCCTTTGTGGGAGCTCCTCTTTCTCAGACGATTTATGGAATGATTCTGCGCAACGCCATTCAGGCTGCCTCCTGGGATGCAGGTACCTACGGCTGGCAGATTCTTATCGGCGCTCTGGCTGGGGCGGCCATCGGACTCTCTGCGTATATGCAGGGCCGGGCCGGAGCGAAAGCCAGTGATGCCTTAGCCGAGACAGGGAAGGGATTTCTTAACTATATGATGGTGGTGGGAATCATTGAGACCGTGGCGCTGTTTGTCATGGTCTTCGCCAGAACCGCGTTGCCCTAGGGGAGTCAGGTCAACCGGAATGTTATGTCCGGTGCCGATTCTGAAGTTAACCATTTCCGTTTTCTGATACAGTTGGTCTGGATCTTCCCTCTGAGGGTACAGGCCAATTGTTGTTTGGGAGAAAACATACTGCTGATTAATAGCCAATACGAAGATAATGTATTTACACGGTATTGTTTTTGCAAGTGTTTCAAAGCCTGTAAAATGCCGGGAAAATGAGCAATTTTCAGGCAATAAAGACACATAAAATCAGGCAATTGGATTCTATCAGACCAGTTGAGTTCGGGTTCTACATGAATCATAGACGCCGTGAAAGAAAAAAAAGAGAAAATAGTACAGGGAGAAGGAGTGTCATGATCTCCTCTTTCTTCCTTCTCTTTTTACTGGAAATTCCCCTGCCGGCCGCTCAGCAATCCCCTCAGGTCGCCGATACCCTGCAAGCGCTTTCCTCTTCTTTCTATCGAAGAATGACCAAAGATGAGTTCCTGTACACCATGATTCCCAAGGAAAAGTTACTTCTGGATCTGGGGCAGGATGTCACAAAGGAAATAAATGAGCGACGCTCCGAGGGGATGAGTATGTCTGATCTCGGACTGACCGATCTGGCTACTCCCCAGGAACAGGTCCTGAGTGATTATCAGCAGGAGCTGCAGCGTGTCGTCGCTCTCATGGATGACATTCAGTCTCTGGAACGGGAAGCGCAGCGGACGGCGGATCTTAATATATTGAAGATGTTGGAAAAACTCAAGGATCGTTTAAGAGAAATCCTTTCTACCAGCAATTTACAGGCTCAAATGGATACCAGCAGCACCGCCCAGGCTCAAGAACAAGCCGCCCGGTCTCCGGATGAATCCGAGGAGCCGGAGGAACGGGTTACTACTGAGATGATTAAAACGATCTACGAACGCTGGCAGGACAACCGAATCCTGCAGTACAAGGTTACCCTGGCCAGATATGAATTTCTGCGTACCCGACTTCTGAAAAGCGCCACCCCTGAACAGGAAGACCGTATGTTCAAACAGGCGTTGATGCGGGCCCTGACGAGTTATAACAGCGGCGACTTTGAGTTGGCCCGATTACAACTCAGAGATCTCATTAAAAATTTTGAAGACGGCCGCAGACTCGATGACATCCGTTATTTCGCCGCAGAGGCCGCCTACGGATTGAATCTTTTCGATGAAGCGCTGCAAGGGTACAGCCGTCTGACCGAACTCTATCCGACTTCGAGCTATTATGAAAAAGCGTTAATCAAACAACTCTTTATCCATTTTATCTGTACCCGTTATGATGAACTTGATAAAACATATTCGGCACTGATCCGGCGACGGGCAAATCTTACGGAATCGCAGTTGGGTATCATCGGGTATCTGACGGCCTATGTCCATTTTATGTCCGGCGATTATCAAAAAACCCTGAGCGCACTTTCGCTGATTCCCGCCGGAACGGAATATTTCTATCCCGCCCGATATCTTTCCGCCTCCTGCTACGCCAATATAGATCAGCAGGATATGGCCATTCCAGTCCTGCGGCAGCTGGCGGATGAACCCAATCCCGGTGATCGGGATCAGGTATTGGCTCAAATTAAGAACAATTCGTTGCTTAAGCTGGGGCTTATTTATTACGAAAAGGGTCAGAATGAACTGGCCGGCCGTTACTTCGATCAGGTGTCGCAAAACTTTAGCCTCTATGATCTCAGTCTCATGGGCAAGGCCTGGAGCGCCTACCGAAGCGGAAGGCCCGGAGAAGCGTTAAAGAGCGTCGAGGAAGTGCTGCGTCTTTCCCTGATTTCCAATTACGCTTTTGAGGCAAGAGTACTGGCAGCTCGTTCCAAGGAACTTTTAGGCCAGTCTGAAGAGGCGGTCAACGATCTGATGCGGGTTTACGAAGCAGGGAGTCAGCCTGAAAGCGGGGCAACCCAATCCCGTCTTGACGAACTGTCGCAAAACCAGCAGGACGTACTCAATTCCAGTGAAAAGCAGGAATTCATTGAACTTGAGAATATCAGGAGTTTTTTCCAGTCGGGCCAGCAGGAAGAGATGATCGGACAGGCGTTGTCCGCGGAGAACCAGCAATATGCCAGGGAAACGGACCAGATCCGTCAAAAGATCGCAAATCTCGATACGCTGGAGCAGGTGGCACTGCGAAACAGAGACAACAAGTCGCTCTCCGATATCCGTGATCTGCGGGCTCATCTCATCAAGTTATTAAATGATCATACCGCCCGTTTTTCTGTTACGCCGGAGGATCCCCATGAGGATCCCCTCATACGCCGCATGGGTATGTCCGAATACATGCGATATATGTTCGGACAGCTGTTGGCGGAAACACTCACAGAGAAGGAGAAAGCCTCGAAAAAGATCGGGCAGGCACGGAGAATCCTGGCGAGCGGGGATCTGGATAATAGATTCGATCAGGCTATCCAGCTTGAAATCGAGCTGGAGGAAACGGAAGATTATTTCGACAGGCTCAACCAGTACGAGATCTGGCTGCGGGAAAATATGCCCGGTGATATTCATATGGATCTGGAACGCTGGGCCAGTTTCAGCGGCTATGGAATAAGCAGTATCAATTTTTCACGCATCAAGGAGTGTGAGCAGAGGATCGAAAAGATATCCAGCATCATTCAGACAATGGATAAAGTCTACCAAGAAAAACGCAGAGAAATGGACAATCGTATCCAGGGACTGCTAATGGATGTTGCGGATATTGAGAAGCAGATGAGACTGGATGCGGACAGGCGGGCCATGAAGGAGAAAGAACGGTTTTTCAATGTCGACTATTTTGACAAGAGAAGCAAGGAAGCCGCGACAGAGAATATGAAGATGGTGGAAGAAGAAAAGAGTCAGAAGGAGAAGGAAAAGAAGTGAAACCGCGGATCCACAACAGTTTCATTCTTTTGCTCCTTTTTTGCGGAAACGTCCCGCTGCTTTGGGGTCAGAGTGGTGCCGCCGTTTCGGACTCCACCTTTCGGATCCTGTCCCTTCCCGAGATTCAGAGTTACCGGCGTTATTACGTGCAGGAGCTGCAGGCCCTGCAGGAAGAAAAGGAATCACTCATTGCCAAGGGCATAGAGGACGGGGAGCGTCTTCTCCAGGTGAATCCAAACCGCAAGATGGTGGACGAGATACTCATCCGCCTGGCGGATCTCTACTATTACCAAGCCAAGGATGATTATCTGCAGCGGATGGATGAGTTCGATCGCCGGCAGGAAGAAGGGGCCTCTCCCGACGGCGAGCTGCCCAGCCTGGACTGCAGCAAATCCTTGCTCTTATATCAGCAGGTCATTGATGAATTTCCCCAGAGCCAATTGGTGGACGATGCCATCTACAACAAGGCTTTTCTCTACGAGGAGATGAGAGACTATCAATCGGCCGATCAGATCTATCTGCATCTGATCGACGCCTATCCGGAAAGCCCCTACGTTCCTGAAGCCTACATGCGTCTCGCGGAATACTACTTCAATCCCGGAGTCAATGATCTGGAGAGGGCTATTCATTATTACCTGGAAGTGAAGAAGTATACAAGCAGCCCCCGGTATATCGAAGCAATATATAAATTGGGCTGGGCCAATTACAAACTGGATAAGTATCCAGAAGCGATCAGTTACTTTACCTCTTTAGTGGAGGATGTTGACCTGACACGGGCCCAGGATCCAGCCGGAGTTCAGTCCCGCACAGATTTGCGGGATGAGGCCATTTCGTATATTGCCATTTGTTTCCACGATTTCGGCGGGCCGGCCAAGGCGGTGGAATATCTGGAAAAAATCGGACGCCCTGCCTGGAGCGCCGATGTCATGCGGACACTGGGAGATGTTTACAAGGATCAAAAGGAAGAATACGAAAACGCCATCCTGGCGTATCAACATTTTCTTGATTTCGATCCATTGGCAGATGACGCGCCGGTAACCCAGGGGAAGATAGTCGACTGTTACGAGGCAATGGATGAAAAGATGAAGGCTTTTGAAGCCCGGCAGCGGCTATTTTTAAACTACAGGATAGACAGTTCCTGGTGGGAGGCGGTGAAGGATGAGAGCGCCCGCTTGCGGGCCTATAATCTTACCGAAGAAATGCTGCGATTGAACATGAATGCCATGATTGAACAGGCGGAGCAGGCTGACAGTCCCGAAATTTATAGGAAAACGGTGGAGATGGGACGGCAATATCTCGATACCTTTCCCGAGAATCCCTATTCCTACATGGTCCGCTGGAACATCGCTCTTATTTTGGATACTAAACTGCACCGGTTCAAAGATGCGATGCAGGAGTATCTTACTATTTGTTTGGTTTATAATACCAGCCGTTTCGAGACTTTCGCCCGGGACAAGGGTCTTGCAACCATCAGAGACGCGGCGGCTAACGCGGTGGTAATGGGAGATTCTCTGGTGCAGCAGGAAAGGAATACGAATCCTCCTGCGGCTCCGGCCGATTCAACAATGGAACAGAAAGAGACGGTTCCCCTTAGTCCAGCTGAAAGCTGGCTTGCCATGGCCTATGACAATTACGTGAAACTGTTCCCGTTCGATAATGATAATACTCCCCTTATCCTCGCCAATGCCGGAGCTCTCTATTTCGTCCATAATCAATTCAGTGAAGCACTCAAATATTTTCGCACCCTGATAAAATATTTCCCCGACAGCGAAGAAATCGAAACCGTCAAACTTTCCATACTCGATAGTTATTTCGGCAAAGGAGATTACCGCAGCGCCGAACTGTTGGCAAAACGTATGCTCCCGGAAGCCAAGGATTCCGAAATGCGGGAGCGGATTCGGGCCCGTCTGGGTGAGGCCATATTCAGAAGTGCCCAGTCACTGGCGCAGCACGGTGATCAAGAGCTGGCTGCACGAGAATTTAACCGCATGGCCCTGGAAGTACCGACCACAAAGTTCGCTGATCGGGCCCTCTTTAACGCGGGGCTGCATTATGATGAAAGCAGTGATTACCAGGCTGCGATCAGGGCCTATGAGAAGCTGCTGCTTGGATATCCCGGTTCTGAACTCGGTATGGATGCGCTTAATAATATGGCCGTGGATTACGCTGAGATCGATTCATTCGCGCAGGCTGCCCAGAGCTACTTGAGATTATCAGAACGTACTATTGACGCACAGAAAAAGCAGGCGGCTCTCTATAATGCCGTGGTGTATTTCGACAAGGCCGGACTTTATGATACCGCTATTGAATCCGGGAAGAAATACGCAAATTCCTATCCAGATGCCCCGGATGCTGCCCGAGTGTTTTTCAACTGTGGTCTCTACTATCTGAAGAAACAGGACCAGGCCGGAGCCGCGTCTGTTTTTAAAAACTTTGCGGAGAGATTCCCCGATTCCACCTTAAGCATGGAAGCGCTGTTCCGGGTCGCCTCCTTTGATGAAGAGCAGGGCGAGAAAAATGAGGCAGAGGACACTTTCTTCAAAACCTATGATTTGGGCAAGAGACTGCGCGGTGAGGGCCGGGAAGTGGATGATTTTTACCTGGCCGAGGCCCTGTTTCGGGGAACAGAGCTCATGCGGGGCCGTTATGAAGCGATTGATCTGCGGCTGCCGGCAGCCTCGCTGCAGCGATCCCTCAATGAAAAACAGAAGCTGTTGTCCCTGTTGAACGATGACTATAATACGGTGATATCCTATAAAACGGGCCGGCTCCCCGAAGCTCTCTTCCGGCTGGGGCAGATCTATGAAGAATTCGCCCATACCTGGGTTGAACAGGAAATACCGGCCGTGAACAGCGCCCAAAGAGTAGTAAAACAGAAGAGTATCAATACCCGGGCGGTGGAGGTTAATCATCTTGCTCTTAAGACCTACTTAAAGGCGGTAGGGGCTCTGCGTACTCTGATGACCGATGTTGCAGCCCGGCAGGAGCCGGTAGATCCTGATTCGCTCACAGCTGCCGGAACCGACACGGTGTTGCAGAATATCGCATCCTGGCTGGGGAGGTCGGAAGAGAAGGTTTCGGAAACACTTTATAATGCCGCGGAAATTAACGGGCAATCGGTGCGTGATTTTCTTGAAGCACCCGTCCCGTCTGATCTGGACCAGATGGGGAAGATAGAATACAGAAATCAACTTCTTTTCAAGGCGGTCAAGCCGCTTATCGACAAAGTGATAGCCGATCATTCCCGCAACTTGACTGTCAGCGACAGCCTGCGGCTGGACAACCGATGGAGAGTATTATCCCAAGTCAAGATTATTGAATATGGATCCCTCCTGTTTCATGAATACGGAGCCCTGACGCTGCAGACGCTGGATCTCCTTCAGGAGATCAGTCGTAATTACGGCAATATGGTGCTTGTGCGGCATCAGGAAGCTCCCGAAGAGATGAGCATCTCCATGATCAACCTCTGCGATCAATTCAAGAATTTTAGCAAAGCCGCTCTCCTGTTTGATCGGGAGGGGATGCAGAAGATCGCGTCCGTTGGTATACCGGCTTATGATCTCGCCGGTCAGCGGCAGGAAACGATCGATTTTTCTCTTTCTCTTGTCGACACCATGGACGGGGAGATAGCGAAACAGAATGGCTATGTCGATCAGGCCGAAGAATTGTTTAATAATAAGGAAGATGTAATTTTTGAAGATGCCCTTTCAATTTTCGAAGATATTGTGTATTTTCTACAGCAAGGGAAGAAGGAGTTTCTTTCAACAGCTTATACCAGTTACCGCCAGCTGCCGGGATCAGACGCCGCGGGTAACCTGTTGGCCGTTAAGCTGCTTGAGGCGGACAGCAGCCTGACAATAACTGATTTGGGCTTGAGGTCGACATCGCTGACCGTAAGGACAGATTCCACCTGGTCATACCATCTGGGGCTGGTCAATACCGACGGCAGTGCGGTGACACAGAGTGTGAAGGGCTGGAAACATCCTATTGCCAATGGGACCAGTTTGGCCTGGGGAAGGATGGTGACCCGCGAACCCCAGGCTGTGGTCGTTGATACCATTCTTATCAGCAAGGTAGTTACGATGGCTGGTTATCCCTTAAACGGACGCCTGGAATTTCATGGAACAGTTCCGGAACGAATTGTTGTGAACGGCGTATTAATCACTGCTGGAGGGAAAACTGTCGAGATTCCAACCGGTGTCTTGAAGCAAGGAGTAAACAAGCTGCTCTTTATGTGTACACGCCATAGAGGATTTTCTTTCTATACTGATGTCCTCTTACAATACATTCCCCTGCCGGAAAGGGGGAAATGACGATGAAAGGTTCAGGGGGGATCACTGTATTTTTCACTGCAGTTTTCATTAGTTTTGCCGGCTATGAATCAGCTTTGAGTCAAACTGTAAAACAGGATACCAGTAAAACCGCGAAACCCAAACTTTTAGCGGCAAATATTGTAAAAACAGACTCAGTCAAGGTGGATTCAACCAGCGGAGACCTGATTCTGGATGAAATCAAGATAGAAGGGGAGATTGAAAAACCGGGTGTTATCCTTATCCCCAAACGGCTGGAACCGAAATTGCAGGAAAAGGGTCTCAATAGAAGTTTTAAGGAAGAACTAAAGAATAATAATGGCGAGATCATCAAACCCACCAAGGAACTTCGCAAGGTTGAACGGGTTGAAAGTATCCGCCAGACGCTGGAAAAGAAGAGAAAGAAGAAATAATCAAACGAAACAGTATCATCAACTGTAGGACGGAGGTATTGCATGGCTGAATATTGGCACAGTTTCATACCGGGCGGCGGCAGTGGTTGGCCTTTCATGTGGGCTCTTCTGATAACCGCTGCTTTCATGATTGCCATAGCGGTGGAACGCACCCACTATATTTATTTGAAATCAAATATCAACGCCGCCAAATTCATGGCGTACGTGCGCAAGCTGATTGCGGCCAAAGATTATAACAAGGCGATCACTCTCTGCCGGAATGCCAGGGACAAGGCTCTGCCCAGGGTAGTGCTGAATGGCCTTATCAAAGCGTCAAAAAGCCCCAATCCGGATTTCCGGACCATTCAAAATGCCGTGGATGAGGGAACCCTGGAAGTGATTCCCAAACTTCAGGCCCGGACCAACTATCTGGCTATGATAGGGAATATCGCCACTCTTGTTGGTCTGATGGGAACCATTTACGGTTTAATCCTTTCCTTCCGGTCCGTTTCGTCTCCTGGTATCGATGCGGCCGAGAAATCCCGTTTGCTGGCCCATGGTATATCGGTCGCCATGAATACAACTCTTACCGGACTGGCTATCGCCATACCGGCCATCCTTATCTATACTATCCTGCATAATAAAACAACCAGCATTATAGATGAGATAGATGAGCATACGGTCAAGATGATCAACCTCATCACCAACGAGGAATAAGAGTATGGCCTATCGCCCTTCAAAAAGAGCGAAGCACGGATTCGAATGGGTGGACACCAATGTCACTCCCATGATGAATCTCATGGTAGTGCTAATCCCCCTCCTGTTGACCTCTGCAGAGTTCGTAAAACTGGGTGTGATTGAGCTTAATCTTCCACCGGCGGCGCAGGGCCAGACAGCCCTGGATATGCAAGCGATGCCCGTGGAAGAGACCAAGAAGCTCGATCTGACGGTAACCATCACTGACCAGGGCTTTTTCATCTCAAGCTCGCTGGCGGTGTTAAGCGGTGATCGTGAAGGTGCGCCGACGATACCGCTGATTGAGGATGAAGGCAGTATGATCTATGATTTTGACAAATTATCAGAGAGACTTCTTGAGATTAAGCAGGCGGCGCAGGGCAAATTCCCGGATACAGACCAGATCATACTCCTGGCTGAACCGGATATTAACTACCAGACGGTGGTGAGTACCATGGATGCCTCCCGTTCCATCCGCGTCGAAGGTTCACTGGTGCCGCTGTTCCCGGAAGTGGCTCTGAGTGCGGGTGTTTTTTAACTAGAAACAGATGGGATAAAAATGGCTTATCGCCCTTCACATAGGAAAGGACACAAAACTGGCTCCGGGGAAGTGCGGCTGCAGCTTACGTCGATGATGGATATGTTTACCATTATTCTGGTCTTTCTGTTAAAGACATATTCCACTCATGGTCAGCTGATCAGTCCTTCCCAGGATTTGACTCTTCCCTCTTCCCGGGTGCAGCACCCGCCGGAAATGGGACTGGATGTTACTGTCTCAACTGATTGGATTTTAGTAAATGATCAAGCGGTGGTTAGAATGGCGGATGTAGCAGCACAACAAGGATTCCTTATCCCCAAGTTGAATGAAACCCTGGCACGATATGCTTCAGAGGCCAAGAAATTGGAAGAACAGTACGGGGTGAGGTTTTCCGGCAAGGTTACTATTCAGGGGGATAGAAATCTTCCCTACAGGGAATTAATCAGAGTAATGTACACCTGCGGCCAATCCAATTATCCTAATATGAGGCTGGTCGTGTATAAAGAAGAGGAGTAATGGTTAAAAATCCCTTAAAACAAGTTGTGGTCACCGGAGTGACGGTCGATTTTCACAAACCTTTCCTAAGCAATATTGACAAGAATTTTCTTGCAATTCTGGCCGCCTCCTTTATACTGGAAATCATTTTTGTTTCATTGCTTTCACGACAGCCGGTGACGGAATACAGCCAGAGAGAGATTGCCCAGATTCAGGAACGTTTTGCTGAATTTATCCTTGGAGATGAAACCACCGTAACTTCTACACCCGAAACATTTGCGGGAAACGATGGAACCACAACCGAGGGCGGTGAAGCCGTACAGGAGAGCGGTACCACGAATGAAACACCGGCTGGAAACGAAGGCGAGGGAGAAGGAAGCGGAGGCGGCGAGTCCGCCGAGGTTCGGGCAGCCAGCCGCATAGCTACTGCTTCAGCGCAACGCAATGCCCTCAGCCAGCAGGTGAGCAGCAAGGGCATCCTTGGTGTTCTTTCCAGCTCCAGCGAGGATGCCCAGGGCGGTTCGGTGTTCGATTTTCTGGGCAGCCAGGGTGGTCAAGGCGCCGGTTCAAATCTGGATGAGGTGCTTTCTTCAGCGGACGGGTTGAAGACCAGCGGCAAACCGGTATCCGGAGGCTATGGGGGAACGGGCGGAACCGCTAAAGGGGGGAGATCCAACCGCACTGCAACAATCGAGGATCTGGTGACTGAGACGGGAGGAGTTGGGACCAAAAGCCTGGACCGTATGGGAGATATTGAAGTGGAGACAGTGGCGGATGCGGCTGGCCGGGGTCATAAAAATATCTACCGTACGGCCCAGGAGATTCAGCGGATCATCTATGATCATATCAGTGCGATTACCTATTGCTATGAGAGAGAATTGAAACGGTTTCCTAATCTGAAGGGGAAGGTGACGGTTCGTATTACCGTGCATCCGGATGGTTATGTGGAGCAGGCGGAAATCCTTTCTTCCACCCTCAACAATGAGCGGGTGGAACGCTGTATCCTTACCCGCATTAAGCGCTGGAAGGATTTCAAACCGATTGATCAGAAAGACGGCAGTGTCACCTTCAGGCAGACCTTTTCATTCGGGTATTGATCCGGAAAATATATAGATAAAAGAAGGCGCCGTCCCCATTGGAGATGGCGCCCTTTCTATTTCGAATGAGTGTTCGGAGGTTACCGCATCAGGGTCATTTTTCTGATTTCGGTGATACCGTCTGCCTGCATCCTGAGAAAATAGATACCGCTGGGGACTGCCCGGCCCACCGCGTCACGGCTGTCCCAGTCAGCGGTATAGAAGCCAGCGGATTGTTTGCCCTGCAGGATGACCTTGACTTCCTGACCCAGCAGGCTGTAGACGACGATGTTCACCTGGCAGTCCCGGGGCAGCTGATATTTAAAGTGGGTTACCGGGTTGAAGGGATTGGGATAGTTCTGAGAGAGCGCAAAATCACCGGGCAACATCGCCTGAGCCGGTACCAGAATAGGACCGTAGAAATCACTTGAGCCGTCGGTGCTGATTTCTTCTATTTTATACCAGTAGTCGATCCCGCTTTCCGCTTCACTGTCGGTAAACTCATATTCGGCACCGGAAGAACTGTTCCCCTGGCCCGGGATGAGGGCGTTGGTGATGCGGGTATAATTGCCATCCGCCTCCCGGGAGCGAAGCACGTAAAATCCTAATGTATTTACTTCGCTGGCTGTCTGCCAGGTGAGGGTCACACCCTGTCCTTCAACAAAAACGGCGGTAATATCAGACATCTGGACGGGGAGAGAAATGTCGCCGTTTCCTTCATAACTGCCTACGGTGACTTCATCGTTATCTCCATCCTGCATGCCAGTATTGACTTGATTCCAGGTGATCCCAGAACTTTCCCCTGTGTTGTCGATTTGCCAAGTCACCGTGAGAAGCGTTATCCATGTATTCAGAGTCGGGTCAAAAAGGTCATCAGCGGTCGATCCTTCTCCAGCATCCCCATCTTGAAGGGAACATTTAATTTGAAGCTCACCACCTGTTTTTTGAACGATGAACACATAATCGACATTCCCGTCCGCATTATTCGTAGCAATAGTTGAATTCAAGTTTTCATAAGAAGGGACATTGGATCCGAAAGCCGCTGAGTTGTAGGCAAAATACCAATCGCAATCACCCAATCCGCCATCATCAAGTCCAACATCCCAGGCGTCCGTTCTTTTTATTTGAAGCTCAAACTTATAATATCCTCCTTCGACGCGCGGATTATTGATACGCACGTCAGCTGTTTCGGCCAGCGCCGAACCGGTAATAGAGGATAGAAGGATCACCGCGATGAATAATATTCTATTTTTCATCTATATCTCCCCCCTCAATATGTCGATCTTGTGTTTTATTACTAACTTTATTGAACTCTGGTATAGGCATCTCTGTTGGACATGGCTTTATTCATATCACTTATCGTGACTATTCCTGAAATATTATAATCTGCTGCTTTGTATCCTACCCCATCCCGATTGCTGATGGCCAGGTTGGCATCGGAGATTGTTACGATTCCAGAACCATTCCCGTCCCCGGCATACATGCCGTAACTGCCGTCACCCAGTGCCGCCGCGTCCGATCCGTAGAATTTGGCAAGGGCGCCGGTGAAATCCCAGGAGCCGCTGCCGGAACTGCAGTCCAAGACCGAAGAACTCATCACGGCCAGGTGATTGCGGTGTCTGACGACAATATAATAAGAATTTTGCTTTTCCACAAAGAAATCTATGCCGCTGGCGTTGTCTTCGGTGATGATTCTGCCGTTATTTTTCAAGAAGGCGCTGCGGGAGGCGACGGCCATCCCGTCGGCGGCCAGGCGCAGCTCCACCAGGACCCAGTCCACCACATCGGCGGGAATCGATTCCACCACCCGCGGATCCTCGCTGTAGGGTGAGGTGGAGGGGAGGTAGTCGTTGTCCTGCAAATCGGTCCTCATGCTGCCGGAGCCGGCATAGGCCCCCTCGAGATAGACGTCGATATTCAGGGTCACCGGTTCCCGGGCCGTGTAGCTGCCGGGAGAGTAGTAGTTCCAGTTTTGTTTCAGCCTGGCGTAAAGCGGATCGTTCCATTTGGAGGGGAGGGGATCCGAATTAGTGGCGGTATTCCAGTAGATTTTTATCTTATATCCCGCGGCGGTGGAGTCGTAAACGATGATCTCTTCCCGGCTGTCCCCCTGGACGTCGGCGACATAGAGCATCCTGGCCTCCAGCCCCGAAGTGGTCCAAATGTTGTTTCCATTGACGGCGTTGAAGACACCCACGTTCCCGTAGGCGTGCCGGGCCTTGCCGGCGATATATTCGGTGCCGCTGTTGTCCCAGTCGATGGTCCAGACAACATCCAGCCCTTCGGCGTTGCCCGCCGAATTGAAACCGCTGGGGAGCACATCTTCCGTATCGTAGTGCCACCCTGAGGGCATGGTTCCGTCAGCCGTGTAGATCCAGGGGTGCTGGCCATGGTAATCAGGGTATTCAGGGTATTCGGTGAAGTAATCACCCGCCCCGAAGCGGGAGCGGTTGAAGACTTCGCAGTAATCGTAGGATGAGGAGAAATTCCCCACGGCCAGGGCCTGGGGCTCCCGGTCGTTGTTATGATATCCTTCCTCGAAAATCGATGTCTCGACGTTCCAGATGACGCCCGATGTATGGGCCAGCACCGTGGCCCAGTGGCCCCATTCCGTCTTTTCTTCTTCAGCAAAACACCATTCCAGCCCGGCGGTTTCAGGTAAAAAGTCACCCACCGCGATGGCATCCAGATGATCCACGTAGCTTTCATAGCGGGAGACCCAGCCGCTCTCTGAGTATCCGATATCGATGAAACTGCCGTCGTCGTCTATGGCATTGCCGCCCACCACCTCATCCAGCCCGTCGCCGTCGATGTCGGCACAGAGAAAGCTGTTATGGCCGCAGCCCCAGTATCCCTCGGTGCTGTTGTCGGTGTAGATGGCGCCGTCGGACAGGTCCTGGTCCTGGTCCACCCGCCAGATTTCATTTTTCGTGGCCAGGTCGATGGCGATAAGGCTCCGGTTGACGTAATATTCGTACCCTTCCAATTCATTGTTCACGTCCAGGGTCTGGACGATGGCATCCAGGGACCCATCCGTCTGCAGTCTCGCCAGGGCGATATGTCCCAACCGCTGGTCCGCGTTGAGGGTCACCTGGATCGAATCAAGATCCGTTCCGGCGGCTCCATCATAGATGTGGATATACCCGGTATTGCTGATAGCCAGGACTTCCACATCACCGTCACCATCGATGTCGCCGGCCGCCTGCTTGGTGCCGCCGTTGCCTCCCGGCTGCCGGATTTTTACGGACCACATCTGGGTGCCGTTGTGTTCATAGGCGTAGAGGTATGTTTCCGAGCGGAAGCAGAAGTCGACGTCGCCGTCTCCGTCCAGATCATAGGCGAAAAATGAATCACCGATTTCCGCGGTGGAATACCCCCAGTAGATCTTTTCCGGAATACTGAAGGAATAGGGAGGTGATCCCCCATACTCATTCTGGGCCGTGCCTGGAGCAACCCGGAACGTCAGCATAACAATAACAACAATTGAACATGCAGTACAAATTTTTCTATGCTTCATTACAAATTTTTCCCTGTGCAATAAACAAAGGCTCTTTTGCCCTTGCTAAAAAAATGATATTTTTATCCTTGTTATAAAGGATTACTCCTTTGATAATAAATAGTTATAAATTATTAACAAAATAGCATATATATTGTTTGTCCCGATGAATTACCGGTTTTTTACATCTCTCTATTGGTTTTCGCAAAAACAGTGCCTGTTTCAGCGGATCCTTCTTGTACATGCTCTTCATCAACGGGATAATGTAGATAATATTGGTCAAAGAACCAAACATTTATTCCATCGGAAGAGTGATAATCGGGACGCATTACGTATTATGAAGGGATGGATGTTTTATTATCAAGAAGCCGCTTTAGATAAAATTGAATAAAAGTGCTTGACAGGGGATTTTTTTTTATTAAATTACCAGGGTGTAACAAGGCCTGCCTTGAACGCCTGAAGATATCATCGTTAAACATAAGGCTTTTTCAACAATAATTACCACATTCCCCCGTTTGAAGCCAATGAGATCTGGCTATTGTCAAAACCTGGTAAAATGTGATTAATATTTGAAAGGATTCCTGAGAATTAGAACAAGTCTTTACTCATCATTCATTAGCCAATCCAAATAGTTCTCGTCTCGAATGATCCTATTTTTTCGCATGCTTGTATTAGCAAACTGATTCAGCTAATAGTAGTCTGCGAAACATACTCGTTACATTGCTTGTTGGAATAATCCGGAGAATATCTCTTGAATATCACGCGGGAGTTCTCCAAATATAATACATGATCGTTGTAAAAAGGGAGTAGTAATGGACATCGCTGAACTTAAGAAAATGAAGATTTCCGAATTAACGACCCTGGCACAGGAGATGGATGTGCCGGGTTATTCGGGACTCAGAAAACAGGAACTGATCTTTAAAATTCTGGAAACCCAGACCGAGAAGGACGGCAATATTTTCTCCGAGGGCGTTCTGGAGATCCTTCCGGACAGTTACGGTTTTCTGAGGAGCGCCGACACCAATTATTTGCCCGGCCCGGACGATATCTATGTGTCCCCTTCGCAAATCAAGCGGTTCAGCCTGCGAACGGGCGATGTGGTCTCAGGTCAGATTCGTCCCCCAAAGGAGAACGAGCGTTTTTTCGCTCTTATCAAGGTTGAAGCGGTTAATTTCGAAAATCCCGATCTGGCCAAGAGCAAGATCCTTTTCGATAACTTAACCCCGCTCTACCCCAACGAGCGTCTGATGCTGGAGCATGATTCAAAGGAGTATACTACCCGGATCATGGACATGCTCACTCCTATCGGCAAGGGGCAGAGGGGATTAATCGTGGCCCAGCCGCGTACCGGAAAGACGATCATCCTGCAAAAAATCGCCAACGCCCTTACAAAGAATCATCCAGAAATTACTCTCATTGTGCTTCTTATCGACGAGCGGCCCGAAGAGGTGACCGATATGCAGCGTTCCGTGCAGGCGGAAGTTATCAGTTCCACATTCGATGAACCGGCGGAACGGCATGTGCATGTGGCCAACATGGTGCTGGAAAAATCCAAAAGACTGGTAGAGTATGGACACGATGTGGTGATCCTGCTGGATTCCATTACTCGACTGGCGAGAGCCCATAATGTCGTCGTACCCCATTCCGGGAAGATACTGTCGGGAGGAGTCGATTCCAACGCCTTGCACAAACCGAAGCGGTTTTTCGGCGCGGCCCGAAACGTTGAAGGCGGGGGCAGCCTTACTATCATGGCGACGGCGTTGATCGACACAGGAAGCCGTATGGACGAGGTGATTTTCGAGGAATTCAAGGGCACCGGCAACATGGAAATTCAGCTGAACCGCCAGCTCTCTGACAGGCGCATTTTCCCGGCCATTGATATCAATAAATCGGGTACCAGGAAAGAGGAACTGCTTCAGGATAAAAACGAGCTGAACCGGGTTTGGATTCTGCGCAAGCTGCTCAATGAGCTGAACATGACCGAGGCAATGGAATTTCTCCTGAATAAAATCAAGGGAACCCGGAACAACAAGGAATTTCTTGGTTCAATGAGTACGTGATTTACACTAAAAAGCTTTGCAGAAAAATAGTCCTCGTTTGCATTTTATGGTACGGAATTTGCAAAATATATAACAGTAAAACAAATAGCGGATACAGGTGAGGTGGAAGAATTTTCTTGACATTTAAACAGGTTATTTATATATTTACACTGATAAATAATTGAGAGGATTGCTTATAGAAATTTGCTACGGGTCTTGGGTTAAGTAAGACATTAATTGCGGTGGTTTCTGGACCATCCATTGGCCTGTAGTAGATTATTTTAAGCTGCTAACCGAAAGACCGTGGTGCAATGGATTCTGGAAGCCCGTGGTACTTTCGGTTTTTCATTATAATCAGGAGGAAGCAACAAATGAAGAAGACAGTCATCTATTTAGTACTGGCTGCCATGACCTTGCTGGGCGTGTCCAACCTTTTCGCCATCAGTCAGGCATCAGTACTTTTCCTGCTCATCTCGCCGGGAGCCCGCCCCTCCGGGATGGGAGAATCATTTGTGGCCGTTGCAGATGATGCGACCGCCATTTTCTGGAATCCAGGTGGATTGGCTTTCCAGACGGGGAGAGAGATCACCTTCATGCATGCCAATTGGCTGCCGGGTCTGCTCGGTTCCGATGGAGGCATGTACTATGAATTTCTGGCCTACCGGCAGTACTTTAAAAAACTGGGAGGGACACTCGGGGGCAATATCACCTTCCTGAATCTGGGCGAGATGGCCCATACCGACGAAACCGGACCTGAGGTCATCGATACCTTCAACAGCTGGGATTTGGCTGTGACCCTGTCCTACGCCACCAGGCTCAGTGAAAACCTCGGACTTGGTCTGAATATGCGATACATCCGCAGTAATCTCTCTCCCATCGGCGCTGGGGAAGAAAAAGGGACGGGTGTAGGAAACGCTTTCGCCGTCGATCTCGGGCTGCTTTACAAAGCCTCATTTCTCAACGGTCTCTCTTTCGGACTCAACCTGTCCAATATGGGGCCCAAGATCACCTATATTGACGCGGCCCAGGCTTCGCCGCTTCCCACCAATCTCAAGGTCGGTGTTGCCTACAAGGCCCTGAATACCGAGTATAATCGGCTTCAGTTTTCCCTTGAGACCAACAAACTGCTGGTCCATGATCGTGATCCTTTTTACAAGGCCTTTTACACAGCCTGGAGCGACGGCAGTTTCAAGGATCAGCTGCGCAGCCTGATTACGGCCGTGGGAGTGGAGTATGTATACGACAATATGATTTTCCTGCGTACCGGTTACTATTATGATCAGGAAGGTGACGTAAAATATCCGACATTCGGCGCCGGACTGCAGTATGCATCCTACCGGTTTGATTTCTCCTATGTGGCCGCGGAGCAAGGACATCCTCTTTCCGACACCATGAGGTTTTCTTTGACCGCCAGTTTTTAATGAGAGAGACCTGATACACACGTAATCATGTTCGCATACCCCACTGATTTTTGTGGGGTATGCTTTTATTACTGAAAAGAGAAGCCACCCGCTGTACTTTTCCTGGCGGAGATTTCCTGCTCCGCCGGATGTTAAAACCGGGGATATACGGATGAAGCGTGCAGTTTACTATGTTCTCGCTCTGTTTTTCTCAGTCGATGCTCTCTTTGGCGCCGCGGATGTTCCCAACAAGGCGACGAATTACTCCATATCACGGCGCAACCTGATTCGCACAAGCCGGATCGTCTGGGATGGAAGCATCCCGGTCATTAATCATATTCAGAATCAGACCAGGCCGCAGGAATTGAGTGTGCTGGCCCTGAGAATACAGTTTAAAACTGATGATAATGAACGTACCACAGGCAGCGGCTCTTTTATACTCGATCCACCGGCCGAGGCAAGCATTGATCCGGCTCCGCATGACAGAGAGTATTTCCAGGCACAGATGCAGGCCCTTTCCGCTTATTACAGTCGGATATCCTCAGGGGCGCTTACCCTCAATGCTTCTGTTTCTGAAGAAGTCTTCACCCTGAACCATACAATGAATTACTACCATCCGGCCAGCGGAGACAGTCTGGATGACAGGAGGCTGGCCGAGCTCTTCCGGGATGCGGTGCTGGCGGCCGATTCAGCGGGAGTGCAATTCAGCCCGTACGACTGTTTCATTATTTTCCACGCCGGCGTGGGAAACGATTTCGATCTGGGATACGATCCCACGCCCAGTGACATCCCCTCGGCTTTCCTCAGTCTGGAAGAGCTGAAAAATCAGCTGGCTGGTAATGATTTCTTTGCCGGCATCGATGTCGAAAACGGCTCCTTCCAGGTTCCCGAAGGGATCATTCTGCCGGAAACCGAGAGTCAGGAAGGCTACGAAATCGGCCTTCTGGGCACTATGACGCTGCTGTTCGGATTTCAGCTGGGATTACCCGCTCTCTGGGACCGGAACAGCGGCCGCAGCGGCATCGGCCGCTGGGGACTAATGGATCAGGGATCCGGCAATTACAACGGACTCATTCCCGCCCAGGCCTCTGCCTGGGAAAAGGTGTTTCTGGGATGGGAACATCCGGTGACCATCGAATCCGGTCTGAATCTGGCCGTGGCCTGTTCCCGGGCCTCGTCCGCCCCGACCGTCTATAAGGTGCCAATCAATCAGAACGAGTATTTTCTTATCGAAAACAGGCAGTATGACGCCAACGGCGACAGTGTTGCCCGGGGCCTGGATTCCTACGGCCGCGAGGTCGTCTTCCGTCCCGACGGCCGGCTGGAAGCAAGTGCTCCCGTGGGTGTCATTGTCTCGGTGGACGAGTATGATTACGGTCTGCCGGGATCGGGCATTCTTATCTGGCACGTGGATGAAGCGAGGATCGTTGACGGATTGGCCGATAACAGAGTCAATACTCCCGCAGCCCGGAGGGGCGTGGATCTTGAGGAGGCGGACGGCGCCCAGGATATCGGCCAGTCTTACGGTCTTTTCCAGGCTGGCAGCGGTTCGGATACGGGAGTGCTGCACGACGCCTGGTTCGCGGATAACGAGATCAACATGCTGGCAAATTCCAGCCAGGAGGTGTGCTTCGGCTCAAATACCTATCCTTCCAGCCGGGCCAACAGCGGCGCGGACAGTCATATCACCATCAGTGATTTTTCCGTATCAGATACCGTCATGCATTTCAGCGTATCCCGTGGCCTGGCGCAAGACGGCTTTCCCGGTGATTTCGGCCCGGATCAACACCCCTTCCCGCCTCTGGCCGGGGACCTGAACGGCGATGATTCTCCGGAAGCGATCGTCGCCACCCGGGAAGGATACATCTATGTCTGGACAGCGGCCGGAGAACCCCTGTTTCCTCCCGGAGAAGCACGACAGCGCTCTCTTCCCGGCGGAGACACCCTCGATATCCTCGTACCCCTGGCGGGGGAGTCCTCAGCCGGGTTTCCGGTTTCTCCCATCCTGACAGGTACGACAGAGAGGTTTCTGGTAAGCGCGGACAGCAGCGGCTGGCTTCGTTTCTGGAGCGGTTCCGACTCGGACGGCGATCGCAGGCTGGATGAGGCGGGAAGCTGGAACGGACCGGTTCAATTCTCGGCCCTGGCCTGGATCAACGGCCTGGTGCTGGCCGGAACCGAAGGGGGGAAGGTGCTCGCCTTTACTCCTCCGGGCGATTTGGAATTCAGTTTTGATTCGAACCTGGAACGGGTGACCTCATTTTGCCGAAACGGTGACCTTATCGTGGTGTCCAGCGCGGATCAGGGAATATTATGCCTTGACACGGAAGGCCGGGAGATATGGCGTCATACGGATCCTCCCTGGAACGAGCTGGGCCGGACCGCAGGCATATACCGGCCGGCGCTGATCGACAGCTCGGCACTGGTGGCATTCGGCCCCGGGAGTCTGACGGTTATGGACAGGTTGGGCCATATGAAGATGAGCTGGGGGGATTATTTTCTGCCTGATTCTCTGGCCGGGCCCGCTCTTGGGGATGTGGACGGCGACGGTTTGGCTGAGATCGCTTTCAGCGGCGGAGGGCAGATCTGGCTGGTGCGGGAGAACGGGGTGAATCTGGATTATTTTCCTCTTCCCCGGCTGCGGCGGAACACGATTCTCTCGCCTCCGCTCCTGGCCGACGCTGATGGAGACGGCAACGTGGATGTGATTGTGTCCACGGCGGAGGGTACCATTGAAGCCTTCACCCAATCCGGTGATGAAGCCGACGGTTTTCCCCTCAGCACCGGGAGCGGCGCCAGTCTCAGTCCCTGTATTGCCGACCTGGACAGCGACGGGGATGCGGAACTGTTGGCCGCCACCGAGGGAGGCTATCTCTTTGTCTGGGATCTGGAAGGGGACTATTCCGAACAATCCGTACCCTGGGGCGCCCAACGCCGTGACGCCGCCGGCAGCGGAGCCATCCAATTATCAAATGAATCACCGCCCGACTCAGCCCAGGAAGATCTGCTGCCTGAAAAGATGGTCTATAATTATCCCAATCCCGCCACGGAGGGGTATACGGTCATCCGCTACCATTTAGGGCGGGAGTCGGAGGTGCGGATCCGCATTTTCAGCCTCGATGGTTTGTTAAAATCCGAATACAGCGCTCGGCGGCAGGCCGGCGATAACGAGTTTTTCTGGAATTACGGCAGCGCTGCCAGCGGCGTTTACTTGTGCGAAGTCAAGGCAGTCAGTGAGAGCGGAGAGGCTGCGGTGCGCTTCCGCATGGCTGTAGTCAGGTAATCCATCCACTATCCGTAAAAAGGACATATGCTTCTGAAAAAAGGAATCTCCACGAGAACACTCAGCGCGGCATTCATCCTCGCTGTTTTCCTGATAACCGTTCCGGTTGTCCGGGCTCAGGAGCCGCAGTACAACCACCCCGAGCTGCACTGGAGAACCATAAAGACGGAGCACTTCGCCATCCACTATCACAAGGGCACCGAGTGGACGGCCCGCCGGACCGCAGTCATCTGCGAAGAAATTTACGGGCCCATCACCTCCCTTTACGGGTATGCGCCCAAGGGCCGGGTCCATATTATCGTCCGCGACCACGATGACAATTCCAACGGCGCGGCCTTCTATTATGACGATAAGATCGAACTCTGGGCTCCACCCATGGATTTTCCCCTGCGGGGGACACACCGCTGGCTGCCCAACGTGATCTCCCATGAATTCAGTCATATGATTTCGCTGGGAGCGGCTCGCAAGTTCGGCCAGCGCTTTCCGGCTCTCTATCTGCAGTGGATGGGGTACGAAAAAGAGAAGCGTCCGGATGTGCTGCACGGGTATCCGAACCGGCTGGTCTCTTTTCCTCTGGCCGGCACCGTCGTTCCCATGTGGCTGGCAGAGGGGATGGCCCAGCTGCAGCGGCTCAGTTTCGATTTTGAGCGCTGGGATGCCCAGCGTGATATGGTGTTGCGGACCCAGTCCCTGTCCGGCAGTATCCTTTCCCTGGATGAAATGTCGGTATTCGGCAAGACCAGTCTGGGGAACGAGTCGGTCTATGATCACGGCTACGGCCTGACACTGTACATCGCCCACAAATACGGAGAGGCTGCGGTGGCCCGTCTGGCGCGAGCCTTGTCCCGGCCGCTGCGTTCCGGATTTTCCGGGGCCTGCAGGGAGGTGCTTGGGATCGATCCGGAAAGACTGCATCAGGACTGGTGTGACTGGCTCCGGGCACACTACCGCCGGGCCGCGGAAGAGATCCGGAACCATCTGGTGGAGGGACAACCGCTGCCCGGAGGGGGAGAAGCCAACTACTGGCCCGTTTTTTCTCCGGACGGCGGGACCATCGCCTACCTGTCCAGTGAGGGAGAAGATTATATGAGCAGGCAGCGTCTATGCCTGCTGGATCTGGCCACGGGGAAGCGCCGCCCCCTGGAAAAGGGTGTGACCTCTCCCGCCTCCTGGTCTCCCGCGGGAGATTCCCTGGTCTATGCTAAAAAGACGGATGCGACAATACAGGGCTCCCACTTCTATGATCTATATATCCATGATCGTACCAATGGCCGGGGAAAGCGGGTCACGGCATCGCTCCGGGCCAGACAGCCGGACTGGTCCCCGAACGGCAAAGAGATCGTTTTCATCGTCGAGTCGGACGGCACGTCCAATCTGGCCGTGATCAGGCCGAACGGACAGGGCTTCCGGAGGCTCACTTCCTTCATGGCAGGGGAGCAGCTTTTCCGGCCGCGCTGGAGCAGAGACGGCAGCCGGATTATCTTTAGCATGGCGGGGAAACGGCACGGCAGGGACATAGCTGTGGTGAACGCGGATGGAGCCGACTTTCACTATCTCATCCATACCGAAGCGGACGAGCGTGATCCGGTTCCCCTGCCCGACGGCAGCGGCCTCCTTTTCGCCAGCGACAGGAGCGGTATTTTCAACCTTTATATCTGGCATGAGCGAGACGGCAGTCTGGAACTGGTGACCAATCTGCTGGGCGGGGCCTTTCAGCCTGCGGTGCGGCGGGACGGTGACATCGTTTTCTCCCGCTTCGGCTCTGAGGGTTTTCGGCTGGCCCGCATCGTCCATCCGATCCCTTTAGATACCGCGGCCGCCGCTTACAAGGGCCCCTACGATTTTCTGAAGAACCGCCGGATCGAATCTCCCCTGGTTGGGGTGACGCGGGATTCCATCGTATCCACACCCTACCGGACTGCCTTTTCAAAACTATCATTCCTGCCCCGGATAATGCTGGATTACCCGGGCCGTTTGAAACTGGGCACCTACTTTTACGGCAGCGACCGGCTGGACCGCATTTCCTTACTGGGAGGAGTGGCGGCCAACTCCCTTTTTGACACGGATCTTTATCTTGATTTTGAATACCGGCGTCTCTGGCCGACTCTTTTTCTGGAAGCCTTCCAACAGCGGCGCCATACCAGTCAACCGGACGCTGATTATATTTTCCAGCTGATGGAAGTGGATTTAGGGGCGAACTGGCCCCTGGGCGACAGTGATGTACTGCGCACGGCGTATGTATTCAGCCGTTATAATGCGGTGATGAAATTTGAGGATCAGGGATATAGTTTTGCGATTAATTACACCTATCATTTGGGAAATGTCATGCAGGTGGCCTGGCGGCACCGCAGCCTGCCGCCTTCCCTGCTTGCCAATGTGGCACCGCGGTGGGGTGAGCGGTTCACGCTGCTTTTAGAGGCGGCCAGCAACCGTTTTATTAAAGGATTCAAACTGAATGAGAACTACGGCACCTTGGTTGAGGATTACGATACCTACCGGTTCTTTTCCGCCCAGCTTGACTGGCGCTTTTATTTGCCGGGATTGGCCCGGGAACACAGCCTGGCCGCCCGCGTCAAGGCGGGATATATAAGCAGGGAAGTAGACAGTTTTTATAATCTTTTCGGAGGCGGTCTGGATGGTATGCGGGGGTATCCCTATTACAGTATAGAGGGCCGCCGGCTGCTGCAGGCGGAAATCGCCTACCGTTTTCCTCTGGCCCGTTTCCGGAACACCCGGGTCGGAATTTTCAATTTGGACCGGATTTTCCTGTCCCTGCATGCCGGAGCAGGAAACGCCTGGAACAGTTCCACCCTGGACCTGGGCCAGTGGAAAAAGGACGTGGGGCTGGAACTGAGAAGCACGATCTTTTCATTCTATTCCTATCCTCTCAGCATTTTTCTGGACGCCGCCTACGGTCTCGACAGATTCAGCCACAGTGATCAAATATATGGACGGGAGGCGCGGTTTTATTTTGGTATACTTTTTGGATTTTTGGATTGAGGAGGAGATAATGAAAAAAACAATGCTGCCGTTGGTTTTCCTGACGTTTATTACGGCCGGTTTTTGCAGGGCCGGAGGCCCTGAAAACGGGCCCTATCCTCCCGATCCTGTCAAGAAGAACTGGACGAATTTCAGTACCCTCCTGGGGGGAAAAGATCAAAGCACGACTCCAGAGAAGAGACTTTCCAATACGGGCATTCTCTTTTCGGCCATTCTCCCGGGCAGCGGTGAAATCTATGCGGGGCAGAAGGTGAAAGGAGTCTTATTCCTGGCAGCTGAAGCGGCTCTCTGGTACGGGGTGATATCCTTTCACCGTACGGGCATGGACTGGGAAGATACCTATCATCAATATGCCGATACCCACTGGAGCAGAGAGGAGTGGGAGCAATATTACAATCCGGAGACGGATCCATCCACTCATGAACTGCCCGAGGATGATGAGGGCAATATCGTCAAGACCCAGCAGTATTACGAGATGATAGGCAAGTATGATCAGTTCAAGCAGGGCTGGGACGACTGGGTGACCGGCGGCCCGGATCTGACGGCACACAGAGATGAGTATGAGACCATGCGCAACAAAAGTAATGTGGCCCTGAAGAACGCGGCCTACTGCAGCATGGTTGTCATGGCCAACCATCTGATCTCAGCTTTGGACACCGGCTTTGTCATCCGCAAAAAAAACGCGGCCAGAGTAACTATGTCCGCCGTTCTCATCCCCTGGCGTA
>CAZUMH010000035.1:0-29916 GCA_964621645.1 uncultured bacterium
TAAAGGTACGGGAGAAGTATTTGTGAAAATAGTCGGACGATTGGAAAACGTATTCTTCTCGCTGTGGTATCCACAGCAGGATGTCACGAATGTCTTATGCTGGGGATCTTTAGCTGATCTAAATTCAGAATGAATATGAGTTCAATCAGGCGTAGTTAAAAAACGGAGAATACCATGAAAATTTACGTAGGCAACCTTTCAAGTAAAGTTACTGAAGACGATTTGAAAGAAGCATTCGAGGCCTTCGGGCAGCTTGCATCTGTTACACTTGTCAAAGATAGAAGCACCGGTGACTCCCGGGGCTTCGGATTTATCGAGATGCCTGCCAAAGCTGAGGCACAGGCAGCAATCGAAGGGCTTAACGGTACCGACTTGCTCGGGAAGACAGTGACTGTTAACGAGGCTCGTCCTCGTCCGGAAAATGATCGGAACAGAAAACGAAATTTCTAGTCAGCTGAAATGGAGCTGGGTAATTTACGGTTCCTGAAACCATCCGTTTTGCCGTGAAAAATGATCTCTTCAGTGCAGGATCGCTTTGTTTTCATAACGTTTAATTGTATAAGGAGTGACTCATTATGTTATTTGCACCCATAATTATCATTGCCTTCTTTCTTATTGCAAGTGCAGTCCGTATTTTAAAAGAATATGAAAGAGGTGTAATCTTTCGACTCGGGCGGATGATCGGGTATAAGGGGCCCGGATTTATCCTCTTGATTCCTGTCATTGACCGTATGGTTAAGGTCAGCCTGAGAACCATAGCCATGGATGTTCCTCCCCAGGATGTTATTACAAAAGATAATGTTTCCGTAAAAGTCAACGCGGTTGTTTATTTCCGGGTGATGGATGCCGGGAAAGCTATCGTGGAAGTACAGGATTATCTGTATGCGACGTCTCAACTGGCCCAAACGACCCTGCGATCGATTTTGGGGCAATTCGAGCTGGATGAACTTCTCTCAACCCGGGACAAGATTAATGAAGAGCTTCAGGTGATTCTGGACAAACATACTGATCCCTGGGGGATCAAAATATCTCTGGTAGAGGTTAAGCACATCGATCTTCCGGAAGAAATGAAAAGAGTAATCGCCAGGCAGGCTGAAGCTGAAAGAGAACGAAGAGCGAAAATTATCCACGCGGAAGGAGAATTCCAGGCTTCAGAACAGCTCGCCAGAGCAGCAACTATACTCGGGAAAGAACCGACAGCGATTCAACTGCGGTTTCTTCAGACGCTGGTTGAAGTCGCAGCTGAAAATAATTCCACAATGGTCTTCCCTGTCCCGATTGATTTATTTGAGCCCTTCATGAGGAAAATGAAAGAGAAAGACTGACATAATCAGTGAAATCGAAAATGAATACGGTTCTGCGCCTGGTGCCGCGGGAAAAGGAGGATTTCTCACTAATGAAAAACAGTGGTGAGCGGGGAATGAATACCGCTGCCGATAAGAAGTGAATGAGACACGGAGACGGGTAACGATGTCACTGGAGATCGGCTGAAAAACTGATCACATCAGGTTTGGCTGAATCAATACTACATTCCGGAGGCCTTATGAAAGAATTCATTTTATATCTGATCAACCATATCGTCGAAGAGCCGAACAAAATCAGGATAAATGAAATTTCCGGTCAGCATACCATTGTTTATGAATTGCGTGTCGGAGACGATGACGTAGGTAAAGTGATTGGACGCCATGGCGAGACGGTCCGATCTCTCCGTACTCTTTTATCGGCAACAGCAGCCAAAGAGGGCAAGCGGATTATTCTGGAAGTATTGGATGGTGAGAAGAAATCGGATGTGCTCCTCGCTGGAAAGACTCTGCCGATGTAATTAAATGCGGCATGTATCTTCCCGCGGGAAATCTGCCAGGGAATGCCGCTGAAGCAGAATTGAGAGAAGGGTTTGAGGCATTGAGACGGAGTATATATCTGGCAATGTCCTTACAGACAACTCCTGTGGTACATCACCGGTCCAGGCGCCGAATGCCTGATCTGGATAATTCAAATTCAGTGCCCGAGAATTGGAAACGGAAAAATTCTATGTCTTTGATTTTCCGCTGGTTCACAACCGATGGCGATTTCTGATGCAGACAGCGAATCCGTTGGATGCTTGACGATATGGAAAATAGTATGTGATATGGTGCGACGGGATGCTGTTACGTGGCAATGCATGTAATTAAAACATAACTGTAAGCGGATAAAATGGATTTAAAGCTCGCAATATTAATAGATGGTGACAATATTCCTTCTTCCTATGTGAAAGAGATGATGGAAGAAATCGCCAAATACGGCAATCCAACCATAAGAAGAATTTATGGAGACTGGACAAACCCCAAACTTACTAAGTGGAAGCATATCCTTCTGGAACATGCTATTACGCCCATCCAGCAGTATGGATATACATCCGGAAAAAATGCGACCGATTCCGCGATGATAATCGACGCGATGGATATTTTATATTCAGAAAAAGTTAATGGGTTCTGCCTGGTTTCCAGTGACAGTGATTTCACCCGTTTAGCCACAAGACTTCGTGAAACAGGGATGACCGTAATTGGTATCGGCGAGAAAAAAACACCGGATCCTTTTATTGTCGCCTGTGATAAATTCATTTACCTTGAGATCCTTAGATATCAGCCTGAAATGAATGCAGACGATTTAACGAAAAACAAATCATCCCAGAAAGAGAGTGTCGATAAAGTCACCCCCAAGGTTATCAAACTGATTGCCTCGACCATCTCCGATTTGGCAGACGATGAGGGATGGGCTTTCCTGGGCGAAGTTGGAAATCTTTTACAGAAAAAACAGCCGAATTTTGATTCCAGAAATTACGGCTTCCAGAAATTGACTCCGTTTATTAAATCAATAAACGACTTTGTTATTGAACATCGTGAGGATACAAAGGGCCGGTCCAGATTGGTTTATGTGAAGAATAAAGGTAAAACGAGTTGATATCGCGGAGTGCAATAATTCAAATTACCGGTTCGGATTACATTAATCGATCCCGGGCCACGATAGAGGAAGGCCGGTTTCCAGCATAAGAAGAGCCACATGAAAACTAATGCATCAAAATCAACATGTAATCGGGTGGCATTCATCGGCAACTACCTGCCGCGCCAGTGCGGCATTGCCACATTCACTACAGATCTCTGTGAGGCAGTGGCCGCACAATATCCAAAAACCTCCTGCTTTGCGTTGCCGGTAAATGATATTGAGGCCGGCTACGCCTATCCCGCACGGGTGCGGTTTGAACTCAGGGAGAAAGATATTGATTCATATCGCCGGGCTGCTGATTTTCTGAACTTAAACAACGTGGATGTCGTTTCTCTGCAGCATGAGTACGGTATTTTCGGGGGACGTTCGGGAAGTCACATCCTGACGCTGATGCGTGAATTACGGATGCCGATTGTGACAACTTTGCATACCATCCTCCATGACCCAGATCCTGACCAGAAGCAGGTGCTGGAAGAATTGGCGGCCCTGTCCGACCGATTAGTCGTGATGAGTAAGCGGGGTGTTGCACTGCTTCAGGAGATCTATGGCGTGCTGCCTGAGAAAATAGACATGATCCACCATGGAATTCCTGACGTGCCATTTGTAGACCCGAGCTTTCATAAAGATCTGTTCGGCGTAGAGGATAAACTTGTTCTTCTCAGCTTTGGTTTGCTCTCTGCGAGCAAAGGGTTTGAAGATGTCATCTCCGCCCTGCCCGCAATTCTGGCACGGCACCCAAACGTTGTATACATAGTCGCCGGTGCGACTCACCCGCACGTGCTGCGGAATGAAGGTGAGGCGTACCGCCTATCCCTGCAATGGCTGGCTCGGGAGAAGGGCGTGGAGGGCCAGGTAATTTTTTACAATCGGTTTATCAGTTTGAAGGAGTTGGTGGAATTTATCAGTACTGCTGATATTTACATCACCCCGTATCTCAATAAAGAGCAAATTACTTCGGGGACACTCGCCTATACGCTGGGGACAGGTAAGGCGGTGATTTCCACGCCATACTGGTACGCGAAAGAAATGCTGGCCGAAGGACGAGGTGTTCTGGTGCCGTTCAAAGATCCGGCGGCGCTGGCTGATCAGGTAATTGAGCTCCTGGACAACGATGCCATGCGGCATGCTATGCGAAAGCGGGCCTTTGTTTTCGGACGGGAGATGATTTGGCCCAGAGTGGCTCAGCGATATATGGCGAGTTTTGAAAAGGCGCGGGAAGAGCGTCATTCTTTTCATCACCCGGCCCTTACAGTGAAAACATTGGATAAACTCCCGGGAGAGCTGCCGTTACTCAGACTGGACCACCTGCGCTATATGACTGATGAGACCGGTATCTTGCAGCATGCCACTTTTACAATACCTAATTACCGTGAAGGGTACACTACCGACGATAATGCCCGAGCAGTTATCGTGAGCGCACTCCTTGAGGCATCAGGTAGTGAATCGGCATTGAACTTCGCCACCCGGTATCTGGCCTTTATCTGGTATGCCTTTAATTCCAAGCTGGGTCGCTTTCGAAATTTTATGGATTATCAGCGTCTCTGGCTGGAAGACAAAGGATCTGATGACAGCCATGGCCGTACGTTGCGGGCCTTGGGTACTGTGCTGGGCCGTTCCAATACGCCAAGTATCTATAGTATGGCGAGTTGGGTGTTCCAACAGGCTTTGCCCGCAATTCTTGACACAACGAGTCCACGCGCCTGGTCGTTCGCGATCATCGGGATCGGGGAATATCTGCAGCGGTTTGCCGGTGACCGACGGGCGGCTCAAATCCGTGATGAATTGTGCGGGCGGCTTCTTGGCTTGTATCAGATAAATTCTTCAGATGACTGGTGCTGGTTCGAAGACCGTCTGACGTATTGCAACGCCGCGTTGCCTCATGCCCTGCTTGTCTGCGGTCAGGCTGTTCTCGATCCGGCATTGACCGAAATCGGACTGAAATCGCTAAGCTGGCTCGCGGATCTCCAAACCGCGGATGCGGGGCATTTCATCCCGATAGGCTCCAATGGTTTTTATCATAAAAATGGTAAGCAGGCCCGCTTCGATCAACAGCCGGTTGAGGCGCAGGCGATGGTTTCCGCCTGCCTCGAAGCCTACCGGGTTACACTGGATAAACACTGGCGAAAGGAAGCCCGCCGTGCTTTCGAATGGTTTCTCGGGCATAACGATCTTAACCTTCCTCTGTATGACCCAACTACCGGGGGTTGTCGTGATGGCCTGCATCCCGACCGAATCAATGAGAACCAGGGTGCGGAATCGACGTTGGTTTTTCTACAGGCCCTGCTTGAACTGAAACTCACTGAGAGTATCATTATGCCGCAGGAGAAAAGTAATAAATGAAAAATCCTGACGGTGGATTTTTAACACGCTATGCACATAATCCCATCCTTACAGCCGCCCAATGGCCCTACCCGGTTACGAGTGTGTTTAATCCCGGGGCGGTATTGCTGCCGGACGGCGTAACCGTGCTTCTGTGCCGGGTGGAAGACCGGCGTGGACATTCTCATCTCTGTGCCGCCCGCTCGCGCAACGGCATTGACGGCTGGGAGATTGATTCCTGCCCGACCCTGTATCCTGATCCGGCACACTATCCTGAAGAATTGTGGGGCATTGAAGATCCCCGGATAACCTATCTCGATGAAATACATATGTATGCCGTTGTTTACACCGCATATACGCAGGCTGGACCGGGTATCTCCCTTGCGCTGACCGAGGATTTTCAGCGTTTTGAGCGCTATGGTCTGATCATGCCGCCTGAAAATAAAGACGCGGCCCTCCTGCCATATCGAAATAACGGGAATTGGGCCTTGATTCACCGCCCGGTCAGTTTTTTAGCCGGACATATGTGGATTTCTTATTCTTCAAATTTACGACAGTGGGGCAATCACAGGTTGATGATGAAGGCGAGACAGGGTGGATGGTGGGATTCCCATAAGATAGGACTCGCCGCTCCACCCATTGAAACAGACAAGGGCTGGCTGGTGTTTTATCACGGCGTACGGCAGAATGCGGCCGGCTCAATTTACAGGGTTGGAGTGGCCCTGTTTGATCTGCACAGACCGGAAATCTGCATTAAACGCAGTGACGAATGGATATTGGGACCGGAAGAACCGTACGAACGGCGCGGTGACGTCGATAATGTTGTCTTTCCATGCGGCTACACCATCGGCCCTGACGGAGATACAATCCGTCTGTATTATGGTGCGGCGGACACGAGTATTGCTCTGGCAACAGGGAGCAAGACTGCTATTCTGGAATGGCTGGCGTGTCATTTAGAGAGTATATGAAATTGAACAAAAGAGAAATTTGATGCAAAAGTGCAGCCGTTATTCACAATGAATCTGCGATTTCTCATTATTCGGATCCGGTAAAAACAGCAAAGCTAGGCCGTTTTTCTATGATTCATTCAATGAACAGAGTAAACGGCCATGAAATTCTTAAGGCTGTTAAAAGGATGGATTTATTCAACGGATATTTATTCAAGTAATGGTTTGTTAAAAATATTTATACCCCTCAAGACATACCGCTCACAACAGTAAATGCTTATTTAAAAAGACCTTGCTGTTGAAGCTTCAAGAATCAGACTGACCCTTTCACGCTTCATCGCCGAACCAAGGATAAAAATTTCAATATCTATTATAACGGATAAGATCCCTGCATAACATCCCTTTTTATCTATGATCATTCTGTCACTCCCGTGTACTACAAGCGGGAGTCTGCTATACCCTTGTGTTGGGATTGGATCCTTTTCCCCTGGATACCCGACAGAACCAATTAGGCATGACAAGTCATCATTTCTTTACTTTCAATCCGGGAAATATTTTTTTACATTAGAAACGGCAGGTGCGGGGCCGCATCCCCTGCCGGTCAATCCTCTCATAACAAAATATCAGGAAAAGGAATTCAATGCGACGCAGAGAATTTATCAGACGGACTGCCATGACTGCGGCCGCCTTTACTTCCTCTCTGCTCGTTCCGGGCTGCCGGCACAGTAATAGCAGGCCGAACATCGTCTATATCCTGGCCGATGATCTCGGCTACGGTGATGTGAACTGCCTGAACAGTGAAAGTAAAATTCCCACTCCCAACATCGACAGTCTGGCTCAACGCGGTGTGCTGTTCACCGACGCTCATTCCGGCTCGGCTGTCTGTACTCCCACCAGATACGGTATTCTCACGGGCCGCTATAGCTGGCGCACCCGGCTGCAGTCCGGCGTGCTGACCGGCTATTCTCCTCCGCTCATCGATGAGGACAGGCTTACAGTCGGGGCAATGCTGCAACAGTGGGGATACGTCACCGGTTGTATAGGCAAATGGCACCTGGGCTGGGATTGGCAGACTAAGGACAGCTACTCCTACACCGATGCCTGGGAGGAAACCGACAGGCATGTCGACTTCTCCAAACGAATCCTCAACGGACCGACAACCCGGGGATTCGACTATTTCTTCGGAATCGCCGCCTCCCTGGATATGACTCCCTATGTGTATGTGGAAAATGATCGCGCTGTCGAAATGCCTGACCGAACCATCGAGGCGACCTCTGGATATACATTCTACCGTAAAGGGCCTATCGCGCCGGGATTCAGCCATGACCAGGTTCTGCCCCTTTGCGCGCAAAAAGCCGAGGAGTTCATCCGTCGCAACTCCTCGCATCCCTTTTTCCTCTATTTTCCGCTTACCGCTCCCCACACACCGATCCTTCCGATCGACCGTTTCAAGGGAAAGAGCGGCATCGGCCCCTACGGTGATTTCGTCATGCAGTGCGATGACACTGTGGGCAAAATCCTTTCCGTACTGCAAAAGACCGGGCAGAAGGAGAACACTCTCGTTATCTTTACCAGTGATAATGGCTGTTCCCCCATGGCCGATTTTCAGGATCTTGCGGCCAAGGGACATTTTCCCAGCTACCGCTACCGCGGGGCCAAGGCGGACATCTTCGAAGGCGGCCACCGTATCCCCTTTATGGCCCGCTGGCCCGGAATGATCCCGGCGGGTACCGAATGCGCCGACACCATCTGTCTCACCGATCTCATGGCAACAGCGGCGGACATCACCGGGTTCAGTCTGCCGGACGAAGGAGCCGAGGACAGCATCAGCCTTCTCCCTGATATGCTGGGGAAAAGCAATAAACCGCTGCGGGAGGCGGTGGTTCACCATTCCATAAACGGATCCTTCTCCATCAGACAGGGAAAATGGAAACTGGAGTTCTGTCCCGGTTCGGGAGGCTGGAGCGAACCGGTACCAGCCAAGGCGCGAAGACTGGGGCTGCCGCCGCTGCAGCTCTATGATTTATCTGTGGATGTGGCAGAGAGAAAGAATGTCTATGCCGAATATCCGGACGTGGTAAAGAAGCTGACACTGTTAATGGAAAAGTATGTGGAAGAGGGCCGCAGCACCCCGGGAACAGCGCAGCGGAACAATGTGACGGTGAACTGGAAGAAATTCTGACAGTAAGGAACGCTTCAGAGCCGATGCTGGCAATAGTAAAAAGGATATACATCGTGAAAAATATTTTATCTTTGACAGTAGTCGCTCTATTACTTGTCTCCGGGCTACTGCAGGCGCAGATAATGCTTCCGTCTTTCATTTCCGACCATATGGTGCTGCAGCAGAAATACGAAGCGCCGCTCTGGGGCTGGACCGAACCGGGAAAGGGGATTACTGTCAGAGTGAGCTGGATGGATGGGGACATCAGGACAACTGCGGGTGCTGAGGGGAAATGGATGGTTCGAATCCAGACTCCAACAGCTGGAGGCCCCTATACCGTCACTATCGATGATTCGGTTCTGACGGATGTGATGATCGGAGAGGTATGGATCTGCTCCGGTCAATCCAACATGCAGTTTGCCCTGAGCCAGACGCTGAACGCCGAAGAAGAAATCGCGGCAGCCGACAATCCCGGCCTGCGTCTCTTCTCTGCCGCCCGGACCTTTTCCGATGAGCCGTTGAAAAATGTCTATGGCAAATGGGTCGCCTGCACTCCGAAGTCAGCGGAAACGTTCAGCGCCGTGGCTTACTTCTTCGGGAGAAAACTTCAGCAGGAATTGGGCCTCCCCGTCGGCCTGATTCACACCAGCTGGGGCGGAACGCCGGCTGAGGCCTGGACCCGCCTCGAGGTATTGCAATCCCATCCCGAGCTTCAGGTCTATCTTGAGAGATTCGAGGCTCGGATCGACGCGGCCGCACCGGGGATTCTGCCCCGCAACCAGAACAGTCCTTCCAGCCTCTATAACGCCATGCTCCACCCCTTTATTCCCTATGGGATCCAGGGAGCCATCTGGTATCAGGGCGAGGCCAACCGGCTCGATGCCGATATCTATGATATACTCTTTCCGGCTATGATTGAAAACTGGCGGAATGACTGGGGGCAGGAGGATTTCCCCTTTTATTTCGTGCAGCTGGCCCCCTTCTCGTACGCGACCCCCCTGGTCGGGGCCGCGCTCCGGGACGCTCAGCGTAAAAGCCTGAAAGTTCCCAATACCGGCATGGCGGTGACCATGGATATCGGCAACCCCGCCGATATCCATCCCAAAGATAAAAAGGATGTCGGAAAACGGCTGGCGCTCTGGGCCCTGGCAAACACCTACGGCCACTCCCAGCTTGTTTATTCCGGCCCGCTGTACCGGTCCATGAAAAAAGAAAAAAAGAGGATTCGCCTCTACTTCGATCATACCGGCAGTGGTCTCACCGCCCGGGGAGGGGAACTGACTGATTTTGAGATCGCCGGAAAGGACCGGGAATTCCTGCCGGCTAAGGCGAGGATAGAAGGCAATACCATTATTGTATCAAATGAGGCCGTGACGGATCCCTTGGCGGTCAGATACGCCTTCCATAATGCCGACGAGCCGAACCTCTTCAATGCGGAGGGTCTGCCCGCTTCTTCCTTCAGAACCGATGACTGGCCCCTTGTTACCGAGCCGGTGAACATGACCAGCTGGTACGATGCCTCCTCCGGGTTTCTGACGGTGGTGATGAAAACAGAGGATCCGGATCTGCGGATCCGCTACACGGTTGACGGCAGTCTTCCCGGCACGGTATCCAGCCTTTACACCGATACGCTGACTTTACGCGATGTGAGCGTTGTCAAGGCGCGGGCGTTCAGAGACGATTTCCCCTCGGCGGCCGTGCGGCAGATCCGCTTCAATCACCATCTGGCGACAGGCAAAAAGATCGATATCGTCCATCCTTACAGCCGCCGTTATCCGGCGGGAGGGCCTGGTGCGCTGGTGGATGGTATTGAGGGGAGCATGAACTTCAATGACGGCCGCTGGCAGGGATTCCATCAGAATAATCTGGAGGCGGTAATCGATCTCGGTGAAAGGATGAAGATAGATGCCGTTTCGATTAATTTCCTGAAAGCGGTGAATTCCTGGATATTTCTGCCGAAATCGGTGCGCTTCCTGACATCGGAGGACAGTATCGCGTGGGAGCCTATGGGAGAGATAGTGACGGACCCCGCTCTCAATCTCAGTGGGACGGCAATAAAACAATACCTCTGTAACGGGAAAAGTATCCGGGCCCGTTACCTCAAGGTGACTGCTTACAATATCGGGGAATGCCCCGAGTGGCACCCCGGCGCCGGAGGAAAGGCCTGGCTTTTCGCCGATGAGATCGTGGTGCGGTGAAACAACAATACAAAATACGATAACAAATAGGAAGAAATAGGTAAGAATATGAATCCGTTTATTATTATTGTGATCAATCTGGCCCTGGTGTTTTATTCCATCGGCGTCTGGAGCGAACGTATCGAAGGCCGGCTGAAGCTGCGCCACCTGGTATTTTTCTATCTCGGGTTTATCTGTGATACCTGGGGAACCGGCATGATGTTCGAAATTGCAGAAGGGGTGAATCTGAGTTTTCACGCCATGACAGGAGTGCTCGCAATTATTCTTATGGCGCTGCATGCGGCCTGGGCCACAGTGGTATTGGTGAAAAAGGATGAAAAACTGATCACCACTTTCCACCGCTTCAGTATTGGCGTATGGGTAATCTGGCTCATCCCCTATTCCGGTCCCATGCTGATGAGAATCCTGGCATAAGCGCCGAGAATGTCGGTGTGATCCTTTCATCGAACCCTAATGCGGATTGATCGCGTACCGTAAGACGGATATCCCGGCCCGGTTTTGGATAGTGAACAAGGAGATTCTCTATGAGCGATATGAAACTATTGGACAGGCGGGCATTTCTCAGGACGGGAGGCGCCGCCCTCGCCGCCTTGGCACTGTCTGATCTTTACTGTGTCCAGCCCGGTGTAAAACGGCCGAATATTGTCCTGATTCTGGCCGACGATCTGGGATACGGCGATGTCAGCTGTTACGGAGCCACCGCGGTTAAGACGCCCAATATCGACCGTCTCGCTAAAGAGGGAGTACGGTTTACCAACGGCTACTGTTCAGCGGCCACCTGCACCCCGACCCGGTTCTCACTGCTCACCGGCAAGTATGCCTTCCGGCAGCAGGGGACCGGCATCGCCCCGCCCAATGCGACGGCGATCATTCAGCCCGGTACGGTGACCCTCCCATCGCTGCTGAAAAAAGCCGGATACGCCACTGCGGTGGTCGGCAAGTGGCATTTGGGACTTGGTGAAGGAGAACAGCCGGATTGGAACGGAGAGCTGAAACCGGGACCGCTGGAAATCGGATTTGACCGCTGTTTCCTGCTGCCCACCACCAATGACCGGGTACCCAGTGTCTACGTGGAAGATCACCGCGTCCGCGACCTCGATCCCGCCGATCCGCTCTGGGTCAGTGACAAGAACCTGGATGGACAGCCCACCGGGAAGACGATCAGGGAATCGCTGCGGATGGATTGGAGCGTCGGACACAATTGTACTGTGCAAAACGGGATCGGCCGTATCGGATTCTTCGGCGGCGGTAAAAAAGCCAGATGGCGGGATGAGGACCTCGCCGATACCTGGGTGAAAGAGGCGCTGGAGTGGCTGGAAGAACAGAAATCCAGTCCCTTTTTCCTCTATTTCGCCAGCCATGACATTCACGTCCCCCGTATGCCCAACGAGCGTTTTCAGGGCAGCACCAGCCTCGGCTACCGGGGCGATGCCATCGTGGAACTGGACTGGTGCGTCGGTCAGATCCTGGATGCTTTGGACCGGCTGCATCTGACTGATAAAACCCTGATCATTTTCTGCAGTGATAACGGACCGGTTCTGGATGACGGGTACAGGGACGGCGCCGTGGAGAAGCTGGGCAACCACAAACCGGCGGGACCCTTCCGGGGCGGGAAATACAGCGCCTATGAAGGCGGCACCCACACGCCCTTCATCACCCGCTGGCCCGGCACCATTGCGCCGGGAACCTCCGACAGAATGGTCTGCACCATCGACCTGGCGGCGAGTATGGCCGCGCTTACCGGACAGCAGCTGCCGGCCGGATCATGCCCGGACAGTTTCGATGTCCTTGAGGCTCTGTTGGGAAAACGAAACGCCGCCGGCAGGGATCATCTCGTGGAGCAGGGAAACGGGCTGGCGATCAGGGATAAAGATTGGAAATATATTCGTTTTCGGAACGGCAAAACCGAGCTCTACAACTGCACCGAGGATCCCGGGGAGACCACCGATCTGATTGCATTGGAAACTGCCAGAGCGGAAAATATGAGGCTGCGGCTGGAGAAAATAGAGAAGTCAGGAGCGAGCCGTTTCTGATATCAAAGGATAGTATTTCGAGGTTCGGGATCGATCATAGGAGGAAAAATAGTGAGAAGAATTTTTACTCTTTTCGGTTTGACAGCACTGATGATTGCAGGGCTTCATTGTGCGTCAGACCAGACCCGGAATACTATTCGGGGTCCGTATCTGGGTCAGAATATTCCCGGTGACACACCGGTCTTCTTCGCTCCTGGGATTGTCTCCACCGGATTGGATGAGTTGAATTCCGCATTCTCGCCTGACGGCAGTGAATTCTATTTCTGTGTGAGGAATCAGCTGGGAATGGTATCCATATTTCAGATGGCCTTGGGAAAAAAGGGATGGCCGGATCCGCATCTGATGCCGTTTGCCTCACCCGACGGCGACATCGACGTAACGCTTTCGCCTGACGGGAGCACTATGCTCTTCAGCTCCCGCCGTCCGCTTCCCGGCAGCAGTGTTCCAAAACAGGATTACGATTTCTGGATGGTGAAACGTTCCGGAAAGGAATGGGGCAATCCCATTCATCTGGGCAACGGTATCAATTCGGACAGTGAAGATTTTTATCCCATGATGACCGGCAGCGGGACGATATATTTTTCCAGTCAGCGGGAGGGCCCGGGAACCAATAACATTTACCGCTCCCATTTGGACAATGGTGTGTACACTGCTGCGGAAAAATTGGACGAGGCGGTTAATAGCGATTACCGTGAATTTGACCCGTACGTCGCTCCAGATGAATCCTTTCTGATCTTTGCCTCCAGCCGGCCAGGTGGATACGGTGCTTCTGATCTTTATATCTGCTTTCAGTCCGATGACGGCAGTTGGTCGCATGCGAAAAACCTGGGAAGTCCGATCAACAGCGCCGGATCCGAGTACTGCCCCATGATCTCGCCGGACGGGAAATACCTCTTTTTTACAGCCGCACGCCGGACCCTGCCGAAGCGGCCCGACCATCCGGCTGCATACGATGATTTCCGCGCAATCCACGATGGTCCCGGCTACCTGTTCAGTGATATCTACTGGGTCAATGCCGGCATTATCGAGCGCCTGAAGCAGGGTGTTCAGGAAAAGCCCTGATCCGTCAATCCATTTTCCTGCTGAAATTTGTTGATCTAGAATCGGGCACAATACTGCTCTGAGTTGATTCTATTTCCCGGCCGGTCTCCTGATCGATCTTGGGATAGGTAGCGCCCAGCTGCCACCAGTACATCAACGGCCCTATCGGATTAATGTGTAACAAATTTTCACTCCAGCCGTTGAATTCGGCACCGGGGAACGCTGCCCGCCATTCGGGCAAATCCTGCTTGCAGGCGTGCAAAGTGACCTGGTTCAGATTCTCCTTGCGGAACAGCAGGCTCGCTTCCGCTGGATAGTATTTTGTAGATGGAGATATCCCCTCGCCCCGGACATCCTTGATCATGGGAATAGGTCCATTATCATCCTCTGTCCCGTGCCCCGCATACCAGAAAGCCCGGGCATAGGGATCGTTGAGCACAGTCTTGAAGTCGGCGATGGTCGCCTTATAGTTGGGGATAACATGGTACCCCGCATCCTCAAAATCGGACTGAGCCTCGTCAGCGGTATTGATTATAGCATTAGTATAGAAGGAAGCATCCCCTTTAATGCTCCCGATGTAGACATAGGCGTTCCATTGGTGTTCCTCGTTGCTGATATCTTCTCCGTATATTTTTGGCGGCGGTGTGTCCCTGGGATGATCCCCCTCTTCATCCCCCTTGTGACCCGGGTTCCAGAGCGGGATATCATAGGACAACGTAAGGCTGGTCAGGAAGCTGTTCATGTTGAGCTTTGCCGGATAATATCCTTCAGGATAGGGTTCATCCAGGCGGTGAACAGTGAGATAATCACCGTTCTCGATTGGTTCCATGCTCAGCTCGCCCTCGTATTGCTCCCCGGTTTCGGTTCTCAATGTGCCGTCGAGATGTTTAAACGTTGCAAATCCGTATCCCAGGTCCAGTCCCAACTTCACGTCTTTAAGAATCGGGTATCGAAGACCAACATTGAATGAAAACCCTGTTGTGGTAGCGGAAAGCATTCCTTTGTCGGATGTCACCCAGCCGGGTGACGCCTGTTCATGGCTGTAATCGATATCCATTTTATGAAAGTCTATATTGAATCCGCCGTAAAACGTGGTTTTGTCAAGTATGTCAATGCCGCTTAAGGGCATGAAATCCAGGTGGGTTCCCAGGCTGAATGTTTTGAACCTGAAGTCGAGCTTGTCCCGGACATTATATTGAGGGTCGGGAGTGTAAGTCCAGCCCTGATTAAACTCTCTTCTGCATCCGTACGCGTAACTGCCTTCCAGGTTGAGGTTGAGCTTATCAGTGAGCTTCAACTGGGCATCGGCCCCAAAGCGGGCTCGGGAAAAATTATCGAACGATTCGGCTGATACCTGGTAATCAGGGAAGGCCATTCCCTGCTTGCGATGTGTTTCAACCGAGGTCTCTAGATCCGGGATCGTGAGACATAGGTGCTGCCAGTCCAGGAAGGGACGCATGAGAAGCTTCGAAGCGGGCTTTTTCAACCGGATTCCGGGAAAGTTCGGCACATGCATCAGCCCTATCGGAATATCGGCCTGCTGGAACTGGACTGCCGTATTGGCCAGGGAGAGATCGCATGATTCTGGGGGATGTTCCTTGGCAAGCCATTCTATCCGAATCGGCAGCAGCGTCTCGGGTCCGCTGAAGGTGTAATTTTTTGATGTATCGCAGAGCATGGTCCAGCCTTCCGGCAACAGCGACGGAACCGGGTTGCTATCCCATCCCGACTTCATATCCAATGTTACTTTGCTCACCGGGTGATCGGTCTGTCCCGTGATATCAAAGCGTAAGCCGAATACATCTACATTATCGATAGTGACCTCAATAAACTTGGCTTCGACCTGGACCTGTTTATTGCCGATCTGAGCCGGGGCCCGTACAACCATAAAAAGCAGGAACACCAGAAGGCAGGTGTTTGTCCAGATTTTGCCACGCATGGTATTATGCTCCATAATATTTTTATGGTATTGTATAGATAAAAATATTTGACAATCCATTCCTGCCCCTGAGAGTGGAGTAAATATGAGATAAAGGAAGTATATTTGGCTGTAACTTTCCTTGTCTCGATTAAAGCGGAGGTATATATAAAACACGGAATAGTTGGCGTATAGTTTTAGTATATTAAATAAATCGTTAATATGCAAGGAGTAACCGCAAGATTTCTCCAATCCCGCCAACCTAGCCGGAATAGAATTTGGCACCTGGGAACAGCGAAAGGAGACCACTTCATATACGATTGTCTACTGTATCTTTTTTTTATTTTTAGAGAATCACGACATTTCTGTATTTACTTGAAAATGCCTTCAATAATATCGACGGGATGACGGGAAAAGAATATTGCGTGCGGTCAGATGGAAATTTTGCAATAAACAAAAGCATTATCGATGATTTGAAAAAAATGGCTGAATGAGAAAATCATCCGGAGAGAAATGCGACATTTCACTACAGATTTATCATTTTCTTGAATGAGGCCAAATGGCGGGCGCTTACTTCCGCCTCAATATCCCCGTTAAGGGTGAGTTTCAACCTGCCTCCGAACCACTTGCGGATCGTCTTGACGGCTTCTATGTTGATAATGCAGGACCGATGCACCCGCACGAATTTCTCCGGGTCGAGCCGTGCCTCCAGCTGTCTGAGCGTGTAGGGGATAATATGGGAAGCATCAGCTGTGTGTAAAAACGTATACTTTTCTTCAGCCTGGAAGCAGACAATATCTCCCTCCGGAATGATAATAATCTTTTCTCCCACTCGCACCGAGAAGCGCCGCAGGTATTCCTCCCGGCGGCGGATCGCCTCGAGAATTCCCCGCAATTCGACCTGCTGGGCCTCTCCCCTTTCGAAAATCCTCGCCAGTTTCCCCAGGGCCCGATCCAGACTTTCTTCTGAGATCGGCTTGACCAGGTAATCGACTGTGTTCTCCCGGAACGCCTGCAGAGCGTACTCATCATACGCGGTGGTAAAGATGATATAGGGCGGGTCTTTAAGCTTTTCCAGAAGTTCGAATCCGCCCAGAACCGGCATGCGGATATCCAAAAAAATGACATCCGGGTTTTCTTCCTTGATGAGATCAAGGGCCTGGCGTCCGTTCTCTGCCATCCCCGCCACCTCTACGCCTGGATAGGATGTAAGCAGCCTCTCCAGCCTCATCCGGGCCAGCCGTTCGTCATCCACCAGCAAAGCCCTGATAGTACCTTGTTGGGTCGTGCCGGACACCTACTTCACCTCATTAAGCGGTATTCCAATCTTCACCGTGGTTCCTCTTCCAGGGGCTGAATCGATGCTGAAAAGATATCGCTCTCCGTAGAGAAGCTGCAGCCTTTCCTGCAGGCTGCTCAGGCCGTATCCCGGCTCCATTCTCCCGGGATCAAATCCTGGACCATTGTCACTGACCATGATTGAAAGGTATTCTTCCAGCTTTGTAACGCTTACCACTATCCTGACAGTGCCCTGCCGCCGGTCCAGGACGTGCTTAATGACATTGCCCACCAGCGGCTCCAGTAATAATCCGGGAATGGGAATTTCCTGCAATTCTTCAGGGATGATAATTTCATATTCAAGCTGGGACTGGAACCGCAGTTTTTCCAGTTCCAGATAGTCTTTGATGACGCCGATTTCTTCCCGCAGTGAAACAAAGGTCTGCTGTGAGATGGAGAGGATGCGGCGGTAGACGTTGGAAAGCCGGACAATGCTTTTCTCGGCTTTTTCCTGATCCAGATACACGAGAGCGGCCAGGGAATTCAAGGTGTTGAAGAGAAAGTGGGGATTGAGCTTGGCCTGCAGGCCGGCCAGCCTCGCCTCCGATTCCAGCCGTTTCAGGTGCTCGTTTTCCGTCTCGGCCTGCCGCAGTTTTACCGCTTTCTCCTGTAGGTTGTATTTAAGAACCGTATTGATGGTCATTACCGTACTGGCCACCACCCCGAAAAGCAGGGAAATATAGAGCGTGGAAAGTTCGATATAGATGCGTCTCTCCAGGATAAAAGTGGCCAGGAGGATTCCCGCCAGGACACCGGCCACCACCAGAACGAGAAAAGCGAGGATAAAGAGCACCTTGGGCAGCCTGGCAATTCGATCATAGAAGACAGATATTAAACTGGCACAAAAGAAGGAACAGCAGGCTGTATAGACGAATGAGTAGTAGAGTGCGCTCATAAATATGACGCCGTTGATGATCCAGTTGATAAAGGTCACTACCAGGCTCAGGGCGATCACGAAAATGATCATATTGAGGATGAATCGGGGATCTTTCGGATGTCTGCTCATCGGATGCGAATTCCTCCCTCGATGGTGCCGGACTGGAAGAAACTGCCGTACTCGGAATCGGCTCTCCCTTCAAAGATAAAACTTCTCAGGTAGATAGACAAGGAATTTCCCGTTCTGAAACTGACCTCGGGAATAAATACCGAGCTCCAGTCCTGTCCGTTTAAAAGTACCGTTGCCTGCAGGTCAAGCCTGCTGGAGAGGGGATACTGCAGGTGCGACATGAAATAATCGCGCATGGCCCCCTGGGCCGAAAAAAGCTGAAAACACCAGAGCAGATTTCCCAGGGCCGCCTCAGAAAACCCGGCCTGCCTCTCCTGATCCAGGAAACGGGCGTATTCGGTGAGCCGTTGCCACTCTTCTCTGGTGTATCCGTCGTCCCGGTGGTAGTACTCGAACACCCAGAAGAGGTCCGACGGGAAGGTATACTGGAAGCCGACCAGATAATCGCCGAAGGGACGCTTCTCATTACGGAAAGAGGTCTCATAAGGCGACTGGATGAAGAGAACATTACCCTGTTCCAAGGCCAGATGGCGCGGCCGCTCGCTGCCGGAGCGCCATCCGGCCTCGCCGTGAATCTCCAGGCGGTCTCCCAGGACGTACGCGAAATTCAGGCCCCAGAACGGTGTATGCCCGTCCTCGAACAGAGTGATTAAGGACAGGTCTGCTCCAGCGATATTGCCGTAAAGGCGGGCCGCCAGCCTTTTCTTCTCAAACTGCAGTTTATCTTCCCAGGATAATTTCCCCAGGAGACAGACTGCGGCCGAAAAGCTCCGGCCGAAATATTCAGCCATGAGGATGTCCTTGCCCACGGCCCTTCTCTCGGAATTATCAGGATCGCTCAGCTCCCGGGTCGGCCCGATCACATCGGTGGGATTATAACTGAATCCGGTGCCCCAGCGCTGAATGGAGCGTCCGGCCAGCACCACCCAGTTGCCGGTGTCAAGCGTCAAATAGAGCTGAGGAAAACGGAGGGTCGCGTCCCATGTTTCTTCCCGGGTTACCCGGCCCGCCAGATCGGCCCGCAAACGCAGAAATCCCAGGGATTGATCCATCTCGGCGTACTGGGTCAGATAACAGTTTAGGCCCTTGTTGAATTCAAGATAGTCGGTCCCCGCCGATTGCGGGTTGAACACACTCGCCCGGTAGCGGTTCCAAAGAACGCGGTGAAACCCGTACGTCTTCACCTCAAGGGCACCAAGCCGTAAAACCGGAAGCAGAATCAGAAGGGTTTCCATTAAAAGGACCGGAAAAGCTCGTCGCATCAGAGATCTCTCACATGGATCAGGTAATTCTTGTTGAAATATTTTATCGGGATGGATTTTTCCCGGATATCCAGATACTCGAAAGTGGTTTTCTGTCCCGGGCGGATCTCATCTACTATGGTCATGCGGGACAAAATCGGGTGACCGTTTACATTCTGATAGGCATCATAAAAAGCGGTCTTGTAATGTTTGCCGGAGAGCAGATAGAATTCGGCCTTGCGGGGCTGATAGTCCTCTTTCCTGACGTAGAGGATGATCTTCTGATAGGTGGCCGACGCCTTCTGGGCCTCAAGCTGCAGCTTGTCACATGGTATTCCGTCTATCTTCTCCTCACCGATTTTCACAGCCTGGTAATCATTTTTATAGCTTACCCGGGCGACATCTCCGTTGGAGGCCTGTCCCATTAAGCGCTGAATGGGCGTGATGCGGATGGGCCTGCGGGCTGAAGGAAGCTGCACCCACATCTTCTCCTCGTTGTAGAGAATCTTCATATCGCGGTTGCGCCCCTCTTTTTCCAGCACCAGATTCTGCTCGTCGCCCCTGATGTAGACGTGGAAGAGTGCCGATTCGTCCAGCTTGTCATTCTGAAAAGTCTTTATCATCAGTTCCAGATAGAACTCCTGGTAGGGCACCCGGTAGGCGTCGATCCTGTCTAGTGCATCCTGGGCCGCCAGATTTTGACAGGCCAGCAGGATCATCAGTAATGGAACGGTAAGAAATCGGCGCATCATATCCTCCTCACAAAACCTTGATTAAATATGCCCCAGGGCATCCACGATCTTGAGCCGGGTCACCCGGAATGCCGGAAAAATGGAAGAAAGAGTGGTCACTACCACGGTTACCAGGAATATCTGCACAAAGGTGGACATCTGATTACGGATGAGGAGCTCATACCCTTCCGTCGCTCCGGGCGGGGGCGGCATCATCAGCCCGGCGCTGTTGATGACCCAGCCGGCCAGAAGCGCGAATCCAACCGCCAGAACGCCGCCGATGATCCCGATAAACAATCCTTCCGCCGTGAACATAATCACCGTCTGCAGCCGGGAGGTCCCCACCGAAAGCAGGGTACCGATCTCCCGGGTGCGCTCCACGATGGACATCACCACCGTATTGGAAGTGCTGAAGAACACGATAATGAAAAGAACCAGTGAGATGAATCCGACGATCTGATTGAAAAAACGGAGCACCTGGTGATAATAGGCCGCCAGCTCGTCCCATTTTTTTATTACTATCGGATATCCCTTTTCCTTGGCCCAATCGTTGATTTCCCGGTAAACCCGGTCCGTTTTTTCCGTCTGATCCAGGGTTACCACCAGCTTGTTCACCTTTTTTGTGTTCAGCAGCATTTGAGCCGTGGAGAGACAGAGCCGCACGGCCCGCTTGTCGTATTCGCTCATACCGGACGTGAAAATATCCACCACCTGCACGTCCACGGCGTTCAGGGCGCCGTCGGTTGTGCTGGTCATCAAGGTGAGCCAGTCTCCCACTTTGGCGTTTAGGGATTTTGCCAGTCCCTGCCCCAGGGCCACACCGTCCGTTTCATGCTGGGCGGCGATGAGGGAATCGAAATCCGCTCCCGTTCCCCGGAAGAGGGTACGCAGGGTTTTTTCCTTCTCTGGTTCCACGGCCTCACCGACAAAGGCCACCGACTTGTCCCCGTTGGAAATCAATCCCATCAGTTCGATCCTGGCCAGGACCAGGTGAACATCCAGCATTTGGTTTAATCCTTCCCGGATCTCCTCGAAATCATCCAGGCCGTACTGGAGGATGGTATCTTCTTCTTTGTCAAAATAATCCTTGTTGAAAATCTGCAGATGTCCGGTTTCAGAGTGAATGGTGCTCTCCCGCAGACCCCAGTCAATGAATGCGGTATGTCCCATGGTCAGAAGCAGGGAACCGATCCCGAAGGTGATGACGATCAGGGTGATCAGGGTGCGCCGTTTCTGCCGGAAGAGGCTGCGGAAACCGAGTTTTATGAACGTCATGCCCGGCCTCCTTTCGCCTCGGTGGACGATTCGATCTCTCCGTCCCGCAGATGGACCACCCTTCTCCCCTTGCCAATAATCATCGGGTCATGCGAGGAAAACACGAAGGTGATCCCATCCTCCCGGTTCAGTTTCTCCATGAGTTCGAGAATATCCAGACCTGTGGTGGAATCGAGGTTGGCGGTGGGTTCATCAGCCAAAACGATATCAGGCCGCTTCACCACCGCCCGGGCGATCGATACCCGCTGCCGCTGTCCGCCGGACAGTTCCCTGGGCTTGTGCTTCCGTCGATCAAGCAGCCCCACCTGTTCCAGAGCCTTTCCAACACGCTCCCTGCGCTCCTGCCGGGGTGTGGATTGGAGGATCAGGGGATACTCCACATTCTCATATACATTCATCACCGGAATCAGGTTGAATGTCTGAAAGATAAAACCGATACGATCGCGCCGCTGCTGGTACAGACTGTTTATCCGGCGCGCCGCCACGGGTTCTTCCCGGAAGAAAAGACTTCCTGAAGTAGGCGTGTCTATGAGTCCCATGATGTTGAGGAGGGTGGTCTTGCCGCTGCCCGAACTGCCGGCGATGACCAGAAAGTCAGCGACAGACACGCTAATGGAAATATTCTTCAGGGCCGGGATGCGGACCCGACCCAGAAAATAGTCTTTATTGATTCCCTCAGCGCGTATAAGTATCTCTTTTGTCATTTTTTATCCCCGTTGATAAGTTCGGCCGCCTGCCGCCCCAATGTCGATTCAGGGTTAAGCGCTGCGGTCCTGGCAAACAGGTCTTCCGCCTTGGATGCCTTGCCCAAGTTCTTCAGCGCTAATCCGTAGTGGAAGTAAAATGTCTGCCATTCTTCTCCACTAAATCCGATATCACCTTTACCGGCGAGCTCCTCAATATGACTGAAATCCGCCACAGCCAGAGGGAGCCGCTGAAACATCTCCGGCAGGTAAACATCGATGACTCCTCTCGTTAAAAGTACCCGGGCGTCATCCGGATTGAGCTGTGCGGCCTTGTCCATCTTGCCCAGAGAAAGCTCCATAAACTCCATCTTATCCATGGGATCATTCGCGTCCCGGGCCCGCAGGCTGTACACCGCTCCCAGCTGCACCATAGCCAGACCATTACGGGGCTGCTGCTCCAGCACCGTGCTGAAACATTTATCGGCCTTGTCCAGCGCCTCCGGATCGTTTCCCTGAGCGGCCTGCTCATAGTAGTGCCCGCCGGCTTCCAGGAGCACGTCCACGTTGTTTGGATCATTCTTAAGTCGTGTCTTCCAATCCTCATCCTGAGCATAAAGAAAGGTACTGCTCAGGATTAAAACCAGCAAGGTAAAAGTACTGCCGAAAAACATCTTTTTCATTTCATTCTCCTTTTTTCTTGATCTACAGAAACCTGTTTGATGGCGTCAACAAGATAATGTATTGTCAAAGGGACTCCAACTGAGTGATGATAAAAGAGGAAAATAGATGGATGAAAGCGGGATTTTAGCGGATGAAAAGAGTACGTCGATTGACGAGGACGGACGCTGCCGCGGACTTTACCCTTGCATCTTACCCGTGAAAATCGTACACTAACTTTGACTTTCCCGTCTTTAATTTCAAGGAGGATACCATGCGGAAATCCCGCCTTCTTCTGACCTGCCTGCTTGCTTTTTCTGCCTTCATGTGGATAAGTGCCGCCGCCCCGGCTCAAACCAATCCCCCCGGCAGCGAGCAGGCGGATGATGCCTGCACCGACATCATCGTGGGTCGGCTGGCCTCTCTGGATGGCTCAGTCATAACCTCCCATACCGGCTGCGGACCTGATTGCCGGGTGCGGGTTGTCAAAGGAAAAACATTCGAGAAGGGAGCCAAAGCACCAGTATACTATGGTATTCAGGAGGTGGATAAACCGCTTAATCAGTACGGAGAAGTTCTCGGCTACATCCCCCAGGTACGGCGCACCTACACCTATTTCCACTCGGCGTATTCGCACATGAACGAACATCAGCTGGCTATCGGCGAATCAACCCTGAGCCAGCGGGATGAGCTCAAGGTGAATCGTGACAACGGCAAACAGATTATGACCATCGAACAGGCCCAGATCTTCGCTCTGCAGCGATGCACCACAGCCCGCCAGGCTGTTCGTCTCATCGGATCTCTCATGGAGACATACGGATTCCTGCCCTCCTGCGGCCCGGAATCTGAAGCCCTTTCAATCGCCGACACCAAAGAGGCCTGGGTGCTGGAGGTCTTTGCCGTGGGCCCGGACTGGGATCCGAAAAGCGGAAAGCCCGGTGCTATCTGGGCCGCCCAGCGGGTTCCTGATGACCACATCTGTATTATTCCCAACTGGTCGGTGATCAAGGGAATCGACCTTTCCCGGCCCGACTGGTTCATGGCGTCCTCGAATTATCAAAAGGTGGCCATCGAACACGGCTGGTGGAACCCCAAGAGTGGAGAGCCCTTCATCTGGCAGAAGGCCTACTCTCCCATACCGCGGGAATGGGCCACTTCCCGCTTCTGGCTCTTCTTCTCCACTTTTGCGCCTCATCTCAAGAAATGGCCCACCAGAGATCTTTCCAATCCCTACCGCGGTTACGACAATTATCATCAGTATGTAGAGGATCTCGCAATCTATCCATTTTCGGTGAAACCGGAACTCAAACTCTCGGTACGGGACGTCATCGCCTTCCAGCGGTCGGTCTATGAAGGAACAATTTACGACATGACCGCCGACTATGACTGGTACGTTCCAGACCGGGAAGGCCGGATGAAGAAAAGCCCCCTGGCCACTCCCTTCCCCACCCGGGATATGCGGGAGCTCCTGGACATTCCCTACCGGCGCATGGTCTCCCGCGGCGGCTACGGCATGGTGGCTCAGCTGCGCTCTTGGCTCCCGGATGCCGTGGGCGGCGTCTACTGGTTCTATCTGGACAATCAGTATGTCAGCACGTATGTGCCCATCTACGCCGGGGTGGAGGAAATCCATCCCAGCTACAAGGAATACGATCCCGGCTGTTACAGCGAGACCTCGGCCCGCTGGGCGATTGATTTCGTGGATAATCTGCTCTACCTGAAGTGGCAGGAGGCGGTCAAGGATCTGCGAGCCCGGCGCGGCCCTCTGGAAGAGAGCTTCTTCACGGAACAGGCCCGGATTGACTCGCAGGCCGTCAGCCTTTTAAAGGAGGACCCGGAAAAGGCCCGGGATTTCCTTACGGATTACACCAACTCCTGTATGGAGAAAACGGTGACGATGTACCATGAGCTGCGCGATCTGCTCATCACCAAGTATACCAACAACAAGCAGGGCCTCTGATCACTTGTTATCTGGATATGAAATGAGCCGCATGAAAATCCTTCTCATCATCCGCTGGATCGCACGGATTCTTGGTGCCTTTCTCATCCTGCTGATCGTTCTGCTTATTATTGGCGAGGATCTGCCCCGGCCTTCGGAACTATCCAATCAGGGGATAGGGATGTTTTTCTGCCTGGCCCTGATGCTCGCGGGACTGATTCTGGGCCTGACGCGGGAGGGTGCGGGTGGTGGTCTCGTCCTGGCCGGATTCCTGGGATTCGCTCTTCTGGAAGGTGAATTTCCCGGCGGCTGGGTTTTTCCCTTCCTGCCGCTCTGCGGTATACTCTATCTCGTCTCATTTCTCGGTCACCGTCTTTTGAATAGAAAGAGGACTGCGGGATGAATCACTCCGCAACCGGATCGGAAAACAACCGCCCCGTCTATTCCACGGACAGGGGCCGTCTCTGTCCGGAATGCGGTCTGGCGCTGGCGAGATGTCTATGCCGGAATGAAGCGGTTCGGTATCATACTGACGATGTCATCCATCTGTACCGGGAAGTGAAGGGCCGTAAAGGCAAAGTCGTCACCATAATCACCGGGATTGGAGGCAGCCGGGAGGATCTGAAAGAAATGGCCCGGCAGATAAAACAGGCTCTTGGTACGGGAGGTAGCATTCAGGAGGGAGACATTTTAATTCAGGGCGACCACCGCACCGCGATTAAAGACTGGCTCTCCAAGAGAGGATTAAATGTGAAGATTTCAGGAGGATGAAAAGGGACTAAATCCCGTGACCTGAAATAAAAATATATTCCAGTCCTTAAAATAAGGTTCGGACGGGAATATTTCACCTGTACATCTTTAAAATTTACGCATCGTTCGATTTCGGAAAAGCCTGTTACCCCTCACCCAAGTATGACACGTCGATTTTAACCGTATCCACTGCGCCTTCCTGAGCATTGACGGCTTTTGCGCCGATATACTGTATCACACCCCTCTGCTCGAATGCGATAAGAATCCAGTTGAGCCCCAGTGTGCCGCTCACCGTGCCATAGGCCGAAGTGGAATCCATCTCCAGGGTCTGGTCCGAAATTACCGGCAGATCCCGTGACCCGAGAAACTGCTTCCAGCCTTCTCTGGTATAAATCAGGCTGTTGGTGTCCTGGGCAACGGCGTACACCGCGTTGTAAAAATCCGAAACGTCCTGACTTTGTTCAAAAGAAGTCAGGCTCTCGAATTTGTCATTCAAATCAACCACCATGACCCAGGCCAGGTCGATAAGGGTCGCCTTTGCCAAAGTGCTTGGGTTATCATTAAAAGCGACTTTGAGGATGAACCGCGGTGACTCATCCGGCCCGGTGATGAAACCGGCGCATCCTCCCAATATCAAAAGAAGGATAAGAAAGATAGCAATGGGATGTATTCTTTTCATGGATTTGCTCTCCTTGTCTGTCTCGTACTATCGCCTCAGAGGCGGATTATTATGCCACCATAGCCGCTCAGACCGGACAGACTCACCCTGCCGCTGGGAGCCTGGTAACTCCCCAAGCCGGCTTTCAACTCGCCGCTGAAACTGACCGGTTCTGAAAGGGGCCATTCCAGCCCAATACCCGGTCCGGCTTGAAAAAGACCGCCGTTTCCGAAATCGTTATTGGAATAAAATTTTATATAGAGGAATGTCTTGAGCCGGGCTCCCCGCTCGAGGTCACGCCATCCCGCCGCCTGCAGATCCAGCTCATTGCCGTTGCGGTTTTTCCGCTCGGTTTCAAGAAGTCCCCCCTGAACGATTTTGTTCCGGGCCCTCAGCTGATCCCGCAGGAAAAAGACCAGCTGCCAGTCTCCGGTGTTCAAAGAAAACATGCTCTGCGCCAACAGGCTGGGTCCGGCCCTGAGCACATCATTGCCTCCCCAGGTATCGGTGAAAAACAGTGTGTAGACCAGATCAAAGAAGAATCCACCCCGATTGACAGCCAGGGTGATGGTCACCTCATCACCGGGATTGTAACGTGTTTCCGCCGTGGTAAAAGGGGCAAAAGATCCTTTAAACAGATAACTAAGTCCCCAGCCCAAACGAAATGCACCCACCTCATAGGCATTGCTGAGACCGGCTTGAACATCCAAGCCTTCCCCGTAACTGGGAACGCGCAATCCAAAGGCCGATCGGCAGGCTACAGTGGCCACCGTATATTCGTCCGGTGTAAGACGGCTGCGCCCGGCCGGCAGATTGAGCCCGAAGGTCAACAGCCAGGCATCCCCGGCGAAGAGGAAATGCCCTCCCAGCTTGATATCCGACATTCCGGCCAGGGTATATGTCTGTCCCGCCCGTAGATTGGTAAAGGCCGGACCACTCACAGTATAGAGCTGCAGCCTGGAACTGACCGGATAGATGACCGAGAAAGGGCAGGCTATTTCTGTAATGCGATCGCCCCCGGCCCACCAGGAGGTAAAGGAACACCCGATGTGTCCGGCCAGGGGGGATTGCAGCCGGTAGGGATAATCCTGGGCCCGGCTTCCCGGGGATGGCAGTATCATGATAAGAATAAACAAGAAAATTGATCTTTTCATAGTCCTGTCTCCTCAGGGCTGCTGGACCGGCAAGGTGACCCTCACTTCCAGTTGCACCCGGTCGGTATCGCCGAAATCGGTCTGATTCTCGTCTTTTGTCGCCTTACGGGTGTCCAGCCCGGGCAGGAATCTTTTATTAAGCAAATCACCGATATGCTTTAGATGAGCCTGCCGGGCATAGAAGGAGCGCTGACCTCTCTCCGATGACTGAGGACGTGACCGTACGGCCAGAGCCATCACCTTCGATTGCCCTCCCGCCAGACTGCTGGTACGCTGAAGCGGCTTTTGAGCTGTGGTAAATGAGGGATCCAGCTTTACTGCCTGGGAGTAGTAATTCGCCGCTTCCTGAAACTGACCTCTGTCCTCGGCGTCCAGTCCGCGGCAGTAGGCCATAAAAGCCATAATGTTTTCGGTGGGAATGCGGGCGATCTCATCCCGCTCCTCCTGGGAAAGACGGATCCCCATCTCATCGATGAGCGAGAACACCAGATCCTTTTCCATCACGAATAGATTGTCGATACTTCCGTTCACCTGGCTGGTCTGCATATTCCCTTGTGCTTTCACGGGGACCAGCCCCGCACTGATGCGCAGCTGCATATCCGTCAGATCGATGAATGCTCCCTGAATTACCCGGGCGGCACCTAAAAGACGCCCGAAACGAAGCGGCACATTCGCCGAAGCCATACCGGCCGGCTCCAGTTTCATTTCTTCCATAAGTTTCTGCATCCGCACCCGTTCCACCACCTGCAAATTTCGAACTTTTGACAAATCGGTGATCAGCATGTCCGTTAAACCCTTTTCCAATGGGTTAAGCCCCGATTTCTTGCCGGCATTCACGAAATAGAGAACCGCCAGAGTGGAATCGGATTGAGAGGAAGAGTTCAGCATGGATTCCTGGGCCAGGATCTCCCTGGCCTGCCGGGCCAGTCTCTCATGCAAGAGATTATCCAGCCGCGCCTCGATATCAGCCCGCAGGCTCCTCAGTTGTCCGATCTTCAGGTAACGGCGGTAGACAGCGATGGCCCGATCCTGATGCCCGTTATCCTCCGCCGCCAGTCCCAGAAAAAGGATGGTACGGGCATCCGTGGAATCACGCTGGAAAGCCCGGGTGAGCACTCTTTCTGCTGTTTCTTTCTTCCCTTGCTCCAGAAGAACGATCCCAAGTTCCCTCAGAGCCTCTGTGGTCTGTTCGTTTCCTTTAATAGACTCTATAAAAAATCGGGTCGCCTCATCATAGTCTCCTCTTTCCATGGCCTGTTTACCTTCACCGAAACGGGTAGTGGCGCATCCCGATATCAGGCTGACAATAATGATACCTGCCGCTGTACCAAACCTCCAAATTGATTCCTTCATCTCGTCTCCTATAATTCAAAAATGAAGATCGAACCATTCGGGTAGTTCGGTTCAACCCATATTCTGCCGCCATGCGCTTCAACCGCCAGCTTGCAAAAAGCCAGTCCCAGACCTATTTGCCTGACACCCTCCTTCTTGGTCTGCAAAATCTTGTATTTATCGAAGATGCTCTCCCGGTACTCAGGCGGGATTCCCGGGCCTTTATCTGCTACCTCAAGCCGCAGAATAGACGGCTGTCCTTCTTTCACCGATAAAAGATTAGCTCTGATAAGCACTTCCGTATTTCTCTCCCCGTATTTTATTGCATTGCCCACCAGGTTATCCAGACATTTTTGTATCAAATTTTTATCAGCCTGCCAAAAAAGTTCACCCTTCGAAACCGCCTTCGTTATGGTGATGTTCTGTGCTGAGGCCAATATCCGGTGGGTATCGATCACTATATCGATAATTAAGGAGATATCAAGCTTACTTAGGCGCACGATTAACTTTTCCGATTCCATTTTTGCCAGGTAGAGCAAATCTGAAAGATAATTATTAAGCCGGTGAGTTTCGGAAATGATTATTTCCACGTCCTTCTTCTGCTCTTTGGGTACGGAACCCTGCATTAGTTCGACATATCCCTGAATAGTTGTCAGTGGATTGCGCATATCATGGACAATCATATTGGCCAAATCTTCTCTTAAATCGAGCATTCCCTGCAATCTGTCATACTGGGTTTTGATCCGTAACATGGATCGCACCCTCGCCCGCAATTCCACCCCGTTTACCGGTTTGGAGATAAAATCATCCGCTCCGGCTCCAAGTCCCCTTTTTAAATCTTCCTTATCTTGCAAAGCCGTAACCAGAATAATGGGGATATGGCACCAAGAGTTATTGGATTTGATGACTCGACAGGCTTCCAGTCCGTCCATGACCGGCATCATGACATCCAAAAGGATCAAATCAATATCATCCTTTTTAAGCGCATCCAAGGCCTCAGCTGCATTCTTGGCGAACCGCAGTTTATAATCAACACTATAGAGAAGCGCTTCCAGGGTGCTGCGGGCGCTATCTTCATCGTCTACGATGAGTATTTTGGGCCGTCTTTCCTTCTCCATTTCCTTTTCACTCTTTTTTAATTGTAATAATGTGATGGTATAAATTTTCCGGTGCCACGGGTTTGGTAAAATACCCGTTAGCCCCACTCTTCAGCCAGCGCTCTCGGTCACCCGGCAGATCAAGTCCGTTCAGAATCAATATTTGAACAGTATCCCATAATTCCTGCTGTCTTAATTTTGCGATTGTTTTTGGATCTCCAAACCCTGAAATCTGAGCATCCATAATCATTACATCTGGACAAAACTCGTTGATCAATTGAATCGCCTCTTGAAATTCCCGGGCCAGGAAAACCTCGTTACCCTTATTCTCAAGGTATTCCCGAAGGGGAAAACGATCATTTTTTTGATCCTCTACAATAAGAATCGCGAACCCGTTGGGCCATTTGGTGTTTAAAAACTTCCTGATCTTCCTTGATAATTTTTCTTTGTGTG
>CAZUMH010000036.1:0-29840 GCA_964621645.1 uncultured bacterium
ACTGAAAGTTTATAGTAGCCTGACGTCTCGGACATGATTTCCACATCCTTGACGGCATCTACTGTTCCGGTAGTAGTAAGATACTCCTCAATTGATCCCGCCTTGACCTCCATCACCGACACGGGTACGGCGATATCGCTGGCCGTATTATCCATGCGGTTGCCGCAGCCGGCAATGAGTAAAGCGGTAAAAAGCAGCAACATGTAACGTGTCTTCACTGTGTTCTCCTTCTATCTGAATGAAATCAATTCGTGTATTTAATATTCCAGTTCCGGCACGACGGACTGGTCTTTCTGAAAATCGTACAGGGCCTGGATTTTTATATTGAGTAACTCCATCTTATAATTGATCAGAGCACTTACCAGGCTGTTCTTCTTCTGTGAAAGCTGGTTCTGAAAAAGGCTTAGATCCATACTGGTAAGGTCGCCGTTCTTGTACCGTTCCAGATTAATATCATAGGTGAGCTGGGCGTTGCGTTCGTTTTGGCGGGCGATATCCACCTGGTTATTCAGGTTCTGCAGATTACGGTAGACCTGCCGGATTGAAAAAATAATATCGTTCTTTTCAGTATCAAGAGAAAGCTCCCTCTGATTTATGGTTGCCTCAGAGGCTTTAATTCTGGCCTTCTTCTCACCCCAATCGAAGAGAGGAACACTGAAAGATAATGAGAAATTCTGATTCTTAGTGGGAACCTGGTAGAGATCACGGAATCGCTCATCGGTTCCGAAGATACCGTATGATAGATTAATGTTTCCCTTGAACTCGTTCTGGGCCTGGGTTTGGATGAGATCAAACTGGGACGTGGTTATATTAATCTGCCGCTGACGCAGCTCCATGCGGTATTTCAGCCCGTGTTCGATTGCCTTGGTCAAATCAATACTTACAGGCTCATGCGAGATATCTGCTGTCACTTTAATATCATCATACAAAGAGATCCCGACAAGAATCTTGAACTGATCCTTGGCATTTTCCAGCTGAACCTGCTGATTGTACATGTTTGATTCACTGGTAGCCAGGTTAAGTTCCGCTTGATATAGTTCCTCCTCTGCAGATATACCGGCTTCCACCTTGTTCTTGATGATCTGATAACTCTCCTTCTGGTTCTCGTACTCCTCCTGCGCCACGTTCAGGCTCAAATCATTCTGGTAAACATTGTAGAAGGCCTGCGTAACGTTTTTTTCAAGCGCCAGTTTCTGAATAGCGAAGGTCAACGCCGTGTTCTCAAGATCGAGCTCCAGGTTCCGCAGACTCAGCTTGGTGCGGTTATAAGTGAATATCGGCTGCTGGATGCTGAGGTAGAGATTATTGCTGAAGGAGCGATCCCTTACATCCTGATATTCACTGTAGGAGTCTTGCCAGCCGAAACGGTTTATAACACTCAACGTGCCATCAGTCCAGAGAATCGGCTGTGAGATGGTGAGGGTGCCATAGGACTGGGTCTTTTGATTGGTGTTCCAGGTAGAGAAAAAATCATTAAATGCCCGGTCCTGGTTATAGGCTATGGGCGTAATTGAGAGACTGAAATGGGACTTGAGGGCTGCCTTCTGAGCCGCCAGCATCTGCCTGCTCCGTTCGATATTGTACTGCAGACTTTTAATGTCGGGACTGTTATCCATGGCTATTTTCAATGCGCCGTCCAGCGTCAGTACTGTCTGGGCGCCTGCCGTTGACCAGAGCAACAGGATAGACACAGAAATCAATCGTGCAAATCTACCGGCTTTCATCTTTTTTGTCCTTATATTATTCATGTTTCACCCACTTGATGGCATCCGCAAAGAGTAAATCTCTGCGTCCTCCCTCGGATTCATTGGTGAGGACTACCTGGGCTGTGTCGGATTCGAGAAAATAGGTGCCCAGGAAATTCCAGCCCTCTTCGGCTGTCTGTTTTTCCAGCAGGGCCTCTTCTTCACCGTCAGCGTTCTTTATTATATAGTGATACTGTCCTCTATCTCCGCCCGAATCTTTTCCCCGGCGGAACCCTATACGCATATTGGCATAGTAACAGTAGATATCATAGTATCCCTGCTTTGAAATCGCTGCCTTCCAGGTGACCTTTTTGCTGCCGTCACCCACCCGGATGTAGTAAGCGGATTTCACAAAATTGCCGTAAAAACTGGAATTAGTCGTCGCAGTCCAGTTTGTCGGCGGACGCCAGAAACTGATACCGCTGTATTCTTCTTCCGTTTTATTGTTGAGTTTAAGAAGCCGGCGCAACGGGCTTGTCTCTTTTTCACGAGGAATGGAAAAGCCGCTGTCCTCATTATCAACGATGATGACTCCTTCTTCAGTCAACGGCGGAGCCTTATCCAGTACTTTTTCTCCGTCGAAGATGTCCACTTTATCCTTAAGTTTGAACTCCTCGAACATTTTCGTTTCCACCATGGGAAGATTGCGGGAAATCATGGTATTTATAGTCATCACCCGGGGCTGAGCATCAAGCACAACACCGATTTGCTTCGTCTGACCTGCTATCAAGTAGATTACCCGTTCCGGTTGTTCATCGCCGCCGCCCATCGGTCCTCCTCTTCCGGGTCCCATGCCCCGGCCACCCAACCGGAATTGCACCTTCAGGATTCCATCCACCGGCTCGGGATTGGTTACCGTGAAGACAACCTGATACCGGGTGCGGCGGCCATCAAGCACAGAGTAGCCCTCCAGACCGCTGAAGAGGAATCCTGGCAGTTGTTTTCCTTCTTCCCACTGAAGGATTTCATCACTGAATCCTTTTATCCGCTCTGCAGTGAGCCGCTGCAGCAGATCATCTTCCGTGATCGTCTTATATTTATAATCCTGCAGCAATCCATCCAGAAAGCGCTTAAACTCATCTTTACCCATGGAAGAGAGAAGCCTGGTAAACAGGTAATTGCCTTTGGCTTTTATTAATACTGCCCAAAGATCCCGGTAATCTTCATCCTGCAGGATTTCTTTCATGCTTTTCCCTGCCAGGGCCAGATTCACCTTTTCCTCATCGGTAAGTCCCGTGAAAGTGCGGCGCATCTGTTGCATTGGATCTTCCATACGGCCGGCGATATACGATTCCATTGCCGCATTGAGAAGCGGCCATTTATCCGACTTGATATAATTTACATAGGTATAAAAATTAGGATAGATGATATAGGAATTGCTCAAAGATGGCTGCTCATCATCTCCTCCCCGCCTGAAAAACATGCCCCCTTGAGCTTCCAGGAAGGTGGAAGTAACGAACCTTTGAAACATTTTGGTTTGGTTCTCAGCCGGAGTCGTCACCTGATTGCTTCTTCTGGACCAGCGCTCCATCCCGCGCTGGAATCCTTTGAAATCGGCGCCGTTCACTCCCACTCCGTTTTCGGAGAGATAGACAATCTGAGGCTGGACTGTTTCCCCCGCGGTTGTCCAGACGCGGGAGTATGAGATAAACTGAATCGGCACCTCGACGATGGAAAAACGTTTATATGGATATACGAGTTCAATCTTATTCTCAAAATCCTGAGTAAGCTCTTTCAGAACCGCCGGCAATGTGTCTGCGATAGCATCGAAGTAGGGCTTGTAATAATTGTGTCCTTTTAACGTATAGACTGAATATTCCAAAGAATCCACTGACAGTGATGCTTCATTATAGCGGCCGATGCTCAGGGATATCTGAGGCAGCGGCTGGTTTGATTTGAAAGTGATATTTGATCCTGACTCGATTCTCTCACCTTGAGAAACGGGCACCATTCCCTGCTGAGTGGAAACCGTGAGGGAGTAGCTGGAAAAATCACGGATGTACCGCTGCGGATGCTGGGAGCTATAGGTGACGCCCGGACGGGGATACCAGCCGGTTTCAGGAGTGAGCAGCACAAAAGAAGGAGTGATAAAAGCATGCCGCTTATCAATATTGTACATCCAGATACGGTAGGGTTTCTCTTCCATTTCCTTGGGAGTATCGAGGAAGCAAAAATCTTCATCAATAGTACCCGCATATTTGAACATAAGGGAATCCCTTTCCCCTGGTTTGAGGGGCTGGTCCGGATGGATCATGATGAGATGCTTGTCTCTCTCGAACTGTACCGGTTTGTTACCCATGGTGATTTCTTTAATGGCAAGTCCGGGATTAAGATTGAAAATATAGGTGGAAAGGGGTTCATCATTGCGATTTTCCAGCACAAGGCTGACTTCCACTGCAATGTTATCTCCCTTATGAGAAAGGTGGATTGTGTAGTCCAGTGGTGAGGGTCTGGTCACATCAATATTCTTATTGTTCAGATCGATCAGTGTTTCCCTTTCTGAGTGATATTTTTCACCACCCAAAATAAATATTCCGCCCATGATGATCCCCGCTGCCAGGCAGATTACTGCTATTACCTTGGAAAGATTATGCATTGTCAGACTTTGGGGCAGTCTCTTCAGCAATGCTATGGTGGCAAAAATCCCGCCTATACCCAGGATGAAATAGATGCCCCGCTGCAGAATGATTTCCTCGATATTCCCAATCCCCACAAAATCGGACCGCATCATAGGCACATAGAAGGCCATGTAATCAAAAAGATGGTGCATTTTGTGGCCCAGGAAAAATATAGTGGTAGCGATATATCCCAGAAGCACGACGAATGTTACCGCCTGATTTCCGATTAACGCCATAAAAAGGAAGGCCAGGCCCAGAATAAAAACAAGTGTCGGGATGCTGATCAGAAGTGGATAATACACATAGGCCAGCGGCCGCACTGGAACATCAGAAGAGATGATATTGAAGATCAGACCGATCAGAAGGACGAGCAGATTGAGCCCGATGAATACGGTCATGATCCCCAGGGTCTTTCCCATAACATAATCACCGTTTGTCATGGAACGCATATAAATGACCTCGGTCGTATCCAGCTTCTTGTCCCGTTTGAGAAAATCCGAAGCCAGGAAAACGGCAATGACCGCCTGAGCCGCGTTCAACAGCAGTATATTCATGTAGGGAACGCTGGAGGCAATTCCCCGCAGGTTCCAGGGGACATCGCCGATAGTCAGAAAGGCAAAATCGAGCCAGAAGAGAATGAAAATGATCAGGCCGGCAAAGATGCGAAAAAACCAGCTGCGAAGCAGAGTCTTCATCTCATAGCGGGCCACAGTAAATATATTGTATATTGACAACATGACTTTATCCTCAAGTTTCTTAATTAGGCTGGATAAATAACAGCGTCTCTGATCTCATTTCCTTTATACATCATCCCCGTGCCAGCTGCGCCCAAGTTTGTATTCTATGAAATAGACGTAGGCGTGCTCCAGATTGGGATCCACCGGCTTGCCGGGATATCCATCCAGCTGTTCGGCCACAACCTGAACTTCCCATCCCGTTTCGGCCGGAATAGTCGATATCACCGGGAATTTTGATTTGATCTCATCCAGCTCGCTGTCAAGGGCATCGATCTTCCAGACATTCCCTTTGGCCATTTCAACCAGATCGTCCGGACTGCCGTGATACACCAGACCTCCCAAGTCCAATAACGCCATCTGATGGCAGGAACTGGAGATATCACCCACGATATGCGTTGAGAGGATGATAATAATATCACGCTGGCTCATATCGGACAGCAGATTACGAAACCTTATTCGTTCTTCCGGGTCCAGACCGGTGGTAGGTTCATCCACGATGACGATTTTCGGATCACCGATGAGCGCCTGGGCAATGCCCAGACGTCGTTTCATACCACCTGAGAGTTTATTCGCCTGCCGGTCGCGTACTTCAAAAAGACCGACTTCCTGCAGCATCTCATCCACGGCCCGGGAGCGCTCCCTGTGGCTTGTGATCCCGGAAAGAGAGGCAACGTAATCAAGGAATTCCCAGGTGGTAAGTTTAGCGAAAAAACGGAATTCCTGGGGCAGGTAGCCCAGCATGGACCGTACGACGCGCCTGTTTTTCTGCAGGTCCAGATCATTCACCGTGATGGAACCGCCGCTGGGTTTCATCAGCGTGGCCATGATGCGCATCAAGGTGGTCTTCCCCGCTCCATTGGGGCCCAGGAGGCCGAACATACCATTGTCGATTTCAAGACTCACGTCGTTGAGGGCCCTGTTGCCGTTGCTGTAGACTTTCTCAAGATGATTGATTGAAATATGCATCTATCTCCTCAGCCTTTCTTTTGGGACGTATCCTCTTTAAAAATGTACCGCTTTCACCGCAATCGTGCGATGTCACGGTTACTCATGAAACACCAAAGTTGGAACAAACTTGCGTGCTGATAAAAATTTTTTCTGGATACAACGGACTGGATTACGTAAGGATAGCGCTGATTGTTTCGATATATAAAGAAGGCGGCCCCCTCTCGGGGAGCCGCCGTGTCACTATCTTGTTAACCCGGAATTAAAATATCGAAAAAGCCACCGTCAATCCAGCCATGACTATGGATACCATACTCATCAGCTTGATAAGAATGTTGAGGCTGGGACCCGAAGTATCCTTGAAGGGATCTCCCACCGTATCTCCGATGATAGCGGCTTTATGAGCATCTGAACCCTTGCCGCCCAGATTTCCCTCTTCGATATATTTCTTGGCATTATCCCAGGCGCCGCCGGCATTGGCCATGAAAATGGCCAGAGCGAATCCAGCTGCCAAACCTCCTACCAAAAGGCCCATCACTCCCGGCACTCCCAGCAGGACGCCGGTGCCCACCGGTGCGATTATCGCCAAAAGGGAAGGCAGCAGCATCTCATGCTGTGCCCCCTTGGTTGAGATTTCGACGCAGCGGGCGTAGTCGGGTTCCGCTTCGCCTTTCAGGATTCCTTTGATCTCCTTGAACTGACGCCTCACTTCATCAACCATTTTAGCCGCCGCCCGGCCTACAGCCTGCATAGTCAGTCCGCAGAAAAGGAAGGCCATCATGCCGCCGAGGAAAACACCCAGGAGAACCTTGGGATTCATCAGGTGTACCTGATAATAGTTCATAAAATCTTCCAGGCTGGCGGTATGGATATCAACTGTCACACCGTTAGCCAAATGAAGAACCTCGGTGCCGATACGTTCAAGGCCGATCTTCAGCTCTTCGATATAGGAAGCCAGCAAAGCCAAGGCCGTGAGAGCGGCCGAGCCGATGGCAAATCCCTTGCCCGTTGCCGCGGTGGTGTTGCCCAAGGCGTCCAGAGCGTCGGTTCTTTTCCGCACTTCCTCGCCCAGTCCCGCCATCTCCGCATTGCCCCCGGCATTATCGGCGATGGGGCCGTAAGCATCCGTGGCCAGAGTAATCCCCAAGGTGGAAAGCATACCGACAGCTGCGATGCCGATGCCGTAAAGTCCCATGCGCATATTGGCGAAATCGAATCCGGAAGCGAAAAGATAGGCCAGCATAGTGCCTGCCACAATAAAGAGCACCGGAAAAGCGGTTGAGAGCATCCCCGTACCCAGTCCGGAAATAATTACCGTGGCTGGTCCCGTCTCCGAACTTTGGGCAATTCTTCTGGTGGGAGAGTAGGAATGAGAAGTAAAATATTCCGTTACCTTGCCGATGGCAATCCCCACCAGCAATCCGGTGACTATGGCTCCCCAGACTCCCCAAGCGTTTGGAATGTCCAGCAGTCTCAGGATCCCCAATGAAAGCACGACGATAAGTAAGGATGAGAGGTTAACGCCTCTTCCCAACGCTTTCAGCAGTTCTTTCTGGCTGGCCCCTTCACGGGTTCTAACGGCGAAAATTCCAAGGATGGAAAGCACGGTGCCCACGGTCGCAATGAGCATGGGAGCGATTACCGCCTTGAACTGCAGGAGGGTGTCGCTGGCAAAAGCGGCGGCACCCAGCGCCGCCGTCGCCAGAATGGATCCGGCGTAGGATTCGTAAAGATCGGCTCCCATCCCGGCTACGTCCCCGACATTGTCACCCACATTATCCGCGATGGTGGCTGGATTACGGGGATCATCTTCCGGAATTCCGGCCTCCACCTTGCCGACAAGGTCGGCTCCCACATCGGCGGCTTTTGTGAAAATCCCGCCTCCGACACGGGCAAAAAGCGCCTGAGTCGAAGCCCCCATACCGAAGGTTAGCATTGTCGTGGTGATAACCACCAGGGCATGAGAATCGCCCAGACCGATGGGATAGGCAAAAGGGCGTGTCAAAACGAAAAACCATATTGAAATATCGATCAAAGCCAGTCCGACCACCACCAGCCCCATGACGGCACCGCTGCGGAAGGCGACTCTGAGTCCATGATTAAGGGAATCACGCGCGGCATTGGCCGTTCTGGCTGACGCATATGTCGCGGTTTTCATCCCGAAGAAACCTGCCAGGCCGGAGAAAAATCCTCCTGTTAAAAAAGCAAACCAGACCCAGTGGTTCTGCAGATGAAGTCCGTACGCCATAAAGGCGAAGAAAGCCGTCAGGATAATAAAGACAATGGCAACTACCTTGTATTGCTGCTTCAGATATGCCATGGCTCCCCGCCGTACGTGACCTGCTATTCGTGCCATGGTTTCGGTGCCCTCGCTTTCTCGCAGCATTTGACGATAGAATATCCAGGCAAACGTCAGTGCCGTTACCGCTCCCGCGGGCACGAACCAGTAAAGATTATTCAGCATACTTCCTCCATATATGTATCTACATTCTCCAAAAGGACTTAGAAGATAAAAAAAATAAGCGGGATTGGCAAGTGAATTATCCCGCTGTAGAAGTAATACCCCATGAAGATATGGGATCAGACCAGATTCCGTATGTAGGGTCTGAAAATCCGGTGCACCAGAGCCAGAAAAATTGTGGCGGCCGCCACTCCCAGGGCCACTTGCCAGCTGATTCCCTGGACCGCGACACCCAGGGCGGTCCCCGCAGCCGGGGGGTGCTCCATATCCAGGACTACCATGAGAAACAGAGCCAACCCCACCGCCAGTGCGTATAGATAAATCGGATGAATTGAGAGAATAGCCGCTATTGAATGTCCCACCAGACCGCTGGCCACTCCGATGGCCTGGCCACCCAGAATACTTCGCGTCCGCGCAGAGACTTCATGCGGCATGGCGAAGACAACGAATACAGAGGCCCCGAGCGAAGCGGTGACGACCATATTCCGGAAGAGAAATAAGGAGCAAATGGCAAATATGGTCAGAGTGGCCAGCAGACTCTGGATCACATAGCTCTTCCAGCGGATTCTGAATTTATACAGGGATCGCTTAAAGCCCAGCACTGTTTCCTCTCAATATCATAATTCCAGTGAGCCTCTACAAAAATCAAGGTCAAGCACCATGATGCTGCCTCCTGTATGACGGTCCAGATCGCCGGTTATCTCTTCTACCCCTTCCACCAGCGCAGTGAGCCGCTCCTCCGGCAGGGTCACCATAATGGTTCTGGCGACTTCAGACTGTTCACCCAGGAAATTGAGAAAATCACTAAACAGCGGGATAGAACGCAGCTGGTGCCTGATGCCGCTCGATTCCAGGATATTGGCACCCCTGATTCCCATCTCAACAAACAGATTGATAATATCCTCGAAAAACTGCTGCTCGTGAAGCACAATGATGAGCAGTTTCTGCTTCCCCTTGTCGGGTGTCTTCGGCAGCGATCTCGGCGAGATATAGTTGGCAATAATTTCTTTCAACGCCTGGGGTGACCCAGCCTGCAACAGCGCTTTGCGGGCCCGCTGATTTCTAGCCAGCCGGGAAATCTGGGCCAGAATCTTCAGATGTTCCTGGGGCCTTTCCTCAGGTCCGGCGAGAGCGAAAAATAAGTGTGATTTCTTGCCGTCGATGCTGTTGAACCAGACGCCTTTGGGAGATACCGCCACCGCCAAAGCGAAATCCTTCAGCCCCTTCATCTTACAGTGAGGGATGGCTACTCCATTTTCAAATCCGGTGGAACCCATCTCCTCCCGGGCCCGAATCGCCTCAAGCACCTCCTCCCACGTGACATCCAGTTGATTGGAGAGAAGCTGTGCCAGCTCCACCAGACAATCATCTTTCTTTCTTGCCTTAAGGCGGTGAGCAAGGCTTCTTTCATCCAGCAGGGTGAGCATTTCCATAGTAAATGACCTTTACATATCCGTTTCGGTCCCGTGCGTTATCCCGAAGCGGGTGATAGAAGGGCCGACCAGTTCATTGATAAAGATGGAAAAGAGAACGATATTCACAATCATAACCAGTACTTCCTGAATCTCCTGCGGCGCATTCTGCAGCACCGGTGTGGTTTGAACATACAGCACCAGACCTATCGCCACACCCGCCTGGGGGAATAGGCAGAATCCCAGATATTTTCTGATCTCCTTTTTCACTTTTAAAAATGTAGCCGATAGCATGATGCCGCTGAATTTACCCAGGAAACGGCTGGCCAGATAGACGAAACCGAGTAATACGACCATGCCTTCCTTGACCACTGAGAGCTCCAGTTCTGTACCGGCCAGAATAAAAAAAAGCGCGAATACCGGCGGAGTAACCGGCTCGATGACACCGAAGATACGCCGATTTTTAAAGGACAGATTCACCAATACCGCTCCCAGCACCATGTTGGCGATAAGCAGAGAAAGATTCAGAGCCACGGCTACGGAAGTAGTGAGGAAAATCACCGCGATTGAGATGATAAGCAATTCATTGGGATTATACCGTTTCCTGATAATAAAATTCAACCCAACACCCGCGACCAGCCCTACCAGACAGGAAAAGAAAATTTCCCCAAGTGCGTGCAGCACTCCGGCCAGCAAACCAATATCCGCCAGTTCTACATTGGATGAAAGAAGAGGGGACACCAGAGCAAATACAATGCTGAAGAGGAGAATGCATACCGAATCGTCGAAAGCGACAATCCCATAAAGATAATCAATAAACTCGCCTCTGGCGCGCAGCTCCCGGATTATTATAACCGTGGCCGCAGGAGCCGTTGCTGTTGAGATGGCCGCGAGCAGCAGTGCATATTTTGATTCCATTCCCAGTAGAGACAGCGCTATAAAAACAACCAGGAAGGCGCCCAGTGCTTCGCACAACGTCATGATCAGGATGTTAACTCCCCTCTGCCTCAGACGGGCGAAGTCGAATTCAGAGCCGATAGTGATGGCGATCATGCCAAGGGCGATTTCCGTAATGCTGTGCAGGTTAACGGCCATCTCCTCATGGATGATCCCCAACACCGAGGTGCCCAGTACAAGTCCGGCCAGTATATATCCGGTTATCGAGGGGAGGCCGATTCTGTTTGCCAGTTTTCCAAAAAAATAACCAGTGAAGAGCAGGATACCGGCGCTAAACACTACATGGTGAGAGAAAAGCGCTTTGAAATTTTCCAGCACATAACCCAACCAGTCAAATATCACCAGCGGCTCCGATAACTGATAGAAGAGATATAATTGTCCATACGGAAGTTTTATTGATGCAATATTTTAATATACGAGTCTTCGGGTCGACACACAAATAGATTTTTTACCCTGGTAACAAATCGTATTACTTTGACCCGCACGCGGCTCTAAAGTAAAAATTTTCACTTGATAATTTAACAAACTTTTATTATTTTATATCAATAGATTTTTATCTTACATTACCTTTTCTTTTTGAGCTACACCATTCTTTAGAATACTCCAATTCACCATTTTCAGGAAGGAATGGGGAATGCTAACCTACTACAAGCTGCCGAAGAAAATAATCAGCACACTAAGGCGGTGGGTTACGCCTCCGCAATTCCCTCACGAGGAAGATGACCGTATTGCCAGGATTTTCTTCATCCTCCTCTGCTCCCTGCCTCCTGCCTTTTTAATTTTCATCACCACCCGCATCGTCACCGGAGACGTCACCAACATCATTATTTTATCGGCAAACTTCCCAATCTTTTTTATTTCTCTCTACACCCTGAGGAAACTGCACCTGCACCGTGCCATCTTCCTGCAAGTGACAGCCGGCCTCGCCACCGTCACGTTAATCTGTACCACCGGTCAGGGCATTCATGATATTATAATTATTTCCTTTCCGGTCATTGTCATCCTGGCCAGCCTGCTGCTCAACAAGAAATATTTGATCCTATTTTCTGCTCTTACCTTTCTTTCCCTCAGCTGGATCATCCTGGGAGAGCACTTCGGGCTTTATCAATCCAACCCTCCGGACAGAGGGATCCCCAACGACCTTATCATCACCGGTATCATTCTCACCCTGGGAAGCCTGCTGACCTATCTGATTACCCGTAACTACCAGAACAGTCTGGCCCGCATCCGTGATGAGATTCGCCAGCGTAAAATCATTTCCAAACAGCTGCAGGAGAACATCGAAGATAAAAGACAGCTGCTCAGAAATGTACATCACCGAATCAATGATAACCTCGCCGTCATCAGCAGTCTGGTCAATCTGGAGCTGCAACAGATGAACCACAATAATCGGGCCGGTGACGCCCTGAGAGCGATTCGTGACCGCATCCAGGCTATGGCGTTGGTGCATGAACAGCTCTACCGTTTGGATTCATCCCGCACCATCCTCATGGATACGTACGTAGGGATCATGGTTAAAAAAATCATTGCCACCTCCCGGCATACCCATCCTATCGAGTATCAGATTACTATTGAGAAAATCCGGCTCGATGTGGATAAGGCCATCACCTGCGGATTGATAATAACAGAGATCGTTTCGGAAACCATCCAGCAGTCAGCACGACACGATACCCGCTGCCGCATCGAGATTTTCATGCAGCTTCCCGACAGCCGGACCTGTCTGCTGAAAGTCCGCAGCAGCTGCATACAGTGTGACAGGGATAAAAAAAACCCCGAATCCCTTCGGGGAATCACTCTGATCGATGTGCTTACGAATCAAATTGAAGGGACTCTGGATATCTCGACTGATGAGGGTGATACGGTTTTCAGCATTGAATTCCCCCTGACCATAAAAGGATGATACCGCCACGGTGAATAATCATCCCCCAATCCCCGGGAACCTATTGTTTTCACTATCGCAAAATCGGAATCGAGAAAGAGGATGAAACAGCTGCCTTGTTTTATCGTAATAATTTTAAAAAGTGTGTGAAAGGATTGAAAATGGTTTATCCCTCTGTCAGACGCCAGCGAGTACGGAAAGGGCTCATCTTCGCGATATTTCTCCTTCTCCCGGTCATCCTGAACTACTTCTCCCCCTACCTGATCATCGACGGTGCCTCACAGGGCATCGTGAACGGCAGCTTTATCGTCTTCATGTTGCTTTTTTTCTTCTCTCTCCTGCTGGGGAGAGCCTGGTGCGGCTGGGCCTGTCCCGCCGCCGGACTGCAGGAGTCCTGTTTTCCTGTAAAGGATTCTCCGGCCAAACAGGGCTGGCGCGACTGGATCAAGTGGGTTCTCTGGATTGTCTGGATCGGCTTTATCATTTACGCCGCAATCAGTGCCGGCGGCTACCGAAAAATCAACTTTTTCCACATGACCGAGAAGATCATCTCGGTCAGTGAGCCGTCCATGTACATCGTCTATTATTTTGTGATCGCACTCTTCCTCCTTCCTGCCCTGATGGCGGGACGGCGGGCCGGCTGTCACTATCTCTGCTGGATGGCGCCCTTCATGATCATGGGCCGCTGGCTGCGCAACAAGGGACGCTGGGCCGCCCTGCAGCTCAAGGCGGACAGTGACATCTGTACCAGCTGCCGCACCTGTGAGAGTGCCTGTCCCATGGGATTGGCGGTGGAGGGGATGGTAAAAAGGGGCAACATGGAAAACACGGAGTGCGTTCTCTGCGGCTCCTGTGTAGATGCCTGCCCGCAGAAAACCATCAGCTGGTCCTTCGGAACCGGAAAAGGGCGGAGTTAATTGACCCGGAAGGGACTGTCATGCAATAGGAATGCTCACCTGTTCTTCGGGTAGGGAGGAATCCCCCGGCATTCGGAAAATCGCCGCCCGGACATGGGAACGAGGGAACGCCCGTCCCGATTATTCAACACTATTTTTAAAAGAATATCAGGAAGTGACCATGTCAGGCGATTTTTCGGCCACCGGGGGTTTTTTACACCCATTTTTTTAAAAAGGGGCAAAGAATACATTCAATTTTTCAGAGCCTTAAACTGTAGAACATGTACCTGGACCGTACCGATCTGTTACATAGTATCATTGATGTATTCGGGATGGATTTCACCGGTAATAAAAACCCTCCCGCCGGCAGTCCCGGCGGGAGGGTTGCAATCGGATAGCTCTATCGATTAACCGAAAATACCCATGGCCATCATTGCTTTGGCGACTTTCAGGAAACCGGCGATATTGGCGCCGTTCACGTAGTTCACGTAATCACCCTTATTGTCGTAGGCCTTGGAGGCGTCCACGCACTGCTTGTGGATGGCGGCCATGATGCCCTGCAACCGCTGATCCACCTCTTCTCTGGTCCAGGAGAGACGCAAAGAGTTCTGAGACATTTCCAGACCGGAAACTGCCACACCGCCGGCGTTGGCGGCCTTGCCGGGACCGTAGAGGATCTTCTCTTTGATGAAGAGTTCCACACCCTCGGGAACGGTGGGCATATTGGCACCTTCGGAAACCACATAGACGCCGTTCTTGATCAGGTTGGCAGCGTCTTTAACGTTGATCTCATTCTGGGTAGCGCTGGGGAAGGCACAGTCGGCTTTGTGATCCCAGAGAGGATTGTAGTCTTTGTTCTTGTCTACCGGAGTATACTGGCAGCCGAATTTATCGGCGTATTCCTTGATGCGGCCGCGTTTGATGTTCTTCAGCTCCATGATGAACTCAAGTTTCTTGTTGTCGATACCGGCCTCATCGTAGATGTAGCCGCTGGAATCGGAAAGGGTGACCGCCTTGCCGCCCAGCTGATTGATTTTTTCGATGGTATACTGGGCCACATTACCGCTTCCGGAGACCAGACAGGTCTTTCCTTTCAGGGTCTCACCGCGGGTCTTCAGCATCTCGGCGGCGAAATAGGTGGCGCCATAGCCGGTAGCTTCGGGCCGAATGAGGGAACCGCCCCATTCCAGACCTTTGCCGGTGAGAACGCCGACGAACTCGTTCTTGATCTTCTTGTACTGACCGAACATGAAGCCGATCTCCCGGCCGCCCACACCGATGTCGCCGGCGGGCACGTCTGTGAACTGGCCGATGTGACGCTGCAGCTCTATCATAAAGGAACGGCAGAAACTCATAACCTCATTATCACTCTTTCCCTTGGGATCGAAGTCGGAACCGCCTTTACCGCCGCCCATGGGCAGAGTGGTCAGGCTGTTCTTGAAAACCTGTTCGAAGGCCAGAAACTTCAGGATGCCCAGGTACACGGTGGGATGGAAACGCAGGCCACCCTTGTAGGGGCCGATGGCGCTGTTCATCTCGATACGGAAACCGCGGTTGACCTGGAATTCACCTTTATCATCCACCCAGGGAACGCGGAACATAATCACTCGTTCGGGTTCGACGATGCGCTCGATGATTTTGGCTTTGCGAAATTCCGGATGTTTTTCAATAACCAGATCCAGGGATTCGAGAACCTCCTGTACGGCTTGGTGGAATTCCGGTTCGGCAGGGTTTTTGGCTTTGACTTGTGCCATTAAGTCATTGACATACGTGGACATGCGCAACTCCTTTTATTTGTTTAGACAGACTGATCAGTTCACAGCTCGTCAAGCTGTAGAACTAAATATAGAATAAAGTGATTAAAAACACAATATTTTTTCTGGAAGCATCCCCTTTCTTGTCATCCGGTCCAGGAGAATTTACGCGGTTCTTTCGCTTCCTACGGCAAGCATATAATCCTTGACTATCTCGCCATGCTGTACGTGTTTGTTGAAAATCTCCCGGATCTTCTTGTCTGTTAATTCCGCGTACATGACCGGAGCCGCTCCCTTCAGTTCTATCGTGGCCATGGGTTCCTTGCTGCAGAAACCGGCGCATCCGGAGGTCGTCACCAGAACATCATCCACTCCCTGTTTTTCTATTTCATCAAGGAGGCTGTTCATAATTTCCCTGGCACCTGACGCGATGCCGCAGGTACCCATGTGAACGGTCACCTTGGCTCGGCCCGCGCCTTCCCGCAAGTTGGTCATCCGCCGGGTATTTTCTTTTATTCTGGCCAGATCTTCGACTTTCAATTTCGGCATTGCTTCTCCTTTCTCCCCAGCAATATGGCAGCCATAAAAAATGCCAGTGGATGGTTGTCCACTGGCCGTACGCTTTTAGCCTGACTCGCAGGTTCTCACATTAAAATAAATTTTTCCGCACAACTTCATCTTTTACTCAATTCCGAAAAGCCCGTTTTTTCAGAGGCACTGGATGATATCGAAACCATTGTGCCCCCGGGTCTCGAATCTCAGACGGCCTCGACGGATTCGACTTCCTTGATCTGTTCCTTCAGGTAACGTTCGATGCCCATCTTCAGCGTCATCTGCGACATGGGGCATCCGGCACAGCTGCCTTGCAGCCTCACCTTTACCACGCCGTTCTCGAAATCGACAAACTCGACGTCGCCGCCGTCAGCCTGCAGTGATGGACGGACCTTGTTCAAAGCTTCTTCGATCTTTTCTTTCATTATCGTTCTCCAGCTTCTGTCTTAAAAGTAAGGCTGTATTATAAGGAATTGCGGCATAAAAAGCAAGGATTCATCTGTATTATTTCAGTATTCCCCCAGCCATGATTTTACCTTCTTTGCCAGCCGATCATAGTGGGATCCCCGCCAATAGATACGCCCGCAATCAGGACAAACATGGAACGCGTGGAAGGACAGTCTGGTTCCCGGCTGGAGCCGATCCAGCAGGTTTTCTTTTTCCTCTGATTCAAGAAGCGCGTTGCACTCCAGGCAGCGGCTGAAGGGCCGGGCCGAAGCGGCGGCATCAAAGCGCCTCAACACTTCCTTCACCTGGGCGTCGGGATGAGTGGCCCTGATCCATCTGCCCCGGCTCACCTCCCTGCATTTCAGCAGATTCATGTCCCTGGTCAGGATGATGCGGCCTTCTCTCCTGGAGATGGCGATGACCTCACTATCCTGAAAATCATTTCGGTAGAGCGTGTCGAAACCCAACAGCCGCAGCCAGCGAGCCAGCCTGCCCACACCGGCATCGGCGACAAAGGACAGATTGCGCAGGGGCCGGAGATGCAGTCGTTCGACTTCGCTGATATCGAAACTTTCGAATACCGGATAGACCGCCACCCGGTCTCCATCGCGCAGCTGGTAATCGAAGCCGACGGAACGGGAATTCGCCAGGATAAGATCGACTTCCGGATGAGGCACTCCCTGGGCTTCAATGGCATCTTTTACCGAAGGACTGCCCCGGAAACGGTAGATAGCGTCCTTTTGCCGCCTGGCGGGAGGGAGGAAATCATTCAGTTCTGCGTAAAACCGAAAGGTGGAGATATGGTCTTTTACTCCCATAGAGAATCGGGGATACTCTCTTTACGGACAAAAAAATTCACTCCTGGAACAGCGCCGTAATATCCTGTGGTGATGTGAGGATGATGCCGGCTCCAGCGGCCGCAAGCTCTGCGGCACCGCGGAATCCCCAGGCCGCACCCGCGCCGGTCATCCCGGCCCGCTTCGCTGTTTCCATGTCCACATCACTGTCACCCACCAGAAGAACGGAGGAGGCTTCGGCTCCCAGTTCCCCGGCCAGAGTCAGCGCTCCGGCGGGATGGGGTTTTACGGGACAGTCATCAGACTGTCCCCTGATCGCCGTGAACGTCCCTGATGGGAAGAAATGCTCAACGCAAAGAAGCGTAAAGGAGTGAGGTTTGTTGGAAAGCACTCCCAGAGGGATCATTCTTTTATTGAGGAAACCAAGCATTTCCGCAATCCCGCTGTACGGGTGGGATTGGACCTTCCAATGCGCGGAGTATTCTTCCCTGAAAGTCTTTTCCAGCCGATTAACGGTCTCTGGGCGATGCGCCCCCTGCGGCAGGGCGCGTTCGATAAGGACCCGGACTCCGCTCCCGACCATATGTCTGTATGCATCCACAGGATGGCTGTGATAGCCTTCCGCCTCCAGTGCCCGGTTTGCCGCCGCGGCCAGATCCGAAAGGGTGTCCAGCAGAGTGCCGTCCAGATCGAAGATTACCGCCCGGTATTTCCTCCTCGGCAAAAGCGCTACTCCTCACTCGCCCAGGGGAGCTCTATCTTCATGGACTCGCACTTCAACTCGAACTCATACCTTTCCAGGTGAAATGGTATATCGCCTGAGGCGGGGAGCCACCCCAGTTCCCGGGCCGCGGCCACAGCCTCATCACCGCGTCCGGCACATAACAGGGAAAGAATTTTCTGTTCCTGGATGGAAATGCTGAGCCCCTCCATAACATAATCCTGAAAAGACTCCCAGGTGAAGGGAACCCAGCGGGAAACGATTTGCTGCCCGATCAGGGTGGCATAGGCCCGTATCTCCTCCTGGGCGTGCAGCTCCATCCGCAGTTTAAGGAAATTCATCAGGTTTTTCAGATCAATTTTCCAATAGGCCTCGGTGTAGGTTGAAAGAGGCAGGTCTTTGCGCGCCTGCTCCCGGGCTACTCCCGCCTCGAGCCGCTCCTGGTATACCTGGCGGGCCAGATTCTGCAGTTCCCGCTCTTTTCCGCTCATCGCTTCCCCCGCTTCCCTGTCAAGGAAGCCCGCGCTGCCCTGCCGGTTGCTCACGGACTGCAGCCGCCACTGATCCGGTTTGGTGGTGAGCGCGGCATCGATGGCGATGGAGTAGCGGGTGGAATATTCATTCACATTGGCGGTGCGATGCCGGATCCACTGTCGCCAGGAATCCATGGGAACCCGCACGTGCAGTTTAATCTCGCACATCTCGAAGGGCGAGGTGTGCTGGTGCCGCATGAGATAGCGGATCAGTTCCCGGTCCTGCCGCTTTTTCTTGGTCCCCGCTCCGTAGGCGACCCGGGCCGCCTGCACGATGGCGGAGTCGTCTCCCAGATAATCGATAACCCGCACGAATCCATCATCCAGCACGGGAAAGGCCCGGCCCAGAATCTCATCCAGAGCTTCCACCCGGGTTCTGATCAATTTTTCTGCTTGCTCTTTCATGGTCCAATCCTGTCTCCTCTCCACCCTAACGGGCGGATGAGGTATGATCGTGTATGATACGCCAGCCTCCCTCTGTCTTGCGGAAAATGAGCGTGAAGAGCCCTTCGGGATGGTCCTCATTTCTTTCCAGCCGCCAGTGTCCGAAGACCATGGCTGTCGTATCCGAGAGCAGGGTGATCCGCACCTCATCAAAGCTGAGTTCACCCATCGCCTCCCGGTCGGGATAACCGCGGCGGTAAGCGCCGAGGGTGGCCTGCCAGCCGTACCGTACCCGGCCGCCGCTGGCGAAGCGCAGTGAATCAGAACGCAGATAACCGGCCATATAGCCCTCTAGGTCACCCCGGTTCCAGGCCTGTTCCTGACTTTCCAGCACCGCCCTGACAGCCTGCTTTTCTGCCGCCGTCGATTCCGTTTTTTTAGAGCAGGCTGTAAACGCCAGCAATGAGAAAAAAGCAAAGGAAATAATTATCCGCGTGCACATATCTCTTCTCACATCTTTGTAGATCAGAGGCTCAACAGCCGTTGCTGTTCGGCTCCGATATGACTAAAGGGAACATCTATGGATGCGGCCTCCATGCCTCCCAGTATTCTCACTCCCGTCTGGGTAACGGCGAAACAGTCTTCCAGACGCACGCCGAACTCACCGGGGATGTAGATGCCGGGTTCATTGCTGAAGGTCATCCCCGGCCGCAGGCGCAGCTGATTTCTGCTCACCAGATAGGGATACTCGTGCCCGTCCAGGCCGATCCCGTGCCCCAGCCTGTGGGTAAAATAGGCGTAATCCGGTCCGTAGCCGGCGTCTACGATGATTTTCCTGGCGATTCCATCCAGCTCTTCACAGAGAATACCGGGCCGCACCGCCTCGAAGACCGCTTTCTGGGCTTTCTTCACCGTATCCCATACCTGATGCTGTTTATCACCCGGCTTGCCCAGCACCAGCGTCCTGGTAACATCGGAATGGTATCCCTCTACTGTACAGCCGCCATCCACCAGGATTGTATCCCCTTTCTCCAGGTTGTGAAGATTTCTCGTGCCGTGAGGAAAAGCCGAATTGGGCCCGAAGAGAACCATGGCGCCGCCGGAAGTACCCAGCTGACCGTGGGCCTCCCTGATAGCCCCGGCTAATTCCTGAGGGCTCATGCCGGCGCTGATCTGTTTAAATGCTTCATGATAGGCCAATTTGGTGATGGTAGCCGCCAGATCAAGGTAGGAAATCTCCTTGGGACTCTTCCTGGCCCGGCAGCCTTCCGTCACCGGAGCTCCGTCCAGGATACGTAGGCCGGCCGCGTCACGGCGGAGACCGGAATAGACGAATTGCCGCGCCGTTGGATTCAAAGCCATTGGCCCGGTCCGATAACCGGCATCCCGCATGGCATAGGCAATGAGGGAGTAGGGACTCTCGTGTTCTTTCCAGGCCAGTATCTTCTGCCCTTCCGGTATGCGCTCTTTCGCCCGCTGCTCTTCAAAGGCAGGACATATCCAGACCGGTTCCCCCTTTATCGTAAGAAGAGCCCCGAAAGCACGTTCGCTGCGGCCCCATTCCACCCCGGTGAAGTACTTCAGATCACTGCCCGGAGTGAGGAATAATCCACGGATTTGATGTGCCGCCATCAGCTGTCTGGCTTTCTCACGACGGTCCTGAAAATCCTTCTCAACCAGAGGTTCGACCCCCTTCGTCAGGTTTCTCAGAAGCGGCTCCCGTCTGCCGCGACAGGAGCTGAGAAATCCTCCCACGAATCCTCCGGCTGTAATAGTCAGACCACCCAGTTTGAGAAATGTTCTTCGGCTAAACGGCATGGTTTCTCTCCCTCCTTGTATGGGTTTCTGCGACTCCCAGCCTTTCCAGCCGTTTCAGAAGCGGCGGGTGAGAATAATTCAGAAAAACATAAAAAGGATGGGGCCGCAGATTAGAAAGATTGTCCAATGAAAGTCTTTTCAGGGCCGCACTTAGAGCCTCGGGTGCTCCGGTGGTGAGCGCGGCGAACCGGTCGGCCTCATATTCACGCCGCCGGGAGAGATGGTGGAACAAAAGGGAAAGTATCATCTCAACTGGCGTGTAGAGCAATCCAAAAAAGACCAGGCCGGTATAGATATTAATATGATCCATGAAAAAGGCTGTATGCAGTCCCCTTACTGTCAAAAAAAGTGAAAGCAGGAAAAAGAGCACTCCGGAGTGGATAATCCCGATGATGATAGAGCGGGTGATATGGTGTTTCTTGTAATGCCCTATTTCATGGGCCAGGATCGCCACAATCTGGTCCGGAGAGTGGTTTCCCATCAGCGTATCATAAAGAGCGATCCGCCGGCTGCGGCCGAATCCGGTAAAAAAGGCGTTGGACTTGGCCGAGCGTCTGGACCCGTCCATGACAAACAATCCTGATATATAATAATCCACTTTGCGGCAGTATTCCATAATGCCTTGGCGCAGCTCTCCTTCTTCCAGCGGTGTAAATTTATTGAATAACGGCAGGATCCAAACTGGTGCGACAAACTGCAGAAAAACGGTCACCAGCGAAACGGCCAGCCAGCACCAGAGCCAGGCCAGGGAACCGGCATACTGAAACAGAGCCAGCACTCCGGCCAGCAGCGGTCCTCCCAGCAGGATGGACAGGGCCAGCCCCTTGAAAATATCGAGAATGAAGGTGCGGACAGTGGTGCGGTTGAACCCAAAGCGCTCTTCGATGATGAAGGTATCATAGACCGAAAAGGGCAGCATCACGACAAAACGCAGCAGCATGAGCAGAGCGATATAGATGAGCCCATTCCAGATGGGATGCAGCTGCCAGTGACGGATGAAGATATCCAGGCGGTTGAATCCTCCGGCAAACCAGAACGCCAGGGTCAGTGCCAGGCTGAAACTGGCGGTAAGAATTCCGAACCTGGTGTTTGTCCTGGTGTAGGCCTGACTGCGGCGGTAGGTATCCGCATCCACCACATCCGACAATGCAGCGGGCGGCTCACCTTCCAAGTAGCGCAGGTTGAGATAATCTGCTGTGAGCTGAACTAAAAAATCGAGGATGATGGCCGCAAGGATGATTACGGCATAGAAGTTCATTGCTGTTTCCGTTTTATCTTTCCCGTCTGCCGTTATCGGCTATGCAATATACAGGAATTTGAGCGGAAATACAAGGGCTCTTCCAGGATGCAGCCGGATGTTTTCCGGATTTGACGCTATTTCTCCTTGTCTTTTACCGAGGCGCTTCCTATCTTTTGGCTGGAGAGTTACTCGGGACAAAGGAGGAAGGATGCCGCGCGGCCAGGGGAAAAGCAGTATTCATCGTCTGTGGAAGGAAGAAAGCATCAGCAGGTTGGTACCGGGGGGAAGCACTCTGCGTATTCTGGACGCCGGCTGCGGCGGAGGGAACTACTCTCGCCTCCTGTCCCGGCAGCTGGGGCCGGGGGGACTGATTCTGGGCATGGATCTGGGAGCCGAGGTGCTGAAGACGGCGGCGGAAAATCTGAAAGAGGATGGCACCCCGAATATGGCCTTATGCAGAGCTGACCTTGGAATAACCCTCCCCCTGAAGGACGGCAGCATTGACCTGATTTTTATGGCTACGGTCTTCCATGATCTGGTGGCCGACGGCGTCGGAGAACAGGCTCTCGGGGAAGCCTCCAGAATTTTAGCACCCCGGGGAACAATCGCTATGGTAGAATTTTATGTACTGGAGGAGGAAACAGGGCCACCGGCCTCGATTCGCCTTGATCCGGACGAACTGGACGGCTATTTGCACAGGCACGGCTTCCGGAGGATCTCTCTGGATCAAGTCGGCGATTCCATCTACCTGGCCCTATATAGCCGGGGCTGAATCACTATCACCCGGAGGAAGAGAAACGCTCTTTAAAAACCTTCTCCCGCTCCAGCCGCTCCAGTGGAATTCCCTCCTTGGATTCGGCAGGATACCCCAGTGCCACAACTGCCTCGATCCGTAGCTGCGACGGTAATCCTAAGAGTTCCTGTATATAGGCTTCCGACGACTGGGTTTCGCTATGCCGGCGGTTACGAATCTGCACCCAGCAGGAGCCCAATCCCAGATCCAGGGCCGCAAGCTGCAGAATTATTGCCGCAATGGAACAGTCCTCAATCCAGACATCGGAGATCTTCTCATCGCCGCAGATGACCACGGCCATTGTCGCTTCCGCGATAAAGGCGGCTCCGCTGGGCTTCGCCGATGACAGAGAGGCAAGGGAGGCTTTATCCTGCACCAGGATGAAACGCCAGGGCCGCAGGTTCCTGGACGTGGGAGAGCGCAGCAGCGCTTCCACCAGCAAATCCACTTTTCCAGGTTCGATATCCTTTTGTTCAAACGAGCGGACACTGCGGCGTCTCCGCAACAAATCAATCATCACCTGCTCCTTATGGAATACATGGTTACAATAAGATACAAAAATTCTCGTGCGGAAAAAACTGCCAAGTCCGTCTGTCCGAAATTTTCTTTCGGGAACACCACATTATTCAGCGGACATTCCTGTCGATCCGGGAAGCTGATATTCCTGTCATCCCGAGAAATTTCGTGGTGTCCGCCGCGGATGTAATAATTATGGTATCAGGTGGGCACTCCCGCAGCCGCCGTCGTTGACTGCGGGAGTGTAGTGAAGATGTATATGATGCGGTCTACTTTAATGCCACGACATAGCGTCCATTGCTTTTGACGACCCGGCCCTCTCCCATGCCTCGTTTGAGCACATCCTGGTAATAGGATTGATAATATTCAATATCCTGATCACCGTCTTTGTCCATTTTATTCAGAATGCCGTCTGCATTAATGTCTCTGAGAATCGTCTGGAAAAAAGGTGTGTTCCGGTTATAAATGACCAGTTTGTTATAAATCTCTCCCATGGCCAGTTCATATGTTTCCAGTATATAATGGTTCTGAGAATCATTGGTCTCATAGCTTCTCTGAACGTAGCGCTTCCTCAGAGTTCCATTCTTCCTTCCCGCCTCGATTCCTGCAGTATAGATAGACTGTGCTTCTTTAATACTCCAGGAGCCCCTCATTATCTGGTCTATCGTACCGTCCTGCTCTTTGTCCACCGCAGTCATGACGATCTTGTCCCCCTCCTTCATGATGAGGAGGTTGTACCCGACCCGGTTGTCGGGATTGATGCTGCTGATGCTGTAGCTTCGTCCGTCGAAGGAAAAGACGTACTGGCTGTTTCCCACGGGAAGCTTGGTCGTAGCGCATCCGACAACCAGCAGCAGCATCAGTAAGATGGCACAGTATTTTAAATAGCGTTTCATGATTTGTTCCCTTCCTTTTAATTTCCCGCTATCCTGCTTTGTAGAGCCGCCGCCTGCGGGAAATTGCGAACAGCCAGTTTATATTCCTTTTATAATATCTTATTTATACTTTTTGTCCATCACCCCCTTATCAGTGAATCGACTACGGTTTGATTGTAATCATTCTTTAAAAATGCGCGCATTTTATCAATAAAACGAATGTTCAATTCTTTTTTAGCCGGATTTTCTCTGCTCTCCTGGTTCAATTTCTTGATAAGGAAATTTATATAATTATTAAGACGGGATGCCGCAAAAGAGACATAGCCCGATTCTGAATGCTTTTTTATAAAATCATCGAATACCAAAAACTGCAGGGGAAATATATCCCACCACTCTTCCCATTCCCTGCAGATACTGGGAGAAACAAGCAGCTGGGTTATCTTATTGTCATGGGCGTTGCCGTTATGATAATAGTACCGGGCATATTCATCATGGGTCTTCAGGATCTCCCATTCTACGGGGCCTCTGTCCACTGCGGTAAGGCCCTCCGCCTTTTTCCGCAGAGAACGGATCTTCTGAACATAGCTGATCGGCAGCTGGTCCCCCTTCTGAAGCTTAAAATCAAGTGTCCAGGAAATCCATATATCCACTGCCGAGTTCCCCTGCCGGGCCGGTTTAAAACGGTAGCGCCGCACCGATTCCAGCGCCGCCTCATCCAGAAGCGACGAACCGGAGGAAGAGGCGATACGCGCGTTGGTAACCGTCCCGTCCCGGGAGACCAGTATATAGACTCCCACCCGGCCCTCAAGGCCCATTTCCTGGGCACGAAGAGGATAGTGCGGCACGTTGTCTTCTACCAGCATAGGCGGTTTCATCACATTCTCATGAAAAATGTTTGCTGGAGAAATTCGTCCCGTCTCGCGGTAGATCGCCGTGATCTGGAAAGGCAAGATCTCATAAGACAGATCAAAATGAGATAAAATATCCTGCAAAGCGGTGTCGAAGGGGCGATGATCCATGGAGATAGAGAGACGGCAGTCGTCAATCAATTTATCATGATATACAAACTGCAAGCCGGTTTGCTGGGAGATTACTGCCAGAATCTCCCGCAGTGAACTGTCCGCGGCTTTCAGGCTGACCAGCGCTTTGTTTACTCCCTCCTGAGCTAAAGCGGCGCTCCAGAGGAAAAAGAGTAAACCGACTGCAAAAAGCTTTTTCATCCAAGCGTCACTGGCCATCATGTGATTCCTCTCACCGGGTAATGATGTACCCATCCTCGAGTTTCTTGAACTCGGTTCCCAGGGTAAGACAGATGGACGTCAGGACTGTCTCCAGATCCACCTGCTCATAGGAAGCCGTCACGGTCTCTGTTCCCAGAGATGAATCACCCAGAGTAATGGGGACATCATAGGCCCGTTCCAGTTCCCCCAGAATTTCCCAGACAGGCGTCTTCTCGAATACCAGCCGTCCCTCGAGCCAACTCAGCTCTTTGTCCAGAGAAACAGTGGTGGGATCTGCGGGTTTGGATTCGCCCGCCACCTTGCTCATCTGATTGTCCGTCAGGATGACTTCATCTTTATTATCCCTGCACTCCAGCCGGACACAGCCGCTTTTTACCACGACCCGGGTCATATCATTTCGGGACCGGACATTAAACTCCGTACCCAGTACGGTGGTTTGAGCGTTATTCGTGATAACAATAAAGGGATGGCCGTTATGGACGACCCTGAAAAAGGCCTCTCCCTCCAGGTAAACTTCCCGGGAATCACGGCCGAAATTTCTGTTGTAACGCAGACTGCTGCCGCAGTTCAGGGTCACCACTGAACCATCAGACATGGTATACTGGGTTTTCTGTCTGTTTGCCGTTTGCAAAGTGCTGTATCTGACCGTAGTATGCTGTCCAAAAAACAGGTTGCCTCCGGCAATAATAATAATGATTGCCGCCGCGGCCACTGCAACAGTACGGAGCCAGTCACCCGGTTTGGAGGTGAAATAACCGGGCAGAATAATCTTCCGAACGGCCCTGCCTTTATCAGCGCTCTCAGATTTCGCCTCCAGTCTGGCCTGAAGCGCCTGCCAGGATTTCTCAACAGGGAACGGTTCTTCGGGTCGGAGAGGCTGCATCCTGTTCCAGAGGAATTCCATCTCACGGAACCAGTCTTTATATACGGCTGATTTCTCAATCAGTCTGGATAAATGTTCTTTTTCTGCCGGGCTGCTCTCGCCTCGCAGGGCTTTTAAACAATATTTTTCAAAAGTGCTTCGTTTCAAACGTTCAATCTCCATCGTATTGTCCTTCACTTGTAGTTACGCACGGCGGACGAAATCCCCTACTCTTTTTTTCCAGTTTCCTGAAGAAAATTTTCTCCCAAAGCCTCTCGCAGGTGTCTGAAGGCCTTGGTCATTCGGCTCTCAATGGCTTTTACTGAAATACCGCAGACATGAGAGATTTCCTGATAAGACAACCCCTGGAATCTGCTCAGCATGATGACCTGCTTCTCCTTTTCCGGCAGTGTCTGGACCGCCGAAAGAACTGATAGCCGAATGTCCATCTCTTTTTCGGGACTTGTTATCTTATCGCTGACCTCACTCCTGAAGGTGTGATCCGATTTTCTTTTTCTCACCTTATCAATGACCAGATTATGAGCCACCCGATACAAATAGCATTTGATGGATTTCCCGGGATCAAGCCGATCCCGATGTTCCCAAACACGGACAAATACCTCCTGCACCATATCGCGGGACTCCTCGACCGAGCGCATCCTGTACCAGATATAGTTGTAGAGCAATTCCGCATAGCGGCTGTACAATTCCTGGAAAGCCGTCATGTCCGAATCGAGCACTTTTCTGGTCAGCGCGCTGTCGCTTAATACGGCGGATTCAGGCATACGCTTATTTTTCCTGTCTGGAGTAAATGATCCACCGCCAGAGGCGGTGGCTTTAAGACTTCCGGCGGAGCCGGAGAGGCTTAAAGCCGGCAGATTTCTGCTGGATCATTTAGGATCGAGAACCACTAGCTGAGCTAGTGGTTTAAAGATCAATTAATGGATTAGGTAATAATATAAATAAAATTGTGCGGATTTCCACGATGAAAATCCCAAAACAACCCTGACAGCATTCCTCCGGTGAATGGCTTTAGGGTAAAAAACAATTAATTCATTGATTTAATCTCTCTTTTTCAGTATACTACTTTTCATTTGGGATCAACCATGGAGGCCTCCTCGATGACGGGTTTTGCGGGTGATGTTTTTGCCACCAATTTTCATACCATTGACTGGATCATCGTCTCTGTTTACATTTGCATCCCGGTGATCATCGGAATTATGGTCCGCAAATACATCACCGGGCTGAGCGATTTCATCGTTGCCGGTCGTTCCCTGAGGATCTTTATTGCCATTGCCACTCTCACGGGAACAGAGCTGGGACTGATAACGGTCATGTATAACGCGGAGCTGGGATTCAAATACGGGTTTTCGGCATTTCATGTGGCTCTGATCGAATCGGCCTGCGTTCTGGCGGTGGGATTAACGGGGTTAATCGTCTATCGGCTGCGCAAGCTCCGCATTATGACCATTCCCGAATACTATGAAAAAAGGTACGGTCGCTCCGTGCGGGTGATCGGAGGCACCATCCTGGCCCTGGGGGGCATTCTTAATATGGGACTCTTCCTTCAGGCAGGGGCCCGGTTCATGATGGGTATCACCGGATACAGTGATCCGGCCGGGCTGAAAATCTTCATGTCGGTCATGCTCCTCATGGTGCTGGTGTATACCGTATTGGGCGGGATGGTTTCTGTGGTACTGAACGACTTCATCCAGTTCGTGGTTCTCTCCGTCGGCATGCTCATTGGATCTGTTTTCGTTCTCAAAGAGATCGGCTGGACCGAACTCTTTACGGTCCCGGCCGGCAAAGATGCAGCCGCCTGGTTCAGTCCCCTGGTCGAGGGTTCGGGATTCGGTATTGTTTACGTGTTCTTCATGGTGGCACTGAGCCTCTCTGCCGCCACTCTCTGGCAGTCATCCACCATGCGGGCTCTCGCAGCTAAAACCCCGCGCACCGCCAAGCGCCTCTACATCTGGAGTACGGTGAGTTACCTGGCCCGCCGGATTATCCCCATGCTCTGGGGCATCGGCGCTTTCATCTTTGTCAGCCGTATCCCTGCTTTTATGACAGCCTTTTCCGGACCGGAAGCGTTGAATCCCCAATTCGGCATGCCCATTTTCATGGCAAAAGTGCTTCCCACCGGTCTTTTGGGAGTGATTGCCGCGGGGATGCTGGCCGCCTTCATGTCCACCCATGACAGCTATCTGCTCAGCTGGAGCTCGGTCATCACCCAGGATATCATCGCGCCCACCAGAAAGAAAAATCTGGATGACCGTGCCCGCCTGCTCATCACCCGCATCTGTATCGTGGCGATCGGGATCTTTCTGCTTTTATGGGGACTCTGGTTTGAAGCGCCGGTGTCACTCTGGAACTACATGGCCGTCACCGGCACCGTCTATCTGGCCGGAGCCTTCTCGGTCATCGTGGCTGGTCTTTACTGGAAACGCGCCAGCCGCACCGGTGCCATGATCGCCCTCTTCGCCGGTCTCCTAGCCATCCTGGGCATCGGCCCTTGGACCCGGGGTGACAATGTTCCCTTTTACCTGACGGATAAATTCATTGGAGTGATGACCTTTCTCATCTCCTTTTTAGGGATGATCATCGGATCCCTGCTCTTCCCCGACAGGAATCCACCTAAGGAGGTGCAGTCATGACCTGGCAGCTTCTCTGGAAAATCATGCTTATTTTTACCCTTTGCGGCTATGCCGCACTGGTATGTATCGTCTGCGTCGGCGGTATCTTCAATATCCGGGACATGCTGAAGGATCTGCTGTCCGGAGATAATGATCAGCAGGAATAGAAAGTCAGTTCTATGGCCGGAAATGAAGAAATAGCTACCGTTATCAGGGAAGGCACCGGGCGGGCGACTATCCGTCTGGCCGACATCGATCCCAACCAGTACATCGACCAGCTGCATGACCTGCTGGCGGGGCTGATCAGGAAAGGGACCTGCCGGCTGGTGCTCAGCATGGACAAGGCGCCATTTCCCAACGCCAGTTTTATCGCCATGCTTGTCGGACTGACCAGAGAAGCCCGCCGCCGGGGCGGCGACATCCGGCTGATCGATATGGCGGAAACAGCAACAGGGCATCTCAATCAGTTTACTCCTCTCACCTATCTCACGATCGGGGACGACGCCGAGCACCTGATCATTTCCAAGGAGCTGGACACAATCGATTTCCAGCCCGGAATTCTGCAATCTATCACCCTGGGCGCGACCATCGAAGAGGTTAATCGGGCCACCGCCTTTGTGGTGGAATGCGCCCGCCAGGCCGGACTCGATAAAATCGAATCTCATAAACTGAACATCGCCGTCTACGAAGCCTGCCTCAACATCGTGGAACACGGGTACGGATTCGATCCGGAAAAAACCATGCGGGTGGAAGTGCTCTGGATCGAAGATTTTCTTGAAATAAACCTCTGGGACTGGGGAAAATCATTTGATTTTTACGAAAAAAAATATTATGATGTACAGCAAGCATTCGAGGAAAAACGGGAAGGCGGCTTCGGTCTCTTCATCATCAAGCGTTCCGTGGACAGTTACTCCTATTCCAGCGACAAGGAAAAGGGTAACTGTCTGAATCTGAGGAAAAGAATTAAAGAGGGCGATTAGCTCAGTTGGTTAGAGCGCTGGTCTCACATACCAGAGGTCACAGG
>CAZUMH010000037.1:0-29254 GCA_964621645.1 uncultured bacterium
ATGCGGACATCCACCTTCTCAAGTTTTTCCCCTCCCACCATCTCAACTTCGCCTGTTTCAATGGTTCGCAGAATCTTGGCTTGTGCGTTAAGAGACAGATCCCCCACCTCATCCAGAAAGAGAGTGCCCTTGTCCGAAAGCAAAAATTTCCCGTTCTTGTCGGAATAGGCTCCGGTGAAGGCCCCCCGCTTGTGTCCAAACAGTTCGCTCTCCAGAAGGGATTCATGTACGGCGGCACAGTTCATCCGGATGAAGGGATTCTCGGCCCGGTTACTGTTTATATGGATGGCGTGTGCCACCATCTCCTTTCCGGCTCCGCTCTCTCCGGTAATAAGGATGGTGATGTTTTTCTCGGCGACTCTCTCGATCAGTTTGAAAATCCGCTTGAGAGCCGGACTGTTCCCAATAATATTGTACTTCTTGTCGGTTCTGGGAACGGCGACGTAATCAAACAGGCAGGATTTCTCATAGACATTATCTTTCTTAAAGCTGGCCAATAATCCACCCCCTCAGGCTGCAGAACCTCATTGCCGGTATTCAATCAAATAAGTTTTACTGAATTCCGGTCGCTATTAGAGCGAGAAATATCCGGCCATCCAGACAGTCTCATTTGATTGATTTCTCACCAGGCTCTTCTACAATTTCTTTGTTTTTTGATAAGTTACTGCTATACAAGCTGTAAGCAGCCCCTTTCTATGCAACTATTGTACCACACAGAAATAATTTTCCCACCCGGACTTGTAACTACAAAAACGGCCCTCCCTGGAATATCGGGAAGGGCCGCGGTTGAAACCCAGAATCATTGTATGTGTTAATGCTTTTTTTCGCTGGTAATGATGAAAAGAGGCTTCATTTCAAAGCTTTTATAGTAGGGGCGCAGCCGCTCTGTGTTGTAGTGTTCCTTGACATTGACATTTTTCTTGGTGCTGGTGACCACCTCGACGGGCATATTGTCATAGCGGCCGTTCTGTAAAACCACCAGGCGGCCGTGGATACCGTTCAATACCAGATCCAGGGCCAGGTTCCCATAGGCCATCGGCACAATGGAGTCGATAGCGTCAGGATCTCCACAGCGTACCAGGTAGCCCAGTTTCTGATAGATAACATTGATGGGCCGGCCGTTGTTATATTTTGGTGAACGCTTCTTTAATTCCGCTGAAACCAGATCACCGATTCCACCCAGCTTTTTATGTCCAAAGGCATCCTTGCCCTCTTCTTTAAAGACCATCTCTCCGCCCTTGAACATGGCCCCTTCAGAAACCAGAACAACAGAGTAGCGGCTGGAATTCTTATAGCGGTCTTCGGCTAAAAGTTCGGTAAGATGATCAATATCGAATTTATACTCAGGAATGACACACCTGTCCGCTGAGCCTGCCATGGTGGGAAGCATGGCGGTAAATCCAGCGTACCGGCCGAATACTTCCAGAACCAGGAACCGTTCATGGGACCCGGCAGAAGTTCTCAGGCTGTTGGTCATCATAATAGTGCGGGTGACGCAGGTACTGAAACCGATACAGTAATCAGTGCCCGGCACGTCATTGTCCATGGTCTTCGGAATGGCGACGACCTTGACCCCCTCCCGATAGAGCCGCACCGCATAGCTCAACGTATCATCGCCGCCGATGGGGATAAGATAATCTATGCCCAGGTAATCGAGATTCTTGATCACTTCGGGAGTAAGATCGTTCATTTCCTTATTATAGGTATCCCTATATTGCAAGGGGACAATGTCTTTGGATATTTTTCCGGGATTCGTGCGGGTAGAATGAAGAAAGGTCCCTCCTGTCCGGCCCGACTTGTTTACCAAATCCTCGGTAAGAATCTGGTAATTATCTTTGTTGTCCGCATCCTTGTCCCGGACCACTTCCGTGATACCGCCCCAGCCCCGGCGCAATCCGATCACCTGATATCCTTCTCTGAGAGCCCGGATGGTCACGGCCCGGATGGCCGGATTCAATCCAGGGACATCACCTCCGCCAGTCAGAATGCCGATAACTCCCTTCTTTTTCTTCACATATGCCATCTTCATCACTCCTCACGGTAACGATATACAGTGAATTCCCGATCAAAGTCCAAGCAAGACTATGGCCAATCCGCTGAGCATGATAATCCCTCCGGCCAGGGCATGGGTATAACGCTCCAGCCTTCCCAACGGGATGAGCGTGATCCCCATCGAGACCAGGAGAACCAGCAGCAGCATGGTCAGGATTGTCACGATACTGAAGACCAGGGCCACGACAATCACTCCGGTTATGCTGGCCTGGGCCGCCGGATACATTAGCATGGGAATGAGCGGTTCGCAGGGACCCAGCACAAAAATGGTAAAAAGGATCCAGGGAGTGATATTGGGGTCATCGTGCAGATGCGTATGATCCTTCTGGTGCTCGTGGGAATGGCTGTGAACACTCCCGCCATTATGCAGGTGCCGATGCGTGTGGGAGGGATGTTTGAGGGCTCGGATCAGGCCCCAGATGCCATACCCCAGGCCGAAAAAAATAATCAGCCAGGCGGCGATCCCGCCCCGCAGCGATTCAACTCCCGTGACCTTGCTTAAGGAAAGACCCAATGCTATTCCAAGAGTGCCGATGAGCACCGAGCTGCCCACATGACCAAGACCGCAGAGAAAGGTGATCCAGGCCGTCTTGGCGGGTCGCCAGCGCCGGGCCCGGGCCATCATGATAAAAGGAATATAGTGGTCCGGTCCCAGCAGGGTATGAACAAAACCCAGGGTCGCGGCCGCTACTGTGAGCATTATTAAATTGTTGGGCACCGTCCCTCCTGGACCTATATTTTCTTCTCAACGCTGCGGACCTTATCGGCTCCGGTCTGTTCCCTGTCCGTCCTTGTTCCCACCCGGATATTGGTTGAAATCCTCGGTGCTCCCAGGCGGTGCACTTCCTCATGACAGCGTTTCACCGCAGCGAATACATCATCCCATTCGCCTTCTACATTGGTGCCGTAGGCATGCAGCCGATGCGTCAGTCCGGCCTCTTGCAGTATTTTTTCGCAGGCTGCTATATATGTGGAAACGGATACGCCGACTCCCATCGGGATGATGCAGAGATCGATGATTACCTGCATATGCGGCTCCTCCTTCTCCTGCCTTATGACAATAACTATGGTGCTGACATATCACAGTATCAAAGGGAATGCTTATCTCTTGATAATAAAAGAAGGCGGATCAGCCGGAGCCGATCCGCCGTTCGAATGAATAGTACAGTATAGATCGGAAGGCGGCTTTTACAGCCCCAGCTTCTCTTTTAAATCGGAAGGGATGGCATCCCGATGCACCATAATCCCCGTTGTCTTCATACGGAAATAGGGTTTGGACATGTAGAGATAGCCGTCCCGGGCTCGCTCATCTCCCCCGGAATTCTTGATATAATAATATTTATTCCCGTTCTGATCCTCCCCGATACCCACGATATGCATCAAATGGTCATCGGTGGTGGAAAAATCATCGAATTCCTCCTGACGCAGTTCCTGGGTTACCTCTTTCTCTTTAATCGGCTCGGTGATTTCACCCCGCGGTCTTCGCTCCACAAGGAGGGCCAGCCCCAAGTTCCGTGTATCGAAAAAAGGCTCGCTGACATCACCGTCCCAGGCGACACTATAGCCGTTTTCCAGAGCGTAATCGACCAGGGCTTCCAGCTTATCAAGGGGCAGGTTATAGTAATCATCGTAGTAGCACCAATTGTCCGGGACCTGCAAACGGCATTTTTGGTAGAACGGTGTGTTGGTAAAGGAAGTGAATTCCAGGTAATCATCCGGATTGATCTTCACGACCTCTTTAGCGAAGGATTTGGGAGTGTAGTTCTTGCCCTTGTAGGTGAAAGAACTGGGCGGATCGCCAAGGTAGGCATCCAGTATGTCTTCGAAACCTTCTCTCCAGCGAATGGAAGGTTTACGGGAGCCAGCGATTACCTTGAGGTAGCCTTCCATGACCTGGAACATTTCACTGTGGTCGTGATAGGTATTCCCCAGACGGAGCCCGTCGAAAACGCTTTCCGGAACGGCACCGTAGTTACGGATGCGATCCATGACGTCATGACTCAGTGCTCCCTGTCCGAAAGTGGCGTTTCCGTGCAGACGCACGTAATTGTCCGCTTTAAGGGGATACGTTATTCGCACGGTGTACATCTCGGAAAGATTAAGTGCTTCGGCACCCAGACGCATTGCCTCGGATTCCACAAACGATGTGGTGGCAAAATCCCAGCAGGTGCCGGTACGGGCCTGATTCTTTACCGGAGTATGCGCGATTTCTTTAATAAGGGTGATCTGGTACGGCTCCGCTTTCTTTTCTTTGTCCCGATCCTGGCAGAAGCCGCTGCCGGCCAGGCCGACCAGCAGGACCAGAGCTATAGCTGCCATAGGGATATGCTGTTTTCTCATCATAAAGACCTCCGACTTATCTTCCCCGCTTTTCTCAGCGGGGAAGATAGTTATGTTACAATCCAAGCTTCTTCTTCAGGTCTTTGGGAAGGCCGTTTTTATTGACCATCATTGCCGTCACGTTGAGGTTAACGTAGGCCGGTGACAGATAGGTATAGCCCTTGTACTTGCCCCTGTCTCCCCAGGAGTTCTTGGTGTAAAAATATTTATTGCCGTTTTGATCGTGCGCCAACCCCACGATGTGCATGGCGTGGTCATCGGAAGTAGTAAAATTGTCGTAGAGCTTCTGGCGCATTTCAGCGGTGATCTCCTTCTCTTCCACCGGCTCGGTGACTTTATTCAGATCGACGCTGTCATCTTTGGGTACCACACCCAGAACGCGGAACGGTGTGTTGCTGACATCTCCGCCGTAGACAACCGTGTAGCCCTGCTTGAGGGAATACTCAGCGATACGGGCTAGATCGTCAACTTTTACGTTGTAGTATTTGTCATTGAAGGTCCAGTTATCGGGGAGTTTGAGCATTACCTGCTGATAGAGCGGCAGATGAGTGAAAGAGGTGACTTCGATATAGTCGTCGGGATTCAGTTTCAGGGTCTTGAAGAATGTCATGGGTGTATAGGTCTTGCCCATATAATCGAATTTTTCCGGCAGCGTTCCCAGATAGGCGTCTGCAACATGTTCATAAGCTTCTCTCCAGCGGATAGAGGGCTGCCGCGATTTCAGAACGGCGTCCATCATCGCTTTGAGTACACCTTCCATCTCGCTGTGATTATGCCTGTCGCTGCCGAGACGCAGACCCGTATAGACATCATCCGGGACCAGTCCGTGTTTGCGCATCTGATCGATGACGTCGTGGCATGCTCCCCCCTGTCCGAAATTCATGCTGCCGTGCAGACGGAAGTAATTTTCAGCCTTATCGGAATAGGCATTGCGCACAATATACATCTCGGAAAGGTTAAGCGTATCGCCACCCATGCGCAGCACTTCGGATTCCAGCATGGAAATGGTGGCGAAGCACCAGCAGGTGCCGGTAGCGCCCTGGCTCTTTACCGGAGTGTGGGGAAGATCAATATCCATGGTAAACTGGTACGCTTCCTTTTTCTCTTGGGAGTCCTTCTTTTCCTGCGCGGTAAGAGTCAGGCAAAAGGTAAAAAGCAGGGCCGTCATCAAGGTGATGATGATTAGGGTTTTTCTTCGCATCATGGAGCCTCCTTAACAGAAATTAAAGGGTGATCTGAAATATGTTTTTTAATGTACAAAAACCTGATTCAATTCGCAAGTTTAAAGGGGAGAATCACGGGAAATCTGCCCTTCTGGGACCTTTGCTCTTGCACTCTCCGAAGAACCGACAAGCGACATCAGGAACATCGAAGAAAATACCAGGAGAATTATCGATTCAGTGTTCTCCTTCTTCTTCCTCCAGATCCTGCAGGGCCAGCACATCCAGCGGGGCGATCTGCAGCCGCCGTATCGCCTGTACCGCCGCCCAGGCCGCCGACAATGTGGTGAGACAAGGCACGTCATAGGTCATGGCAACCCGGCCGATATTGTATTCATCCGCCCGGGCGATCTTGCCCAAAGGCGTGTTGATGACCAGCTGGATCTCGCCATTGATAATCAAGTCAGCCACGTTGGGCCTGCCTTCGGCGATCTTGGCCACCGGACTGGCAGGAATGCCCGCCTTTCGCAACGCCCTGTGGGTGCCGCTGGTTGCCTTTATGGTAAATCCCAATTCAAACAGCTGCCTGGCAATGGGAACCGCGGATGCTTTATCCCGGTCGTTAACGCTGATGAAGACAGAGCCCCGTTTCGGCAGGCCGTGCCCGGCAGCGAATTGTGCTTTGGCAAAAGCTCCCCCTGCGTCCCCGTTAAGCCCCATGACCTCGCCGGTGGAACGCATCTCCGGTCCCAGGTAGGTCTGGACGTTGGGAAATTTAATGAATGGAAACACCGGGGTTTTCACCGCTATTTTACGGTTGTTTTTCCGTGTCGGCAGCTCCATATCTTCAAGGCGCCGTCCCGCCATGACCCGGGCGCCCACCTTGGCCCAGGGGATCCCGGTGGCCTTGCTTACGAAGGGAATGGTGCGGGAAGCCCGCGGATTTACCTCCAGCACGTATATCTCTCCTCTGTAAAGCGCGAACTGGATATTCATCAATCCCTTGACCTGGAGCAGGTCCGCCAGCAGCCGTGTTTGATTTTTCAATGTGGAATAATCATCCTCAGCCAGCATGTAGGGAGGCAGCACACAGGAACTGTCTCCGGAGTGAATGCCCGCCTCTTCGATATGCTGCATGCAGCCGCAGATGAGAGTGTCCCGGCAGTCACTGACCGCGTCCACGTCGAATTCGAAGGCATCCTCCAGAAATTTGTCCACCAGCACCGGATGGCTGGGCGATACCTCGGCCGCCTGGGTGATGTACTTTTCAAGCTCCCTCTCATCGTAAACAATCTCCATGCCGCGGCCTCCCAGCACATAGGAGGGGCGCACCAGAACCGGATAGCCTATTTTCCCGGCGATAGCCTGTGCTTCCGGGAACGTAAAGGCCGTCCCCCAGGGCGGCATCTTTATCTGGGTCTGCTGGATGAGCTCACCGAAACGGCTGCGATCTTCGGCCAGGTCGATGGATTCCGGTGATGTGCCCAGAATCGGCACGCCGGCATCTGAGAGGCCTTTGGCCAGCTTCAGGGGAGTTTGGCCGCCGAATTGAACGATGACACCTTCGGGCTTTTCGAAACGGACAATATGGTGCACATCCTCAAAGGTCAGCGGTTCGAAATAGAGTTTGTCCGACGTGTCATAGTCGGTCGAAACCGTCTCCGGATTGTTGTTTACCATGATCGTCTCATAACCCAGCTCCCGCAGGGCCATGACAGCGTGGACACAGCAGTAGTCGAACTCGATGCCCTGTCCGATGCGGTTAGGGCCGCCTCCCAAAATGATGATACGCGGCCTCTCGGAGAGACGAGATTCATTTTCACGCTCATAAGTGCCGTAGAGATAGGCTGTTTCCGCCTCAAATTCGGCGGCGCAGGTATCCACTGTTTTGTATACCGGCAGGACATCCCCATCCTCCCGCCGTTTACGGATGTCTTCCTCCGGCCTGCCCGTCAGAACACCCAAGCGGAAGTCACTGAAGCCGCGTCTTTTCCATCTGTAAAGCTGATCTGTATCGGGATCGGGACATTCGGAAATACTTTTCTCGGATTCAATAATCTCCCGGATCTGAGAAATAAACCAGGGATCTATTCCCGTAAGCTCATATGCTTCCTCCTGGCTCATTCCTTTTCTGAACGCCTCTCCCATCTGAAAGATTCTCCAGGGAGTGGCCCGTTTCATCATTTCTTTCAGCTCCGGCAGCTCCACCGCTCCCTTCCATTCCATGCCGCTGCGGCCGTTCTCCAGAGAACGCAGGGCTTTCTGAAAGGCTTCACTGAAAGTTCGGCCGATGGCCATGGTCTCTCCCACCGACTTCATCTGGGTGGATAGCAGAGGCTCGGCCTGGGGGAATTTTTCGAAATCCCAGCGCGGGATCTTGACCACCACATAGTCGAGGGCCGGTTCGAAACAGGCCGGCGTTTTCCCGGTTATGTCGTTGAGAATTTCGTCCAAGGTTAGTCCCACAGAAAGCTGGGCGGCTATTTTAGCGATAGGGAAGCCAGTGGCCTTGGAAGCAAGGGCGGAACTGCGGGAGACCCGTGGATTCATCTCCACCACCACCATGCGCCCGTCCGCCGGATTCACTGCGAACTGGATATTGGAGCCGCCCGTCTCGACTCCGATCTCTCTTATGATAGCGATAGCGGCGTCCCGCATGTATTGGTATTCCCGGTCGGTAAGGGTCTGGATTGGTGCTACCGTAATCGAATCGCCGGTGTGCACCCCCATGGGATCCACATTCTCCACCGAGCAGACAATAACCACATTATCGGCCAGGTCACGCATCACTTCCAGCTCGAACTCTTTCCAGCCGATAATCGATTCTTCTATAAGGATCTCCCCGATGGGACTGCTCTTGATACCGGCCGCCGCCAACAGGCGAAACTCTTCAACATTATAGGCCACACTGCCACCGCTGCCCCCCAGGGTAAAAGCGGGACGGATGATAGCCGGATACCCGGTCTCCCGGACCCGCTCCTCCGCCTCCTCCATGCTGCGGGCGAATCCACCCCGGGGCAGCTCCAGTCCGATTTCCCGCATGGCCCGGGTGAAACACTCCCTGTCTTCGGCCTTGTGGATCGCCTCCAGTGTTGCCCCGATGAGTTCCACGCCGTATTCCTGCAGAATTCCTTTTTCAGCTAGTTCCACGGTGACATTGAGACTGGTCTGTCCTCCCATGGTTGGCAAAATGGCGTCCGGCCTCTCCCGGGCGATGATTTTAGCCACCGTCTTGCGGTTGATAGGTTCCACATAGGTCCGATCCGCCAGATCAGGATCGGTCATGATGGTGGCCGGATTGGAATTGACCAGAATAATCCTGTATCCGAGCTTCTTGAGGGCCTTGACGGCCTGGGTGCCGGAGTAATCGAATTCACAGGCCTGACCGATGACGATCGGCCCCGCTCCGATGATGAGAATGGATTTCAAATCCTGCCGCTGCGGCATGTATTCTCTCCCTGTTTCTCAGTTTTAAATATTATATTCGTTCTACTCCCTTTTCCAGCATCCGTGCGAAATCGGCGAAGAGTCCCAGACTGTCATGAGGCCCCGGAGCCGCCTCAGGGTGGAACTGCACCGAGAAAACGGGCCATTCCCGGTGGCGCATTCCCTCGATGGTACCGTCGTTCAAATTGATATGCGTCGCTTCCAGGCCGGCCCCGGCCAGGCTCTTTTTCTCCACGGCGAAATTGTGATTCTGCGCCGTGATGGCGATGCGGCCGCTTTCCAGGTCTTTAACGGGATGATTGCTGCCGTGATGACCGAAACGCAGCTTGAAGGTCTCCGCTCCAAGTGCCAGAGCTAAAATCTGGTGTCCCAGACAGATACCGAAGAGAGGCAGCTCCCCGGCCAGATTCCGGACGGTTTCAATTGCGGATGTGACCTGGCGGGGATCGCCGGGGCCATTGGAGAGGAACACGCCCCGGGGACGTAATTTCTTGATGGCGGCTGCCGAAGTGTCAGCAGGTACAATTCTGACACCCATCCCCAGCATTCCAAAAAGACGCAGGATATTTCTCTTGGCGCCGAAATCCATCGCCACGATCAGATCTCTGCCCGATCTCCCTCTTTTGAGAGGATTGTAGTACCAGCGTTCATCGGCTTTCCCCCGCCAGAGCCGGGATTCGCTGCAGCTCACCAGGTCGACCAGATCTTTACTGGATATATCCAGTTCCTGTTCGAGCAGTCTGCGTAGTTCCTCTTCGCTCCCGCCGTCGGAAGAAAGGATTGCCTTCATAGCCCCTCTCTCCCTGATGCGGCGGGTGAGCTGACGTGTGTCCACCTCGCTGATCCCGCAGACACCGCTGCGTTCCAGAAACTGCGGCAGGCTTTCCCGGCAGCGCCAGTTGCTGGGATGGAAACAGACCTCTCTGACGACCAGGGCCTCAAGCTGAACCTGATCCGACTCTCCGTCTTCGGGATTGATTCCATAGTTCCCTATGTGGGGATAGGTCATGACCACCATTTGGCCCCGGTAGGAAGGATCGGTCAGCACTTCCTGATATCCGCTCATGGCCGTGTTGAATACAATTTCCCCCAGAACCGTACCCCGGGCTCCAAAAGGGATACCCCGGTAAACAGTTCCATCTTCCAGGAGAAGGACAGCATGATCATTGTTCACTCGTATACCCTTTCTCTATCGATAGATCCCCATAAAAAAAATGCCCCGCATTAAAATGGGGGGCATGGAAAATATTTGTGGAAAGTTATCATGCTCATTCTTCATTCCCGGGCAGTAATTTAAGCCGCCTTCCTATTTCCCGGCGTTTATCCTGCCAGCCTGATAAGCCTATATTGTCTCTGTTTGCGGCTGATTTCATAATTTCCCTGATAATTCTTTAATACTGGTATAGTTTCACGTAATGACCTGTGCTCCGCATAAATATACATAAATTCCGTACTGATGTCAAGACTCATTACTTATTAATTCAGCCTCAAGAATATTTATGAACATTTCCCTGTGAGGTGATCCCCTGAATAGCTTATATCTGTTCCGGTGTGGACCGTTGAATCCGGCCTGATGAAGCTCCAGCAGCCGCGGCTGAAATAAAACCCGGAGCTTGCGGCCCCGGGCTGTACAATACTGCCAATTATTCAAAAGGATTGTTGAAAAATCAGATATTCATAAGGTAACTGCCCGCAACCATCAGGTCCGGAGCTCCGTCATCGAGGCCGAAACCGACGCCGGCTCGTATCCGTCCCGGACCCAGCTTGTGATCCACCCCGCCGCTCAGCACCAGATAATCCCAATCCTGTTTCCAGAAAATTTCACCGATCAGGTGGGTCTTGGCGCAAAGCGGAGCGATCACTCCCCCGCCCAGGAAGAGCTGGTTGGTGTATTTCTCTTCCGATCCGCCCATGTTCCATTCCACCGTCTTGTAAAATTCCAGTCCTACATTCCCGGTCAGACAGATCCCGCCCGGGAGCCGGTGCCGCAGGGCGGCGAAAGCACCGTAGTTGAAATTTCCCTGGCCCACATCCTCTTTACCGATAGGCAGGGTGAGAAAAGGGCCGGCCGAGATACTGGTCCTCTCGGTCCGGTAAAAGTTATAGCGCCCGAAAAGCCCGATATCCGCCAGTCCGCTCAATGCGTCAAAGTTCTCAGGAGTGATCTTCACGTAGGCAAACTGGGCCACTACTTCCATTTTCTTGCCGAAGGGAATACCGCCGCGGGCGGCAACGATCATCTCCGACACGTCGCCGTCGGTGTAATTCACCCAGAGCAGGCCCGCCTCTCCGTATATGCCCGTCGCTATGGGAGCATCATACTGAAAGGACTGCATCAGATGCACCTCATTCTGGGCTTGAAGCAACGGCACTGAGACGAGAAGCAGTAAGATCGTTCCTAAAGCAATAAACGTAGATTTCCCTTTCATTCCAACCCTCCTTTGGTCTGGTGAGAATTAACCTCTTTTCTTTGGTTTGAATACTCATTACGGTAACCGGAAAAATACCATAAAATATAATCTTTATTTTTCTTCTGGTCAACAATTTTTCCTCTGGTCAGAGAAAGCCGCTTGCTTCTCACACCTAATTCCCGTATTTTTCAAAGACAGACACACAAAGAGAAAAAACTCCCAGGCTGGACATTATCAATGTGCGGATCCGAGAAAAATAAAAGGGAAAGCGAGTGCCAGGCCGGACGATAAACGCTAAAGACCTTTTCGATGACTGGGCCCGGGACTACCATGCCGACGGCATGGAAAAGAGCCACTGGCTCAGTGTGAAGCATGCCTTCGAATTAATCCCCACCTCCACCGGCAACTATCTGGAAATCGGCATCGGTAACGGCTATGGCATCCATTACATGGCGGAGAATCAGTACCGGGAAGGCTTTTGCACCGGCCTGGACATCAGTCCCAACATGATCGAAAAAGCCAAGCATCGCCTTCGGGACCGTGATAATGTAGCGCTGGAAGCGGCCGATTTTCTCACCTGGAAACCCCCTGAGAATCTGAAATTCAGCTGTGTATTTTCCATGGAGACCTTTTACTATTTCAGAGATATCGCCGCGGGTATCCGTAAGGCCGCCTCTCTGTTGGCTCCTGATGGAATCCTGATGATTTTAGTGAATCACTACCAGGAAAACGAGGCGTCCCATTCCTGGTCCAAGGAGCTGTCTACTCCCATGACCCTCTGGACCTCCGAACAGTATCTCAGCGCTTTCCGGGAGAGCGGCCTCACCGGCCTGCGGCAGCTGCGTCTGAGCGATAACGACACCAAGGCCGGCACCCTCTGTACCATTGGAAAGAGGAAATAGGAGATCATTACCGTGGTATTTCTTGATCCGAAAAACTTTGGTCTCTCTTCCCGGGACAACATTGTGCCTCTGTCAAAGGACCGGTATGGACTGAAGCTTGAACGCCGCAGCCGCATCGTCATGGCTGACGGCAGGCGCCTCTTCGCTAAAGTGGAAAAAATCCGCAAGGTCTGCCCGGACTGCCGGGTTGAAATTATGACGGACGCACCGGTCTGCAGCAAGACCAGAGCCTGGCTGAGAGAACGGGATGTGGTCATTTCAAGTACTGAAAAGTAAAAACCTGTGCCTGTTCCGACACCAATCCCGGGAGAATGTGGATGACTGGTGCTGAGAGACTGCCATATCTTTCACTGATAATCCCCTGCTACAATGAGGATGCGAACATAAAGGCAGGAAGCCTGACTCGGGTGCAGCGCTATCTTGAGAAGGCGGATTTCTCCTGGGAAGTAATCATCATAAATGACGGTTCCAGTGACGACAGCCGCGGTCTGCTGGAGAAATTCATCCGGGGGAAACAAAACTATTATCTGCTGGACATCCCACACAGCGGCAAGGCCGCTGCCATCGCCAGGGGAGCGGCGCAGGCCCGGGGCGGTATCCTTCTCTTTCTGGATATGGATCAATCCACTCCCATAGAGGAGTGGGACAAACTCAGTCCCTGGTACCGGGAAGAATTCGACATTGTCATAGGCTCCCGGGGAAGCCTGCGGCACGGCACGCCGTTTCTGAGGCGCTGCGGCAGCCGCATCTTCAGACAGCTGCGCCGCTGGATCATCCTGCCCGGCATCAGCGACACCCAGTGCGGCTTTAAAAGCTGTCGCTCCCGGGTGGCCCGGGAGATCTTTCCACAGCTACGCGCTCTGCGGAAGGATACCCCGGCCCGGGGCTGGACGGTAAGCGCCTGGGATGTTGAATTTCTCTATCGTGCCCAGAGAAACGGTTTCCGCGTTAAAGAGGTTCAGGTGGCCTGGCGGGACAGGGACCTGAGCACCTCCAAGAAAAAAGGCGGTCCCACCCGCGTCTATATCGCCGAATCCCTGGACATGGCCGGTCAGGTGCTGCGGTTAAAACTGAAGGAACTGAGCGAAAAATATCGGACCAATTGATTTGAAGCCTTGAATCTGAGCAACTCGAGTGTTATATTTACCTTCATGATTCAATATACTGCGTCGTTTTCATTCCCTTGCACCGGGTACAAACATAAAGGAATTTCCCATGAAGAATCCAAAAAAGGCAAGCGCTGAAAAAAATGACATCTCCCGCCGCCAGTTCCTGGGCGGCGCCGCGGCCGCGGCCGCTACCATCACCATTGTTCCCCGCCGCGTACTGGGAGGGCCGGGGTATCAGGCACCCAGCGACACTCTGAATATAGCCTGCGTCGGCATCGGCGGCAAAGGATTCTCCGATTCCGTGGCTATGGCCGGAGAAAACGTTGTCGCCCTCTGTGACGTGGATGAGGAACGGGGTTCTCAAAAACACGTTGTTGACCGCCAGGGAGATATTGAAATCCGCAAAAGCCCCTTTGACTATTATCCCAAAGCACGATTCTACCGGGACTGGCGCAGGATGCTGGAAGAGGAAAAATCCATCGATGCAGTGACCGTAAGCACCCCTGATCATAATCATGCGATAATAGCCAATACGGCCATGAAATTGGGCAAGCATGTATTCGTGCAAAAACCCCTGACCCACACGATCCTGGAAGCGCGCACCCTTGCTGAAACCGCCCGGGAAAAAGGCCTTGTCACCCAGATGGGCAACCAGGGGCACGCCGGAGAGGGCGGCCGTCTTGTCTGTGAATGGATCTGGGACGGCGCCATCGGCGATGTGAGAGAGGTACACTGCTGGACCAACCGTCCCATCTGGCCGCAGGCCATAAAAGCGCCCAAAGAGACACCTTCTGTCCCTCCGACACTGGATTGGGATGTCTGGCTGGGTCCAGCCCGCTGGCGACCCTACCATCCGGCCTATCTTCCCTTTAACTGGCGCGGCTGGTGGGATTTCGGCACCGGCGCCCTGGGCGACATGGGAGCGCATATCATGGATCACGCCTTCTGGGCCCTGAAGCTCAAGTATCCCACCTCTGTCCAGGCCAGCTCAACCGAGTTCACCAAAGACTCACCTCCCAATGCCGAGGTAGTCACCTATGAGTTCCCGGCCAGGGATTCCATGCCGCCGGTGAAGATGACATGGTACGACGGCGGTCTCATGCCACCCCGCCCGGACGATTTCGAACAGGGGAGAGCCCTTGGAAACAGCGATGGCGGTGTTCTCTTTGTGGGAGACAAGGGGAAACTGATGTGCAGCGTCTATGGCGAAAATCCCCGTATTATCCCTGAAACCAAGATGCAGGAATACCAGCGCCCCCCAAAATCCATCCCCCGCTCGCCGGGTATTCATGCCGAGTGGCTTGAAGCAATTAAAAAAGGCGATCCCAAATCCGCCACTACCAATTTCGACTACTCCGCACCCTTGACGGAGACCATGCTGCTGGCCAACCTGGCCGTGCGCCTGAAGGATAAAAACATGCGGCTTTTCTATGACGGTCAAAAGGGAGCGATTACCAATCTCCCGGAAGCCAACGACTTGCTCTATATGGAATACCGCCAGGGCTGGAAACTGTAACCATTTTTAAGAATCTTTGCGGAGAGCGGATCTATGAAAAGATTCGGAATCATTACGGCAGCATCGCTGGCCCTGACTGTCTTAATCAGCGCCGCGGTACTGGTGGGACAGGACGATACCGCCGACACTAAGGGAAAAGCGGTAACGGACAAAGGCTGGCAGGAACTTCTCAAACCGGACCTGTCAACCTGCATTTTCCCGGCCGGTTCCTGGATCGTGGAGGATGGAGTCCTCACCTGGCAGGGAGGCGGCTACATCTGGACCAAGGAACGGTACGGGAACTTCATCCTCGATCTTGAGTATCGGGTAAGCAAGGATGCCAACAGCGGCATCTTTTTACGTACCGGCGACCTGGATGACCCGGTTCAGACCGGCATTGAGGTTCAAATTCATGAGACGGGTGACGGATCCCGCCACGGCCAGTGCGGCGCCATTTATGACTGTCTTTCACCCCGTATCGATAGCCAGAAGAAGGCGGGGGAATGGAACCGGCTCACCATCACCTGCAGGGACAGCAAGATATCCGTCGTTCAAAACGGCAAGCAGATAATTGATATGGATCTTGATCTCTGGACCACACCGCACCTGAATCCCGACGGCAGCCGCAACAAGTTTAAAACCGCCATGAAAGACATGCCGCGGGAAGGTCATATCGGATTTCAGGATCACGGCCGGCCGGTCTGGTTTCGGGCTCTCAGGATAAAAGAACTGTAATAGACGGGCCCGGCAAATGTCTGATCCCCCCAGGAGGAAGGAGGGTTTTTCATCCTTTCTCCCGGGAGCGGATATATGAAACAGTAATTGAAATCTGGAGAGAGATCAACAAGCGAAAGGTTCTCCATGGAAGACAAAAAGTCTGATAAAAACAAGAACAGCAGCCAGTCTGCCGGAAGCGGATTGAACCGGCGGGATTTTATTCAGGGGCTGGCCACCGTACCGGTGCTGGGAGGATTCCTTTTGGCTCTGGGCCGCAAGGAGTATCTGGATAGAAAAGCCGCTCCCAAAAAGAAAAGTGCCCAGACGGCCGGGCTGTCAGATCTGAATGTGGCCCTGCTGGGGGCCGGGGCCGAGGGCCAGGTCCTGATGAACGCCTGCCTGAAGATACCGGGGATCCGGTTCCGGGCGGTCTGCGACATTTGGGAATCATACAACCAGACAAGAGCGGCCCGTATTCTCATGAAATACAAGCATCAGGTGAACACGTACGTCGATTACCGGGAGATGCTGGCGAAAGAGAGCGATCTGGACGCGGTCATCATCGCCACACCCGATTTCTGGCACGCCGAACACGCGGTGGCCTGTCTCGAGGCCGGTCTGCATGTCTATTGCGAAAAAGAGATGTCAAACACGCTTGAAGGCGCCCGACGCATTGTGGAAGCGGCCCGACGAACTGATCGTCTGCTCCAGATCGGACATCAGCGCCGCAGCAATCCCCGTTACCTCCACTGTTATGAAAAACTGATAAAAGATGCCGGTATTCTAGGCCGGATCACGTCGGCCAACGGCCAGTGGAACCGCTCGGTGCAGCCCGACCTCGGCTGGCCCGACAGGTACGTCATCGATCCGTCCACTCTGCGTCAGTACGGGTATACATCCATGCATCAGTTCCGCAACTGGCGCTGGTATCGCGGACTGGGCGGAGGCCCCATCGTGGATCTGGGATCCCATCAAATCGACATTTTCAACTGGTTTCTGGATTCCCGGCCCAAGACGGTAATGGCCAGCGGCGGCACGGACTATTACGATAAGGCAACCCATGAGTGGTATGACAACGTCATGGCCATTTATGAATACGACACCGCCTACGGAGTGGTGCGGGCCCGCTACCAAACGCTCACCACCAACAGCTCCGACGGCTACTTTGAAAACTTTTTGGGAGATCAGGGGACGCTTAATATTTCCGAATCGGCAAACCGGGGTGGCATCTACCCCGAACCTTCCGCGCCCGCCTGGGATAAATGGGTAACCAGGGGCTATATCTCCGCGCCGTCGAAATCGGCGGCTCAAGACACGTCCGGAGCGGTACTGGATGTGCGTGAAACCATGGCTCCGGATAAATACGGAATTCCGGTGGTTTTTACGGATCCCTACCATAAACCTCATCTGGAAAATTTCTTCAACGCCGTCCGCGGCCAGGAGAAACTGAACTGTCCGGCCGAGGTGGGCTATGAAACCGCGGTAACGGTGCTCAAGGTAAACCAGGCTGTGGAAGCGGCCCGCCGGTTGAGCTTCACCCAGAAGGAATTCACGGTATAAATACGGAACCGGTATGTCGGGAAAGGATAATTCACCCGTATAGCCGGAGTTGTAAAAACCGAGCGACAATTAGCTGGAGAACATAATGCGAAACAGCGAACAATACACCACCTGGCAGCTCACGTTCCTGGTCCTGCTCCGGGTGCTTATCGGCTGGCATTTCCTCTATGAGGGTCTTGCCAAACTGTTGAAACCCGGCTGGTCAGCGGCGGGATTTCTGCTGCAGTCCAAGGGAATCTTTGCGGGATTGTTTCAGGCCATGGCTCACAACGACGCTATCCTTTCAGCGGTTAACTTCCTCAATATCTGGGGCCTCATCCTGATCGGACTGGGACTTATTCTGGGCGGATTGACCCGGATCGCCTGTCTGGCCGGCGCGGCCCTCGTCCTGCTCTACTATATCGCCAATCCTCCCTTCCCGGGTCTCTACTACTCGCTGCCCATGGAAGGGAATTATCTCATCGTCAATAAAAATCTGGTGGAAATGGCGGCGCTGCTTGTCCTCTTCGTCTTCCCCACCGGAGAGATTCTGGGGCTGGATCATTTCCTCAGAATTTTTATCAACCGCAAAAAGAATGTAACATAAGGAGGCCTCCATGTTTCGGAAAGCGCTGACCGTATTTATCCTTTTCTCACTACTGGCCGGCGCCGCCATGGCCCAAGAGAAGGAAAAACTGATGCCCATCGATATCAAGCTGCCCAAGGCCATGTTCATCGGTACTCCGCAGAACCTGGGAGTGGAAAAACTCGAAAGGCCTCTGGGTAAGGCCCGCCCGCCGTTCCTGGCTCCTGAGGGAACAAAAAACGTTGCCCTGGGCAAACCGGTCACCAGCACCGATGAATTCCCGGTTATCGGGGAAATCGAAATGATCACCGACGGGGACAAAGAGGCGGCCGAGGGCCACTTCGTGGAAATGGGTCCCTTCCATCAGTACATCACCGTGGATCTGGGAGCACCATATACGATCTATGCAATCGTCATGTGGCACTTTCACAAACAGGCCCGCGTCTATTTTGATGTCATCGTTCAGGTGGCTGACGATGCGGATTTTACCACCAACGTGCGAACCTTGTTCAATAATGATCTTGACAACTCCTCCGGGCTGGGGCGGGGCAAGGATTATCATTACGTTGAGACGGCCGAGGGGAAACTGGTCGACGGCGGCGGCGTTACGGCCCGCTATGTCCGCTGCCACACCAACGGCAACAGCAATAATGATCTGAACCACTGGATTGAACTGGAAGTGTACGGCAAGCCGGTACAGTAAACATCTGATCCTTTTATATACATCTCTGATTGTCACGGCAATTCCCGCAGCGGCACTCTGAAAACAGGGTGCCGCGTGTTCCGGCATCGGTTATCTATGATTGAGGAATCGAACAGGAATGCCCCGAAACCGACAATGCTTCAAACGGCCCGGATTTCGATTTACCCTCCCGGGAATCGTGATTGGCATCGGACTCTGCCTGGCCGGTTCGTTTACCATGAAAATCACTTCAACGGACAGGTTCTGCAGCAGCTGTCACTCGCACCCCCATGTCACCGATACCTGGAAACAGTCCACCCATTACAGGAACCGGAGCGGCATCACTGTGCGCTGTGTTCAGTGTCACCTGCCGCCCGGAGGCGTCCGGTATGTTACTGAGAAAACGCGGCTGGGACTGAAGGATCTCTGGGGAGAAGTATTTAAAAATGCGGGAACGATAGACTGGGAGGGGAAAAGCAAACTCGCCCATGCCGTCACCTACACCTACGACGCCTCCTGCACTGCCTGCCATAGTGAACTGTTCAGTGACAGCCTCTCCGCCAAAGGCACGGACGCCCATGTATACTACTACCACAGGAAAACGGAAGTGCGCTGCATCAACTGCCATCTCCATGTCGGGCACTACAGCACCCTGGCCGATCTGGATATATCGCAGGAAAAGGAGGAAGAAATCCTGCCGGTTTCCCAGCTGCCGCAGCGTCCGGCATCCTCTGATCTCTTTATCGACTATGCGGAAACAATCCCCGGTACCGACATTATGTTTGAAATGGTGGCCATCCCCGGAGGAAGGTTCACCATGGGTAGCCCTGCTTTCGAACAATACCGCAGAGAGGATGAAGGTCCGGCCCATGAAGTAGAGATCCGTTCTTTCTGGATGGGCAGGACAGAAGTCACCTGGCGGGAGTGGGACCGGTTTTATCGTGAGACCGGCACCAGGTTCAAAGCGATTTCCGCGGCAGACATGGCCGGACTCGACGCTATCACCGGCCCAACCCCGCCCTACGGCAGTCCCGACCAAGGCTGGGGCAGAGGAAGCAGACCAGCCATTACCATAACCCACGAGGCGGCACGGCAGTACTGCAGATGGCTCTCCCGGGTGACCGGCGTCACCTATCGTCTCCCCACCGAGGCGGAATGGGAATATGCCGCTCGGAGTGGCACATCGGGACCCTACTTCTTCCCGGGAAATCCCGCCGATTACACCCGGCGCCGCTGGATCAATACCATCATCGGCGCGGATACCGCCGTCATTCAGCGCTTTGCCTGGTATGACATGAACAGCGGGGGACGGACCCACCCGGCGGGAATGAAACGGCGCAATCCCTTCGGTCTGGAGAATATGTACGGGAACATCAAAGAGTTCTGCCTGGACTGGTACGCGGCCGACGCCTACTCACGCGGGACGGAACAGGGAACACTGCTGGATCCCACCGGACCTGCGGCGGGGAAAGAACATGTCATCAGGGGCGGATCTTACGCCTCTGACGCGGCGGATCTCCGCAGCGCCGCCCGGGATCACACCAGGGAGGAAGCCTGGCAGCTCACCGATCCCCAGGAGCCGAAAAGCATCTGGTGGTATTCGGACTGTTTCGACGTGGGCTTCCGCATTGTCAGGGAACATCATCGAAACAAACGATCGGATATGCAGGGATCACACAATTCAAATAGAGAGGTGGAGAGATGAGCGAAAAAACGAATTTCACCCGGCGAGGCTTCATCGGTGCTATGGCAGCCGCCGGGACGGTGGCCCTGGTCTGCTCAAAAACCAGGCAGATCGAAGGACTGCCGCCTATGCTGGGGACCGCTCCGGACGGCCCCGTACTGAAAGCGGGCCTGATCGGCTGCGGCGGCAGGGGAACGGGAGCGGCGATCAATTTCCTCAATTCCGGCCCGCATCTCGCGGTGACTGCATTAGGAGATATTTTCGCGGACCGGCTCAATTCGTCAAGGGAAAGGATCGAGCGGGAAAACGGCGAGAAAATCGCCGGCGGGAACTGCTTTCTGGGCTTCGACGCCTTTGAGAAGGTGATCGATTCCGGTGTCGATATCGTGATTCTGGCCACACCGCCCCATTTCCGTCCCGAGCATTTCGCCGCCGCGATCAACGCCAAAAAACATGTCTTCATGGAAAAGCCGGTCTGTGTCGATCCGGTTGGCGCCCGCTCAATCATGGAGAGCGCCGACCGGGCGGAAGCCTTCGGCCTCAGCGTCGTAACCGGGACTCAGCGAAGACACCAGCGGGCTTATGTGGAAACCTACAAGCGGATCGCTGCCGGAGCCATCGGCGAGATCGTTTCCGCCAACTGCTACTGGAACGGGGGCCAACTCTGGTACCGGACGCGGCAGCCCGGCTGGAGCGAAATGGAATGGATGATCAGGGACTGGGTCAACTGGTGCTGGCTCTCAGGCGACCACATTGTGGAACAGCACGTGCACAACATCGACGTTATTCACTGGTTCACCGGCAAGCACCCGGTCAAGGCGCTGGGATTCGGCAGCAGAGAGCGGAGGGTCACCGGCGATCAGTTCGATTTCTTCAGCGTGGATTTTGTCCTCGATGACGGGCGCCATTTTCACAGCATGTGCCGGCAGATCAACAGCTGTACCAATAATGTTTCGGAATTTGTTCAGGGCACCCGGGGATATAGTGATTGCTGCAGCAAAATATACAAACGGGACGGATCTGTTGCCTGGGAGTATGAACCGCTGAACAGAGTCAACGACGAAGGAGAAGAGGTCCCCGACGACAAAAATCCCTATGTCCAGGAGCATACGGACCTGGTGACGTCCATAAGGACCGGAAAACTGTTCAATGAAGCCAAAAATACCGCGATTTCCACCCTGGCTGCGGTAATGGGACGTATTTCAGCCTATACCGGGAAAGAGGTGACCTGGGAGGAGATAATGAATTCTGATCTGCGGCTGGGACCGACGTCCTACCGTCTGGGCCGGGTGAACATTCCAGCCGTTGTTCCCGTTCCCGGTTCGGAAAAGTGAGATCACTGCCAGTAATAAGAGGTGAATTATGAAGGTAGATCGTCGTGATTTTTTGAAAGTATCCGCTGCCGCCGCCGGAGCCGCGGTTGCCGGATGTTCGGCACGGCAGTACCGGCCCCCGGAACCGCCCCGGAAAGCGGTGCTTAACCTCTCCTGTCAGGAGTGGCTGGCGGTCGGCGAAACGCTGCCGGAAAAACTTGATTTTCTGGAAACGCACGGCTATGCCGGACTGGAGGTGAGCGGACGGGGCCTGGCCGCGCGGGTCAATGAACTGCAGGGTGCGCTGAAGGACCGGACAGTCAGGATCAGCGCCATCTGCGCCGGATTCGACGGCTGGCTCATCGCCGCAGACCCGGCCACCAGAGAACTGGCCATAAAATCCATGAAGGAAATTCTCACCGCCGCCGGTGAACTGAATTCCACCGGCCTGATTATCGTTCCGGCGTTCAATAGTCAGAAATCGCTGCCCCATAAGGAAGCCCGGGAACTGCTGCTCGGACTGCTGAAGGAACTTGGTGATCACGCCGGGAGCTGCGGAACCCGCATTCTTCTGGAGCCCCTGAATCGCCGGGAGGCTTATTTCCTGCGTCAGGTCGCCGACGGCGCTTCCATCTGCCGGGATGTCGACAATCCGGGGATCGCTGTCATGGGAGATTTCTGGCACATGACCTGGGAAGAGACCAGCGACATGGGCGCCTTCATTTCCGCTGGAAACTATCTCCATCACGTCCACATCGCCAGCCGGAAACGGCGCAAGATGCCCGGTGAGGATGAGGGAGACAACTATGTTGAAGGACTGCGCGGCCTTAAGATGATCGGGTATCGGGATTACATCAGTCTTGAATGCGGTTCCATCGGAGACAAGAAGGACACGGTGCCCGCGGCTGCGGCGCTGATCCGGGAACAGTGGGCCCGGGCCTGAAATGAGAGCCGGCCTTTGGGGGCCGATTGAGGATTAACTGGGGAAAAGGAATGCGATCCAGGCACTCGAACACGATCGTCATCATTCTTCTGCTCTTCATTCTTATGGCCGGCGCCTGTCTGCGGTTCTATCACCTTGGAGGGCGGCCCCTGCACACGGATGAAGCGGTGCACGCCCTCAAATTCGGCCTCCTGCTTGAAGAGCACAGCTACCGTTACGACCCTCTGGACTACCACGGCCCCACTCTGAACTACCTCACTCTCCTGCCGGCCTGGTTAACTTCCGCTAAATCTCTCACCGATATGGACGAAACTCTGCTGCGGCTGGTCCCGGCGGTGATCAGCCTTCTGCTGATACTGGGGCTGTTCCCCCTGAAAAAATACCTGGAAGGCCGTGCCCTTCTCTTTGCCGCGGCTCTGACGGCCGTGTCACCGGTCCTGGTCTTCTACAGCCGCTACTACATCCAGGAAATGCTTCTGGCGGCCTTCTCTTTCGGAACCATCGTCTGCGGTTTCCGGTACATGCTCGGAGGACGGAAAGGCTGGGCCCTGGGTACCGGAATATTTTTAGGGCTGACGTTGGCCACCAAGGAGACCGGCCTTATGGTTCTGGCGGCCCTGCTGGCTGCGGCAGTGCTGACCGGAGTGACGGGACTGCCGCAGGGGACTATGAAGGATAAAAAGATCCTCCCCACCCTTGCCGTTATCATCATTCCCTCTCTGCTGCTCCCGCTTCTCTTTTACAGTTCGTTTTTCAGCAATCCCCGGGGAGTGCTGGACTATTTGCTCAGCTATTCACATTACCTGAGCAGGGCCGGGCATCCCGAGGCTCATCTGCACCCCTGGTGGTATTATGGAAAACTCCTCCTCTGGAACAAAGCACACGGTACCCCGTTATGGAGCGAAGCCTTTGTTCTGATCCTGTCCGGATTCGGAATACCCGGGCTCTGGCGCGGCGAAGAGAAAAAGAGCCCCTCGGGTATGTTCTACCGCTTCATCTTCTTCTATTCAGCCATTCTCACGATCATCTACTCTCTTCTGCCCTACAAGACGCCCTGGCTGCTGCTTGGATTCTACAGCGGCCTGGTGCTTTTGGCCGGACGGGGAGCGGCCCGCCTCATCGACTGGGGATCGGAACGATGGAAGGAAATTATTATTGCAGGCCTGCTTCTGATTGGATTTCTGCATCTTTGCCGGCAGTCTCTTCTTCTGAATTTCAGGTTTGAAGCGGACCCGAGGAATCCCTGGGTGTACGGACATACCAGTGAGGATATCTTCCGTCTTACGGGGACATTGAACGAAATCGCCGCCGCTCTGCCCGGAGGTCAAGACATCCATCTGGAAGTCATCGCCCCCGGCAGTGACTACTGGCCCCTGCCCTGGTATCTGCGAACCTGGTCCCGGGTGGGCTGGTTCAATCGGGTCGATTTCGACCAGCCGGCGGCGCCCCTTATCATCGTCTCTCCCCGGTGTGAAGCGGACCTGATCCGCAAACTGTATGAGCTCCCGAAACCCGGTTCCCGCCGTTTATATCTGCCGCTGGTGCATAATCCGGTGGAACTGCGTCCCGGCGTTTTTCTGGAGGCCTATATCCGCAAAGACCTTTATGACAGAATCCGTCAGGAAACCACCCTGATCTTGTAGCGAGAAAATACCTGTGTCTGGAAACGATCCGAAAGAATCCTTTCTCCTTTCTCCGGAAGAACGCTTTCCGGCACTGCAGCGGTTTTCCCATTCCGCCATGGCGACCCGCTGGGAGATATTCATCATTAACGAGAATCATTCCTATGCCGCCCAGGCGGCCGCCGCCGCTTTTGAGGAGTTGGACCGGCTGGAAGGTGAGCTGAGCCGTTTTCTGGAAAACAGCGACATCTCCCGGCTTAACCGCCAGCCCGCGGGAGAAGCAATGCTGCTGGGACTTGACGCCTTTTCCTGTCTGGAAAAAGGCCTCACTATGGCCGAGCTTACCGGGGGCGCTTTCGATATCTCCGCCGGTTCTCTCTATCCCGCTCCTGCTCATGAAAAAGTTATTTCGGCAAAGGCCTTTCTGAAAAACGCAAAGGAACATCATCCTCCCCTGATAATGGATCGGGAGACGCTGAGCGCGGCACGGACGTTTGACGAGGTGGTGCTGGATCTGGGGGGGATTGGCAAGGGCTACGGAGTCGACCGGATCGCCGAACTCCTGCGGGAATGGGACCTCGAGCGGGTCCTGGTGCACGGCGGTGCCAGTACAGCCCTCGCGCTTGAACCTCCGCCGGACCGGAGCAGCTGGCCCCTCAGCATCAGCCGTCCCGGGAAAGGTGGTGAAGTCCTCGCCGATCTGCTGCTGCACCGCCGTGCCCTGGCCGGTTCCGGTCTGGCCAAGGGTCCCCATATTGTTGATCCCCGCAGCGGCAGAACCGCGAAGAAAAGAAGGGCTGCCTGGGCTCTGGCACCGGATGGGGCCACGGCCGATGCCCTCTCCACGGCCTTCATTATTATGGATAAGGATGAAATAGCCTCACTCTGCGGGCGGCTGTATGGAACGAGAGGATTTATACTGGCGCCCGGTACTGGGCGGGATGAGGATGAGCTGGTGATACTCTAAGCTTCTCTCTGTGTGACTGTTTTTCGATATAATCAACGGCGGCAGATCAGGTCCCGGCCTGATCTGCCGCTCCAATACTTTCTACATGTCTGCAATCTTTTTCAGCAGCTGCCGGGCCTGCTCCACTGTTGACTCATTATCGCTGACTTTCACAATCACGTTCATCTTGTCCCGCACCAGATCGGGATTATCCTTCCAGATGCGATTGCCAATCTTTATAACGGCAGCTTCCGCTTCCCCCCTCAGCATGTCGTCGGAGAGGACTGCCGCCGCCAGCGTGAAGGCCTCCGGCGAATTCGTCTCTCCCCAGGCGGAAAGCACCATCCGTTTCTCATTGTTTTCAGAAGCCGCGTGAAACGCCTGTTCGAGAGAATGGACCTTTTCGGCTTCACTGATGTCGTCAGCCGCTCGCACCAGCCCGATATAGCCGCGCAGAGCCAGAATCCGCTGCACTCTCTCTGAAGCGGTCGTTGCCGTCTGCCACAGATCCTCAAGAGGTTCACTTCCGGGCCACTGGGAAAGGGCCTGGATGGCGGCCTTGGCGGAAATATCATCTCCCGCCAGATTTTTACGCAGTACCGGAAGGGCCGCGGGATCGCCGATGGGACCAAGTGTCCGCAGCAGTGAGGCTTTCTTTTCGGGATCTGACACCGTCGGCAAAACGGACAGGATTCCGGCGGCCCGGCTCCGCCCCTCTGATCGCCGGGCCAGCAGCACCACCGTATTTTCGCCTTCCCGCCGCAGTGCCTCCTTATCCTGATCAAGCAGAAGCGTGATAATCTGGGGCATGTAATCCGCCGGGGCAATCCTTCCCAGAGTCTGCAGCGCTTCTCTGCGCACCGCCGCGTCGTCATCTCTGCCGCAGGGGATGATATCCCCGGCCATCGAGGTCATATTCCGCTCGGCAACCGCCTTAAGAACCTCTACTTTTTGGTACGCGTCCCTTTCCCCGGTCAACAGGGATAACAGAGCACTGTCCGCTCCGTCACAGCTGATCCGATAGAGGCTGTGCCGTGCCGCCTCTCTCTCCGGTCCCGCTGCCGCGGCGAATTCTACGAGGATGGGAATGCAGGAGACATCTCCCAGAAACTCCAGAGCCTTAACCGCCTCTGTTCGTACGTCAGGATCATCGGAAGATAGACCTTTCTTCACCCAGGGCATCGTCTCCGGCCTTCTCAGTTCGGCCAGAATTCCCAAAAGCTGAATCTGATGGACAGGCCTCAAGGTGGGGAGCAGGGCCGCGATACGGGTCAGACTCTCCCCCGTCTCGAACCGCTTCATGCTGCCTAATGCGACGGAGGTGAGGTAATCGTCACCTCCGGCCAGGATTCCTTCGATAATCTCCCCCGCTTTATCCGGGTCAACCCTTAAAAGACCGGTGAGGGCGTCGGCCCGCACCGCGTCCGGCACCAGGAAACACCGGTAGGCATGTTCGATCTGCACCTTGTCATACCCGGTTTTCCCACTGTTCAGGGCCTTTAAGTAGGCGGCCATGACCCGACCAGCCATGGGTCCATCAAGGCGATGCATGGCCTGCTTCAGCTCCTGCAGGGCCTTTTCATTTGCGATCTCTGCCAAGGCCCCGAGCGCTGCTTCGGCCAGTTGAGGTTCAGGAACAAACATTAACGGTGCTATTTTTTTCACGCCCGCTTCCGATTTTCTGGCGCCCAGGCAGTTGATGATCCCTATTTTTTGTCTGTCGCTGCTCCAGTCCAGAGCCTTGATCAGGACTTTGTCAATAGCAGGATCGGGAATCCGCTCCAAGGCGTACAGAGCAAAATCAGATGTTTCTTCCTTTTCCAGCAGATCGGCCAGTACCGGCACCGACCGCTTCGATCCCATGATACTGAGCTTGCGGCAGATGAACTGTTTTGCGGGGAGACTCGCTTCGGAACGAAGGAATCCAATAAACTGCTTTTCCATCTCAGGCAGCAGTTCCGGATGATTCAGGGCTGTCTGGACCATTACATCCACATGGAAGAGCGGCACTCTACTCTCACCATATTGATAGGAAACCGCCTGCGCCAGAGCTTTCGAAAGCCTTGTCGGCAGGTTTGTGGGAGCGACCGTATAACTCGAGTCAGCCAGCTGGGCCCGAACTGATCCCGTCCCAAGCAGCCAGAGTGCACATAATACCGCTAAAAAACAGCTTTTTATCTTCATAACCACTATCTCCTGTAAATAGCTGACGATTATCTATTAAGACTCCAGGGACTTCTCATCGGTGTTCTCAGCATAGCATTCGCCGCAGGATCGCCGATGATCTTTTCCGTCTCCGGATCGAAGCGGATTGGACGGTTGAGCTTCATGGTGATATTGCTCAGATGTCCCGGGATCTGCGAATGGTGCGCCACTTCGCAGGGCGTAATGGTCAGTGAACGGTTTTTGACGCAGTCAATGAAGTTCCTGTGATGATTATCGGAATAATATACATGCTTATCATGGGGACCAAAAACCTTTTGAAGCAGTTTTTTGGGATTGGCGTCAATCTGGCCGCGGCGCACATAAATCCAGCGACCGTCCTCCCCGAACCATTTTACTCCCATCTTGATATCATCATGGCCGCCGGAAATAATCATTTTTACTCCGTTCCGATAGCGGGTGTTTATTCGGTAAGCGCTGGGTGCATCCCAGGGACCTGTCTGCGGGAAAACGCCGACTCCTTCCAGTTCAATGGGGGCGTCATACTCCATGTCCAGACCCCAATGGGCGATATCACAATGGTGCCCGATCCAGTCACAGAGCTGGCCGCCGCCGAAATCGAGCTGCCAGCGCCAGTTCCAGTGCGTCTTTGCCGGGAAATAATCGGCATAGGGTGAAGGACCGATCCAGAAATTATAATCCAGCTCCGGAGGCGGCGGCTGGATGACGAAATCCTTTGCCGTTCCCCCTCCGCTGACACTGTACCCGGAGGGCAGACCGACATGCACGGTCTCTATCTTCCCGATCAGTCCGTTTCGGACGATCTCCACGGCCTGCCGGAAATTGGCCACCGAGCGCTGCCAGCTGCCCGTCTGCCAGACGCGTCCGTGCCGGTGCACAGCGTCGCACATGGCTCTGCCTTCGGCGATGCAGTGCGAGAGCGGTTTTTCTCCGTATACATCCTTTCCCGATTCAGCCGCGGCAATGGCGGTCAGCGCGTGCCAGTGATCGGGCGTGGCCATGGAGATGGCGTCGATATCGTTGCGTGCCACCAGATCCCGGAAGTCATGGTAGATGCGGCAGTCATTGTTGCCGTATTTCCCGTCCACGATCTCCTTGGCCCGCCGCAGACGGTTGCTGTCCAGATCACAGACAGCCACGATCTGCACGTCATCCAGCTCGAGGAAGGAGCGCATGTTAGAGGTGCCCATGTTGCCAATACCGATGCAGCCGATGGTGATCCGCCGACTGGGCGCGACAGCGCCGTTTTTCCCTAGGGCAGAGGCGGGGATAAGCGCCGGAAAGGCGAGCGCGCCTGCCGAGAGGGCCGCTGTCGATTTGAGAAAGTTCCTTCTGTTTACGGTTTTTTCCTCAGACATATATCACTCTCCTTGACGGTTTCTGACCGTCGCTGTTCAATAGGAAATGTCTCTATGGGTGCGTTTCGAGGCGGAATCGAGAATGGCGTCACAGATCACCGCGGCCCGGTATCCGTCCTCGAAGTCGGCGCCCCAGGGCGCCACTGGTTTGTCATTGACAATACAGTCGAAAAAATAAGCCAGTTCATGGATAAACAGATGCTCCCAGCCGATCATATGGCCGTGGGGCCACCAGTTGCCCCACCAGGGATGATAGGCCTCGGAAACCAGAACATCGTGGAATCCCTGGGTCTCTTTGGGGTCCTCGTCCACCCAGAAAACCTGCAGCTCATTCATCCGCTCCAGATCGAAAAAAAAGGTGCCCTTCTCTCCATTGATCTCTATTACCTGATGATTCTTTCTTCCGGCCGCGTAACGGGAGGCTTCCAGGGTGCCGATGGCCCCGTTCTCAAATTCCACGGTGGCCACGAAGGCGTCATCGACATCCACGGTTCCGGTCCCTTTGCCGTCCGGCAGGGGACGTTTATCGATAAAGGTGCGTGTCAGGGCGCTCACACTCTTCATCTCCCCAACAAGGAACCGGCCCAGGTCGATAATATGGGCGCCGAGATCGCCCAACGCGCCGCTGCCGGCCTGCTCTTTATCCAGCCGCCAGATAAACGGCGTGTTGTAATGGGGCATGATCCACTCCTGGAGGTACTGGGCCCGGAAATGGTAGATCTGTCCCAGGGCGCTGCTGTCAATCAGCTTCTTCGCCTGGATCA
>CAZUMH010000038.1:0-28283 GCA_964621645.1 uncultured bacterium
ATAATAGCGGTTGTCCTGTTCATTCTGGGATGAGTGCATAGACGGGTCATCAGCTGAAACGACGAGGACTCCACCCGGCGCTCCGATAAGGCTCATTGACATGAAGGGATCGGCGGCAACATTAAGCCCGACATGTTTCATTGCCACCAGAGCCCGGGCACCCTCAAAGGTAGCCCCCATGGCCACTTCGAACGCTACCTTTTCATTGGGCGACCACTCACTGTAAATTTCAGGATATTTGGAAACATTCTCCAAGATCTCGGTGCTCGGAGTTCCGGGATAGGCGGTTGCCACGTGAAGTCCGCTCTCATAACACCCGCGTGCCACGGCTTCGTTTCCCGAGAGTATCGCTTTCATTACAGCTCCATAATTAGATATATATCGACACTTACTTTACAATCGAAAGAATAAGTTTTCACTATCCGGAAAAAACCGGCAGAGCAATAAAACCGTACGCTGCCGGATCCGTAACTATCCCTCAGCCTCCTCACCGAAGGCCGCTTCCAGCTTCAACAGCCTGTTCCAGTTTTTATCTACCTCGGACTGGATATAGGCCACTTCATCTTCTTTCAAATGAGCGAAGCGTCCCTGCAGTTTGAGGTATTCCGCGACCGGCTTTGGATTTTTGATTTTCCTGTTTATCCGGTAAATACCACCTTCTATTTCATAAATAGGGAAAACATTGCACTGAGTAGCCAGTTTAGCGACTTTAACCGTTATATCAGGCGGGTGCTTCCACCCGGTGGGACAGGGCGCAAACAGATGAATAAACTTTGCTCCTTTAATGGATTTCGCTTTTTGCAGCTTTTTAATAAAATCCTCGGGGTAGGCGATATTCGCCGTGGCGCAGTACGGGATATAATGCGCCGCCATGATTCCCATGATATTCTTCTTCTGACCTTTGCGATAGTGTTTTACCGGCGTAGTGGTTGTCCAGGCCCCGTGGGGAGTCGCCGAGGAGCGCTGGATACCGGTGTTCATATAGGCCTCGTTATCGTACACCACATAGATCAGGTTATCGTTTCTTTCAGCCGCCCCCGAGAGAGCCTGCAGCCCGATATCGAAAGTGCCGCCATCACCGGCCCAGGCCAGGGTCGTAATATCATCCTTTCCCAACTGCGAAAGGGCATGACTGATACCTGATGCAGTGGAAGCGGCCGTCTCAAAGGCGCAGTGGTAAATGGGGACTCCGGCAGCCGAGTAAGGGAATGGTCCGTCTATTACCGCCCAGCAGCAAGCCGGAATGGACATTATCGTCTTGCGACCCAAGCCCTTCAGCGCGTATCTGAGGGCCATACTGGCGCCGCATCCCTGACACGCCAAATGTCCCGGGGAGAGTATTTCTTCCTCAGGAATGGTCAATCTTTTCTGTTTTATATCAACATCGCTCATTTTTTCACTCCTATCCAGATCAGATTCTTTGCATCATTTTTCTGCATATAGGTGACCATGGAAATAATATCGTCTATCGATACATCTCTTCCGCCCAAACCCGCAATAAATCCGTATATGGGGAGATCATGACCATACATTGCGGCCTTGACTTCCGACATGAACGGGCCTTCATGACCAAAGGAAATTGCACGGTCTATAACACCGATTTTCTTGGCCTTTGCCAGAATATCTTTTACTTCTTCGGAGGGAAATGGCCGCAGATAACGAATTTTCAGGGCTCCTACCTTCAAACCGCTGTCACGCATACGATCCACGGCGTCCATCGCTGTCCCAGCAATGGTACCGTAATCCACCAGGATGTGTTCGGCATCATCACATTTGTAGGCCTCTGTGAGTCCGTATTCCCTTCCGAAATGCTCAGCGAATTCCTTGCCCACTTTTCGGATTACTTCCTTGGCCTTTTCCTGAGCCTGATGCATTTTATAGGAAAATTCATAATAGTGCTCAGGCGAAGTCAAGGCACCGAAAGAGTGCGGTTCATCAACATCCAGCTTAATGGCCGGGTTATACGGCGGCAGGAAGGCATCGATGCGTTTGGCATCATAGATATCCACCACCTGAGATGTGTGGGACAGGAAGAAGGCGTCCAGATTTACCAATGAAGGCAGGAGAATTTCGGCTGCCTCACAGATTTTGTATGACATGAGGATGGTATCGAACACTTCCTGATTGTTTTCACAGTAGACCTGAAGCCAGCCGGTGTCCCGCTGGGCTATGGAATCAGTAACATCTGCCCAGATCGACCAACCCGGAGCCATGGCCCGGTTCACGTTAGCCAGCACAATCGGCAGCCGTCCTCGGGCAGCCCAGTGGATGAGTTCATGCATCAGGGCCAGCCCCTGAGCGCTGGTAGCCGTAAAGGTCCTGGCTCCTGCGGCCTGAGCGCCGATACATGCGGCCAGGGCACTGTGTTCTGATTCGACTTTGATAAAATCAGCATTGAGCTCGCCATCTGCGACGATCTCGGAGAGAATCTCAACAATAGTCGTTTGAGGGGTAATGGGATACGCTGCCACCACATTAACTCGAGCTGCGGTTGCGCCATAGGCGGCGGCGAAATTCCCGGTGAGTACTTTCTTCATCTTCGCCTCCTTTTACTTTCCTTCTTTTTCTGAACTAATGGCGTCCGCGGGACACTCGAGCACGCAGATTCCACATCCCTTACAAAAATCATAGTCGATAGTGGGAGGACTGGTAGGAAATATTGCCGGTTCAGGGCAGTATTTCCAGCAGATCATACAGCTGGTGCATTTTTCTATATCAATCACCGGTCTGAGAGACCGCCAGGAAGCGGTTTTATTAACCCGCATACTGCCCATGGAAGCGGGCATATCCGGCATATCTTGAGCTCCCCGTATTATAACCTCTTCTGCTTTATCATTTTTTTTATTCATAACATCTCCTTTATCCCAGCGCAGACTCGTAGCTCTCTCTGGCCGCAATTGCATTCTTTTCCTTTTTCAGCGGGATTTTTTCCTTGATCGCCTCTTCGATAGATTCGATCTTCACCAGACCGGTCGCCTTAGCGACCGCTCCGAGTATCGCTGTGTTTACAATAGGCGCAGCCGGACTCCCCAGACCGTGTCTTACCGCGATGGCAGAGCAGTCAACCGTGTATATTATGGGATTTTCGGTGTTAGAGAATTCGAATTCTTCCGGTTTACGCTCAGTGTTGATAATGATTTTTCCGTTAGTTTTGAGGCCCTCGGTAAGGGGTACAGCACCGATAAGCGTAGGGTCGAGTATAACCACCACATCCGGCTCATAAATGTAACAGTGTATCCGGATGGTATCATCACTGATTCGGGTAAATGCGGTAACAGGGGCTCCTCTTCGTTCCACGCCAAAAAAGGGGAACGCCTGAACCTCTTTCCCCTCTTTGAACGCGGCTATTGCCAGGACATCTGAAGCTTTAACCGCGCCTTGTCCGCCTCTTCCATGAAATCTTATTTCGATCATAAAATTCCTCCGAAAAATGAGGTAATTGCACTTGTAATATACTGTTTAATGTAGAGAAAAAGGGAGTGTAATTCAAGGAAAATCTTAGGAATAATTATCATTCGAAACTGATTTCTTGCCCTAAAGTTTTCCTAATTAATGAAAGCATGTCAATTAGCGGGATTTATTAGATTTTATAATACGATGTAACAAAACTGTCACTACAAACGTGCTATCTGCAAAGTGATATCCAATATTCCTGCTGAATGGGTCAACGCTCCCACAGAGATGTAATTCACTCCGGTGCGGGCGATCGCTGCAACATTTTCCATTGTCACATTTCCTGATGCCTCTGTTTCAATCTTTCCGTCTATGATCTTGACCGCTTCAGTCATTTCCGTAATGCTCATATTGTCCAGCATAATTCTGTCAACCGGCAGGAGCAGTGCTTCCTTCACTTCAGCCAGATTACGGGTCTCGACTTCAATCTTTATTTCTTTTTTTTCTTTTTTCAGATAACCGAGGCACTTGTTCACTGCTTCCGTCAGACTTCCGGCAGCATCTATGTGATTGTCCTTGATCATAATCATATCGTAAAGCCCCATGCGGTGATTGACTCCCCCTCCCTGGGCTACGGCATATTTTTCCAGTTCCCTAAGTCCCGGCGTTGTTTTTCTGGTGTCCAGGATATGGGCACCGCTTCCTGCTATTTCTTTGACAAAGGCGTTGGTGAGGGTGGCTATTCCCGAGAGGTGTTGAATAAAATTCAGAGCAACCCGCTCGGCCTGCAGGATGGGAAAAAGCCGTCCCTCAACTATACAGATAACCTGTCCGCGTTCCACGAAACTGCCGTCATCAAATACTGGACGTATTTTCAAACCGGGATCAACTGTATGAAAAACAAATTCGAGAACCTTCATCCCTGCGATTACACCGGTCTGTTTGACAATCAGCTTGCCCTTACCCACCGTGTCCGGAGACACAGTACTAAGGGTCGTTACATCACCAGGCCCGCCAAGGTCTTCCGCAAGCGCCTGTTTAACTATTTTTCTTATTGACTCCGTGGATGGATTCATCACATTCCTCTTCAACTTTTAATGCGGGGTAAAGCGAGGGACGGATCTCTTCCACCAAGCAAGAGATCCGCCCCCCATGTTTTTACGGAATCTTAATGCCGATCGGGTCCTTCTGGCTTGGTTATTTCCGTAACCGGATGTTTCTTCAGCTCCTCCAGAAGATACTGAACAGCCTTCTCCAGCATGGGCTGATGACCCGCGTAAATCAGGGTGGGATCATCGAAAGCTTCGATATCCGGGTGAACGCCGTAGTATTCCACGTCCCATTCACCTTTCGTGTTCACATAGGCAAAAGCGGGAACGGCCATCCCGCCTCCGTCCACAAACCGCGGACTGCCGGAATACCCAATCAATCCTCCCCAGGTGGTCTGTCCCATGAGCGGTCCCAGTTTCAATTCCTGGAAATAATCGGGGAAGGCGTCACCCCCTGAACTGGAACGGCCGTTGATCAGCATGACCTTGGGGCCTTGATGGACCGGAAAGGGAGTGGTATAAAGCGGCAGGTTACGTCTTGCCCAGTATTGCAGCGTCGGCTTTGCCATATCCAGCGCCATGGGATCAGGCAGGGATCCGCCTCCGTTATAACGGTCGTCGATGATCAATGCTTCTTTGGTATGCTGACTGTACCATCCTTTATAAAATTCACGGAAGCCAGGAAAACTGGTATTGGGGACATAGATATATCCGACCTTGCCTCCCGAGAGACTGTCCACAATCGCCCTGTTTCTCAACACCCAGTTATATTGACGCAGGGCAATCTCTGACGGTATGGTGCGAATGGTTATCGTACGAGTGTCTCTTTCACTCGCTTTATCGTTGACTGTCAACTCGACCAATTTATTGGCTTTGTTCTCCAGAAATTTGTAGGGATTTTCATCCGTGGTTATTGGATTACTGTCAATAGCGATAAGGTACTCCCCTTCGCGGACATTAAGTCCTGGTTCCTGCAGGGGAGAACGCAATTCCTCGTTCCAGGTTTCGCCCTGGTAAATATGACTTATCCGGTAGTATTTTCCATCAGGGGTCAGTTTCGCGCCCAGCAATCCGACCGGGACTCGTTTCACCGTTTCCACATCACCGTTGTTTACATAACAGTGGCCCGCATTCAGCTCACCGATCAATTCTCCGATGATGTAATCCAGATCGGTGCGGTGAGCTACATACTCGACAAGGGGGGAATATTTGTCATACATCGCCTTCCAGTCTACCCCGTTCATGCCGGGATCATAGAACCAGTCCCGCATAATGCGCCAGGCATCGGTAAATATCTGACGCCATTCCACCCTGGGGTCGATCCTCATGACCATATCGGAGAGATCGAGTTTTCCCTTGCCCGGCTTCTGGCCCGGACGCAAGTCCGTGATGGTGTACCCTCCTCTGTCCCGAAAGATAAATTTCTTTCCATCAGCACTCACCACTGCGGAACGCGCTCCCTGCATGATTTCCTTCTCTTCTCTGTCTTTCATGGAAAAGAGATAGAGGGTATTGTCCCTGGTATATACCAGTCCGTCCTCAATAGCGGTAACAATCCCGTATCTGCCGGTGGGCACTGGATAGGCCTCTATTCTGCCGTTAAATCCTTCCCAGTCGACAATCATCTTTTCTTTTTTGACTTCTTTCTTTTTCCCGGAATTATTCTTGTCAGAACCGGGTGTCTCATCATCATCAAGCGGTGCGAGAGGATCTTTAGCATTCGTATTCAAAGTTCCGAAATAGAGTTTGGCATCGAAACTTCTGTTACCCCAATTATAGTCGCGATTTGAGACGAATGACAACAGACTGCCGTCCGCGCTGAACATGGGGTTGTATTCATCCGTATCGGAATTTGTAAGCCGATGTGGTTTCCCCTCGTCAATGTTGTAGACCCAGATCGAGGAAAGACGATTCTCATCATCCTTGCAATAGGCGATCCAGGAATCATCAGGGGACCAGCGATACCCTGAAATTGGTGAGTAGTACCCCGTGTCGACAAGTTTCGTACTGCCGCTGGCTTCGTCCACGATAAAGAGCTGGTTCTTTTTATCACCGACCAGAATCGATTTTGAATCATGCGACCAGACATATCCGGTGATCCAGGAACCGGTATCCTTTGTCAGCTGGCGCGGCGCTTTATCGCTGTTATACTTCTGCAGATAGATCTCATAATCACCATTCCTGTCGGACAGGAACGATATATAGCGTCCATCCGGAGACCAGTCCACCGACATTTCACGGTATTCAGGAGTGTTGGTCAGATTTTTGATCTGGCCGTGCTCGGCGGGGACACTGAACACCTCTCCTCTTGCCGAGAATATGGCTCGTTTTCCAGATGGAGAAAGGTAAAAGCTGTCAACAAAACGGGAGACGTCCTTGTATACCGGCTGCAGATTCGGTTTATCATTGTTGATGTAAACGGTGATCTTGCGATAGGCGCCACTGGCGGGATCGAGATAATAAAGGAAACCGCCATTCTCAAACACGATACCGCCCCGGCCCCGGCTGGGGCGCATGACATCATAGGTATCAAAATGGGTTATTTGTCTGATTTTTTTCGCAGCGATATCATAGGAGAATATATTGAGTGTTTGTGGTTCATCGGAATCCACATTCTCGCGATCGGAGGTAAAGAATATGCTGTTGCCGATCCACATGGGAAAATTATCCGTGCCTGGATAGTCGGTGATCCGTTCAATCTTGTTTTCCGCTAGATCATAGATCCAGATGTCCTGCGCAAATCCTGCTTTATAGCGTTTCCAGGTGCGGAACTCACGTGATTTTATGGAATAGGCCAGTTTTGTTCCATCCGGAGACAGGCTGGCAGGACCGCCCTCGTGAGGAGGGAGGACCTGAGGCAGCCCTTCCTTAAATGGATCCATCAGAAAAAACCGTCCGATACGCTCTCCAAATGGTGTGCGATTCCACCGTACAAGGATTTTCTTGCTATCAGGAGTCCAGTCGTACGGAAGGGTATCCCATCCGCCGCGGGGCGGCATTTCCCCCACATCCGGGTAATAGGTACACCGTTTTGGAATACCTCCTTCAGAGGGGATGACGTATATCTGTCTGGTGCCGTCATATTCACCTGAAAAGGCGATCCAGCGTCCATCCGGAGAGAAACGGGGGTAAACTTCGAATCCGTCAAAAGAAGTCAGTTTTGTAGCAGTGCCACCTTCCAGTGAGACAGTATAGATGTCACCCGCATAGACAAATACGACTTTGTCTCCATTGATATGCGGCTGCCGCAGGAGTCCGGCTTCTTCCTGAGCCAGGAGAAGGCCGCTGGTAAAAAGGGTGAGAACGAGCAGCGTGAAGACTCTTTTCATTGTATTTCTCCTCTTTTTTTCCGGGGAAAGAGATATTGTTAGTATACGCTGAAAAATGTGAAAAATATTTCGAAAAATCAAGCTGGATTTCTCTCTTGCATTATTCTATTGATTGTTGTAGGTTATATTTATTATCCACTGTTAAAAATAAGGGGGATGTCATGCGTACGGGAACAAAGTACTTTTTATTCTCGGCCGTTATCACCCAGTTTATCCTCTGCTTTTCACTCGATGCACAAGTAAAAATACCCGCCGGGAATCAGATTGCTGTTAAAAAACAGGTATTGAAATCAGTTCGGATGCTGCCATTACCAGCAGGATTTCCGGAGATTGCTATTCCCGCACCGCCCCGGAAACCGTCAATGTACATTACCAGCAGCGACGGGCCGGACCTGCATGTCTACTTTACTGCCGCTCATTACGACAGAAAAACCAGGATGCTTACCTTCTCATTTGAAGTCGCGAACTGGGGAGACAAGCCCTGTACCGATACCTTCGCCTATAATGTCTACGCCTGTATAAGCAGTGTCCAAAAAATACATGAGACAGATTGGAAAGACAGGGCTCAAAAATTACGGTATAACCCGGAATTTGTGGCCGCCGGCCCGCCCCAGCAGCCGGTAAGCCTGGCCACCGGAGCCGTCCTGTCTCAAACTGTCACCTGGGATATGAATGATCCTGTCATCTGGTCTGCCGAGGTCGTGGAAGTACGAATTCGAAAAGGGAGTTTTACCGAAGGCCATACCGAACAGGACCTGAAGCAACAGGATAAATGGAACTACAGTGACAAAGTCGATGGTACCTATGATAATTTCGCTGAACTTCGGATTCGTCCTGAAGATTTTAACCGGCGCTATGTGGCCCAGGCCATTGCCAGCGGTAACATTCTGAAACAAGACGGAACCATTCTGACCATTGAGTTTGCTCTCTTCAGGAATGTGGGTGTCTCAAGCATGACCTTGACCAATTACCGCTTTACCTATGCGCTCTATGATAGGAAAATTGAGTCGAAAGATCTTTTAGCCCATCCGGAAAGGTATGAAAACTTTAAAATTAAACAAAAACCGCTATATACCGAAACCAGGACCTATGTATCCGATGAGATAAAAGCCAAAATAGGCACTGACATGCTTGATCGAGGCGCTATCTTCCCATTTATTCATTATGCCAGCAAAGAGGCCTGGGATGCGGCAAAAACCGTCCTGGTAAAACTGGAATGGTGGGATGAGCAGAAGGCTCCCAAATATCCGGGAATGTCGAGGGTGGTATATTACAAATAATTTCCTTGCTTGAGGTCTCAGCCCTCCAAAGGAACAGAAGCATCCTTTCTTGAGCCAAGATGTATTATGATAAAATAACCGATGAGACAGCCGGCCAGATAATGGGGGAAATCCAGCCAGGAAAAGGTAGTGCCCAAGAGGATCTTTCCTGGAGAGGTGGATCGGATTATTTCAAGTATCTTGGGGTGCCAAAGCTGCAGAAATTCAAGCAGGGACGTACCCAGAAAGACTACTGTTGCGATGGTCAGTCCTTTCCGCCGCGGCCAAAAGAAAAAAATAAGCACACACCAAAAAATTTCATAGAGTATCCCTCCGGCAAAATTGTTCACCCAGCCTGAGGCTGCTCCATGATATGCCTTGCTGGCAAAGCCCAGGGGAATGAGCCATAGAAAGATGATGAAAATTCTATTGCTGTTTTTCATGCTTTTGCAACAGAAACAGTGAGTGCTGCAATGCGGGGCGATGCGCCATCAGTGATTTTCACGATCATTTTCTGACCAGGATCAAGACACCTGATACGACAGCTAACAGATGCAGCACCGTACCGTAAACGGAAACCTCATAAGGGATATAGGGCCAGAGTCCTTTCATGATCAGCCATACAGCCAGTAATATGAGGCCAAGATTCTTTTTTAAACTGGCTCCGCTTATGAGAAGCAGAATTCCCGTCACAAGCGCCAGCAAAGGCAGTATCTCGGAGAGCACGGGGATGCCACGATGGAGCAGATTCGTTATTCCGCCCACGATCAGCCAGATTCCCAGAAATATTACCGCTAGTTGTTCAGACACTTTCATGGTACCCTCCCGATCAACACGTGAGATGGAATGCACCCAAAACGGATGTCCCGCCCGATGCTAAATCGTTATAGAGCCTTACCGCTGATCCTGATCGAGCACTCAGAAGCCTGATAGTATTCTCCTCAAGATAATCTTTCACTTCCTGATGGATTTTCATCAATCCAAAGGCCCCGGTACCAACAACGACAGCGTCCGGAGCTGATTCCGTAACTGCATTTTCTATATCAGCGAGACGCAGCAGATGGCCTTCACCGCGCCACCAGTCCTTCTCCACTCTGTTCGGATAAATAATCACATCGCTGTGAAACACATCTCCCGCTATGGTAATACTGCCGAAGCCGTAATCATCTATTGTCACCCGTTCTCCTCTCTTTTCTGCTGAACACACAGCCGCAGTAACTCTGACGATAAAAACCTTCTTCCCTGCTGACGCGGCAGCTGATTTTGAAACCGTCCTTCTTTTTAAAATCCTCTTCGAGGTAAATCAGATCACCGGGAAGGACGGCGTCCCTCCCCGCCTGATTGATAAGGGCCGCCTTTTTTAGGGGACTGACACTCAAGGTAGTGGCGATTACTTCAATGTCTTCTATTCGCGCTCTTTCCGCTGTCTCCTTCAAGCGGTAGTGATAACAAATTCGGCAGCGCTCTCCGCCTTCCGGATCATTTTCATGACCCTTCACTGTCTCAAGCCATTCCTTCGGAGTATATTCTCCCAGGATAAGAGGGAAATTCCACCTTCTTGAAAAGGATTCTATCTCTTCCAGTCTGGCTCTATATTCATCGTGAGGGTGGATGTTTGGATTGAAAAAGAATACCGTTACCAGATAATTTTTCTGGAGTTTTTGCAGGGGATGCGGCAGACAGGGCGCACAGCAGGCGTGGAGCAGCAGCTTGGGTTTTCCCGTTTTGGAATTCATTATCATTCTTTCCCGTCACGATGAAGTATTGCCGCTCCCTTCCCCGGATACTGTGCCTGGGAAATGGCGTTACTGATATATTTTTTTGCATGGTTAACCGCTGCGGGGATATCTTCCCCCAGGGCCAAAGCTGCGGTTATGGCTGCTGAAAAGGTGCATCCGGTTCCGCGGATTTTTTCCTTTGCGACTCTCGGCGCTGAAAAGGTATAAAAATCTCCATGCCAGTAAAGGGTATCAACCGCTTCACCCTTAAGATGTCCGCCCGTTATGAGGACACCGTCGGTTCCCAAAGAATGGATTACTCTGGCAGCCTTCTCCAGATCATTCCTCGTATGTATCTCATTATCACTGAGAATTTCCGCTTCCGGCAAGTTGGGAGTGACCAGTACGGCAAGGGGCAGCAGTGATCGTATCATTTCTCTGATACCTCCTTTACGTAACAGTCTTACACCGCTGCTTGACAGCATAATTGGATCCACTATCAGCGGTATGGGATTTTGCCTGATGAGGCGCGCTGCATATCGAATAATACGAGCGGACCAGAGCATACCTGTTTTCACCGCTGACGGACTGAAATCTGTTGTCACCGCCATAAACTGCTTCCGGATCATCGGCAGAGAGAGAGCTTTGATTCCGCTGACATCCAGGCTGTCCTGAGCGGTGATCGCGGTGATCACACTCACCCCGTGCACTCCGAAAGCAGTGAATGTCGCGAGATCAGCCTGAATGCCTGCTCCTCCGCTGCTGTCAGATCCCGCAATGGTCATGGCGGTTTTCATAGTAATCCCGGTATAATTAAGGGGCAGAGTCGCAACCCTGCCCCATTATGCTTTCTTAATAAATAATAATTAGTTAGCGCAGATCAGTCAGCTGGTGAAATGGCATCGGTGGGGCATACTTCAACACAAGCGCCGCAGTCAGTGCAAAGGTCCGGATCAATGATATATTTCTCGTCTCCTTCACTGATTGCTTCAACAGGACATTCGTCTGCGCAGGCGGCGCAGCTGATACATTCATCTGATATGACATGAGCCATGAGTTTTCTCCTTTTCGTCATCCAAAACTACGGTAACTTAAACGGGGAAAATATAAAAAGAATTACATTGAATGTCAATACTTTTACGCTGTCTATTCAGTGCGTCTGCCATTTCTTCAATTCATGTTCCGGGGCCGGAGCGGCACGAAGCATACCTTGGGTTTTTCCGTGCCGATAATTAACAACAATTTCTTCTCCTCCGCCTTTACTGGTGTATCGTGCCGTAACGGCTGCTGCTTTGAGCAAGTCATCATGATTTTCAATGCCTTGGGCCAATACCAGCGGACCGCTTACATCAGCCGGTTCCAGACTCCAACGCCCTGCAGCGAAATCCTCCATACTCTCACAGTCCGCCTTATCTCTGCCTACCACCACAAGGAGTCCGGGACGCAGCCAGAAATGACGTCCGAAACGAAGCAGCCTGAGCAGCTCCACGGTAATCCTCTTCTTTCCCATTCCCTCAATCAGCGCCCGGGCCCGGATTGCGAAGGTTCTGTCAGTAAGAATACAGCCGCCTGCAGGTGTACTGTATGTATCCAAACCAAATTCATCGGCCAATTGTATCTGCCGCTGTCTGTTTCTGCCTGAAATGTCATAAAGAGCATCCCGGTTGACCCAGCCTTCCTTCTCGGGTGTGGTCAGCTCCAATAATTTCGCCGAAAGCGGCCGCAGCACCAGAGATTTGAAATCCATTATATTATTCATATGTCTGATAATCTGATGGCGCTGGGACATAGGTCTCTGGCCTACCACTTCACCCGTAACGATAAAATCCGCTTCTTTCTGCTGTAACAGCGTATGAGCCGTTTTTAGCATGAAAAGATGACAGTCTATGCAAGGATTGAATGCGGATCCATACCCATGAGGGGGATTCAGGAGTATGGGGAGAAAATCCTCGGAAATATCCATGGTATGGATTAGAATGCCGATACGTTTTCCGATCTTTTCCACTTCCCCCTGTTCCGCCTTTCGAGCGAGATTATCAAACTGGAAGGTAAAACAGATCCCCTCAACATCCACGCCCTGATGTTTTACGATCAGGGCGGCAAGCATGCTGTCCAGTCCTGTGGACATGAGAGCCAGAGCTTTTTTCTTACCGATTGCCGTTTTCATTCTTCGTACCGGTCTGCGTTGATTTTACAGATTTTCCGCCGCTGATGCCGGTGACGGTAAGATGGAGCTGATCCATGTTTATGCCGCTGTATTGTTCAATATGGCTTGCGGTATAACGCTGCAGATCAAACAGTGTTTCGCCCAATTCTGTATGTTGCGGAAATTCAACTTCCACTTCTACCTTGTAGCCCTGTGGAGATGGATCGATTTTAATCTTTTTAATAACGGCCTCCGGTGTACGTTCGGCCAGACAGTGCATGATCATCTGACTCAACGCAGTATCCGTAATGCTGATGCGTCCCAAGCGGCTCAAGGGCGGCTGAACCACGGTCTTCTCAACCACTTTTCCTTTTCCGAATCTGAAGGGTGAAGAAAAAATAAAACGGACCGTTTCCAGAATACGGTGACTGTAATGCTGCCGTACCTCCACTACCGGAAGGGGAATGACATGCTTGCCGCTAATCCTCCTGCTCTCCTGGGCTCTCGCGATTTCATCCTGGGTGGCAACATCCTGGATATATATGACCCGGCTTGGATAGGGCAATGCCAGACGCTCAGTGATGATCCCCACCATATGCTCGGATGTCCCGAGTATAAGTATGCGGCGGAACTTTTCCCGTTCCAGAACCTGGCGCACGGTCTCGGCCTGTTTATCATCCTGAAAGACGGCCCGTTTCACCGCCGCAATTTTGGTACTCTCCCGTTTGGCGGAGCGTCCAGCCAGAATGCGATGTCCTCTTATAAGCAGACCATCGTCAATCATGAGCTCAATGCTGTGTTTCTCCATGATAAGCCTGGATCGGAAACTTTTTCCTGTTCCCGCTTTCCCTACCAAGGCGTACACTTCAGGCTTTCGCAGCTTTCTATAGAAATATTTTTTGATGCCGCCCCCTTTTATCACACCGATTATTACAAGACAATATACTCATTACCCATCCGGATTGCAACCTCATCAAACAGGCGTATCGCAAAGGCCCGGTCATTATTATCCGCCGCTACGAGAATGTCCCTTTTCCATCACTGTATACAGTGCTGGTAAAACCAACAAGGTCAGCATGGTGGAAAAGAGAAGACCGAACATAATAACAAAGGCAAGGGGTTTCTGGATCTCAGACCCCGTCAGATTCCGCATTACTAAAGGAATCAGCCCCAGCAGGGTCGTAAAGCTGGTCATCAACACGGGCCGCAACTTATTGTTGCTGGCTATTATTACGGCTTCCCTGACCGGTAATCCTTTCTTCCGATACCCCTTGATGTGATTGACAAGGACAACTCCGTCCTGTACCGCGATTCCGATCAGAGCGATAAATCCCACAATCGACGGCACTGACAGGGTATGCCCCGTAATCAGCAGGATAAGAATACCTCCGGATAATGCCAGAGGAATATTGTAGATAATTAACATCGCTTCCCGAAGGGATCCAAAGCTGACGATCAGAAGACAGAAAACGATGATGATGGTAAGGAAAACAACAATCGAGAGCTGTTTCATTGCCCTTATCTGGTTCTCGTAGGTGCCACCAAAGGTGATGAAATAACCTTCCGGAAGCTCGATGTTTTTCAGTTGTTCTTTGATCGCCCGGACCACACTGCCCATATCCCTTCCTGAAACATTGCACTGGACAACGCCTCTTCTCAGAGCGTTCTCTCTGCGAATCAGCATGGGATCGGTGACTTCCACAACCTGAGCGACTTCGTTCAGGGGAATCCTGTAACCCTGGGACGTTTCAAGAATGAGATTGTTGATATCCTTTCTTTCGTCCCGGGATTCTTCCCGGAATCGAACAAATATGTCATACCGCTTCTGAGCCTCGATCAGTTCAGTGGCCACCGTTCCGTTAAGGGCGATCTCGATATAATCCGAGACGTCTTTTACATTCAGACCGTAGCGGGCCAGTTTATCCCGGTTTAGTTTTACCTGATACTGTGGTACTCCGCTGAGCTGTTCAATCTGCAGGTCGGCTACGCCGGCAACCTGAGACATGGCATCGCGGATCTTATCACAGAGAGCCAATATTGTACTCATGTTTTCACCGAAAAGCTTTACCGCTATATCGGCCCGTATGCCGGTAACCACATGATTAATACGGTGCTGAAGCGGCGCATTGATCTGAATATTCACTCCCGGTATATCGCTGGTCAGGCTGCGTATTTCATTTTTAATCTCTTCGATAGACTTCTTTCTTTTTTCCTTGGGCACAAGTACACAGTTGGCATGGGTCAAGTTTATGGGAGCCGTATGCTCGGCACCCCGGGCTTTTCCAGTGGCCCGTACCACTTCCAGCACTTCAGGGATTTGAGCGATCTTCTGCCCCACCAGTGAGGCAATTCGTGCTGACTCGTTTAATGAAGTTTCCGGGGGAAGGAGGACATCCACCAGCAATGAGGATTCATCCATTTCAGGCATGAACTCCGATCCTACGAAGAAATAGCCGGTAATCCCGGCAGCCAGAAAAATCAGGCTTATGATAAGGGCCTTCCAGGCATGATCCAGTACCTTGATAAGGAAAGGTTCATAGATCCTTTTTAAGCCCCGTAATAGAAAATTGTCGTGATTTTTTTTATCCTTTTTGAAAAACAGCGAAGCCAGCACCGGAGTGATGGTCAGCGAAATGATCAGTGATCCCAGCACCGCGGCAAAAACGGCAAAGGTCAAGGGAATGAACATCTTTCCTTCCAGCCCTTGCAGGGTAAAAATTGGCGCAAAAACTGACAGCAGGATAAGAACGGCATAGAAGATGGGATTCCCCACCTCTCTGGCGCCGTTTATGATGGCCTGGGTAAAAGATTCATTAGTAGTGTTTAGATGTCGAAAAATATTCTCCGCCATAATGATGGATGAGTCCACGATCATGCCTAATCCTATGGCCAGGCCCCCCAATGTCATCATGTTGATGGTAAGGTGAAATATCCGAAAGAAGATGAAGGCAAAGACTCCGGAAAGAGGGATTGCCATGGCTACGATAAGGGTCGATCTTACGCTGTTCATGAAAACATAGAGAATGAAAATCACGAGCAATGCCCCAATATAGATGGCTCCTTCTACATTGCTTATGGATTTGGTAATGATATCTAGCTGATTGTAGAAAGGCTGAATTGACCAGCCATCCGGCAGATGCTTCTTAACCTCCCGCAAGACAGCTTCGACTCCTTTTATCGTTTTCATGACATTGGCGTTATACTGATTCTGCACTGTGACGATCACCACCTCATGACCGCTCACACCGGCCGAACCCCGGCGCACAAACGATCCCACTTTGACTTCAGCCACATCTCTGATAGTAACAGGGGCTCCCTGCACCGTCCGGAGAACGATGTCATTGATATCTTTAATACCTCGAATTCTTCCCATACCCTTGATAATTCTCTCTTCCGGTCCTTCCTCGATGAATCCTCCGGAAGAATTTAGATTATTCTCAGCCAGGGCCTTTACCACCTCCGAAGGCTTGATAGAATAAGCCAAGAGCCGGTTTGGATCGAGTATCACGTGAAACTGTTTGAGATAACCGCCAAGATTGATGACATTGGATACCCCCGGCACCGTCTGCAGACGGGGCTTCAGGTTCCACTCGGCGAAATCACGTACCGCGGTCAGATCATCTCCCCGGATAGTAAATTCGATGGCATCGGCGAACATGGATGAAATGGGCCCGATAAAGGGAGGATCTATATCCTGGGGCAAGGTGGATCCCGCCAGTTCCAGCTTTTCTGTCACTAACTGCCGGGCAAAATAAATATCGGTGCCGTATTCGAACTCGATGCTGATTTTTGAAAGTCCCAGGGTTGAGTTAGAGCTCACCCGTTTTACATAAGGCAGAGAATTAAATGAACTTTCCAGCGGAAATGTTATCAGCGATTCCATATCCTCGGGCGCCATCCCGGGATTCTCGGTGATTACGTTGACGACTGGAGCGTTGAGATCTGGGTATACATCCACCGGCAGGTCCAAGAAGCATTTAATACCGGCGGCAACGAGCAGGATCGCCGCGATGATCACCAGCATTCTGTTTTTTATGGCAAATTCAATTATTTTATTTATCATTTGTCTGGCTCCTCGATCACGGGATTAATGAACATGCCCAGCGTGGGGATCGACTCCCTGCATCCGTGACTTGGATTTAAGCTGGTAGTTGCCGCTGGTTACCACCTCATCCCCTTCTTTCAGAACGGATGTTACTTCGACCATGTTGCCGGACCGTATCCCGGTCCCGATTACATGCCGGTGGTAGCCTTCCTCTTCCTTGACATACACTACCTGTAGCTGTTCATCTTCCAGAACCGCGGAAGCCGGAACCAGGAGAGTGCTTGTTTTCCTGCCGACAACAACCTCCGTTGTAGCGTACATACCGGGTTTAAGTCTTTCATCGCGATTGTTTATACTGGCCAGCAGTTTAACCGTCTTGGTGCTTTGGTCGAGGGTGCTCCCCAAATAGAATATGCGCCCGCTGAAAAGATCGTCCGGATAGGCGGCGACATGAGCCCTGACAAGATTTGATGAAGCCACCGTGGATAAGTCCTTCTCAAAGATATCGGCTTCGAGCCAGACGGTGCCCAGATCGATGATCTCAAAAAGCTGATCTTCCGGTCCGATGCGCTGTCCGATGGTGGCGGCGCGCAGGGTAATTATTCCTGATATGGGAGCATGCAGATGAATGGTGGCTCCTTCCGCCTCGGAATGCCCGGTAGGAGGATTGTCTATTTCCTCTTCCGCAACCCCCACGGCCAGCAGTCTTTTACGGGCATACTGGTAATTTACCTGTGCAACCTGGAAATCTTTTCTATCCTGTTGAAAGACTCTTTCCGAGATGATGTTTTCCTGAAAGAGTTTTTCCCTTCTTGTGTAATTTTTCCCGGTTATTTCCAGTTCAGCTTTGGCTTTATCGTATTCAGCCCTGAGACTTCCTAATGCGGGGCTGACTAAACAGACAAGAGCCTCACCTTTTTCAACTCTGTCACCCACATTCTTGAATACGCAGTTTACCGTTGCTTCTATCATAGAACCCACAGAGGCAATTTTATCGGCATTGGGGATTATCTTACCCGGCACCGCTACGGTTTCTTCGATACTGCCCAGCACCACCAGTTCAGTCTTAAGGCCCACCAGTTCTTCCCAGTCTTTATCCACCTGGATGACATCATTTTCATGGGAATGAGCGGTTACGTCCTCTTGCGCATCTGCTTGATGCTCTTCCAGGGGTGTATGCCCGGCTTCCTTTATACCTTGATCGCTGTTCCGGCAGGAAAACCAGACCGGAATGAGTGCCAACAGTATGTAAATAAATGTTTTATTATTCATGACGGATCTCCCCGATTCACTCAGTTTCATTGTTCTGGAAAAGTGGTTGGGCTACCGCCTCTTCCAGTTCTGCCATATGTCTTCTGACATTGAAAAGAGCCTGGTAGTATCCTTCGGTAACCTGATTAAGGGCATGTAGAGCCTCGGATAATTCCAGATAGCTCATCTCCCCTTCCTGATAGCTGGTGCTGGCAATGCGTACCAGCTCATCAACTTGTTTCAGACTGCTTTCCTTAAAATTACGGGCCTGCTGTTGGGCGACTCTCAACGCGGCCAGACTTTTGTCCAGCCTGAGAAGCACCATCTTCTCAGTATTCTCCCGTGCGTAATCTGCGGCCCTCTTCTGATAGGTGGCCGATTCGATTCTGCCCCTTTCCTGAAACGGGAGCCAGATCGGCAAAGAAAGCGACACTTCCATCCCTTTATACCGGGTATCCGGTTCGGATTGAATATCCTGCTGAAAATAGCGTACTGATACATCCGGCAGCAACGAAGTCCAGGCTTTGGCAAGCAAGGCTCTATTGCGGGAAAGTTCGGCCTGAGCCATGATGATGTCAGGATGCATTTCACGCGCGGTTTTCTCCAGAGAAGCTTCAGAAAGCTGCGGCAGATCGACTTCAAGTGCACCACTGATTATTACATCATCTTCATGATTACGACCCAGGATTGACGTCAGTTCCTTCGAAGCGATCCGGACCTCTTCTTCCGCAGCAAACAGTTCATTCTCCGCCACGGTAAGATCGACCCTCACTTTCAGGCTGTCATAAGGAGACGATTCACCAGAGAGCACCCTCATCCTGGCCTTTTGGTAGGTATCACTAATGAGATTTAAATTATTTTCTTTCAACTCTTTCTTTTTGCGGGCAAAGAGCAGCCGGTAGAAATTAATCTTTACATCTCTGCCTATCCTGTTTTTTACGGCGTGATACTCCGCCTGCGCTCGCAGGGCGTTCCGCTGCTGAATTATGCCGTTCTGCAGGTAAAGCAGCGGAAACTGGAATTCCTGCTCCACTCCCGTCTTGCGAACTCCCCAGTTTCCCGCAAAGCCTGCAGAAGCAGGAGTCTCTTCCCATTCACGGAAAAGATGCGGCCTGGAAGGGGAAACCGACTGCCAGATTTCAGCACGGGCTGCCAGCATACGCTCTCGGGCTGAACGGAGATCTGGATTATTTGCCTCGGCTTCAGCGAGAGCTTTTTCAATAGTAAGCGGCGTACCCGCCCGCAATGGTCCGGCAAAAGCCATCATCAGAAACAGTATAATTCGACCGGAGGATCTGAACATGTATTCCTCCCCTGTTGTTAAATGACAGGATCAAATGAAAATGGTTATGATTGTAATTAAGATAGTAAGTTCAGATAGAATTGATGGGAGGTCGATAAAGACGCTTTGGAACAAAATAGAGATGCTGATACGAAGTCTCATTAATCAGTTTGCTGATTTTAACAAACGGAGTAATTACGATTTCAACCTCTTCCGCGAGAAAATTCCCCAAACAGGAACAGTGTACCTTATGGCAGGGTGAAGTTTCTTTCCCGGAGTGATCGCCGGAATGCGAGTGAGCATGCTGAGTTGAATTAATCGCATCAGCATCAGCGTTAATATGAAACGTGCGGGAATGGGTGTGGGACAAATAGTGACCGCAAAATCCCATCCCGGTAAGTAAGAATTCACCGATGATGAGAAATATGATGATATGGCGGCCGATTTTCTTCATGATTTCCTTATTCCTTTACCCGCGTATAAGGTAGATAAAAAAAAAGGATAAATCAAGTTAGATAGATAAGGATTCTGGGAATGATTTTTGAAATATCCCGGTGATCTTCTGGAAAACAAATGAGAAAGGATTGTTTACAATCTCAGACGCTTCCCGCAGAAACAGCCTGCTCTCATCCGAGAGACTGTCAGATTCATCGGCACGACGCTGCAGCACCCGTCCGAGAAGGTATCCTACCGGATTAATGGTCACGAGGATCATTTTCTTTGTCTTGTCTCCTCCCATTTTCTTGACTTCGCCCGCGATACGGCGGAGCATATCACCGGTAAGAATACGGGTCGAGGTCAGAATGGTGTGGTAGGAAGGATAGAGAGCCCGGTCGGACTCGATAAAGATTCTGGTACAAGCGTTTTCGGTGATGAGAGCCACCCGTGTAAGTAAGGCGGCGTTGACGAATCCGTCCGCTATGGATCCTAAAATCTTGGAAGCGAAAGGCAGATTTTTAACGCTCCCCGAAAAGATTTTTGAGAGAATCTCGTCCGTGGCGTATTCTATACCTTCTGAGCCGCCAATGAGTATGGAATAGTAGACCTGTTTGGCAATAAACAGGATATCACGGTTGGAAACCCGGCCATGATACAGTGTGAACATGTCACGTACCATATTTACTCCGGCCGAGAGGATGATCAGTCCGTCAAGGAAGCCGTTCTGGGCAATAGCAGTGGTGTAAAAGACCTGGATCACGTATTTTCTGCGGATATCTTCCGACTGAACGCTCAGTTTTTTCAACACGGCCTCATACCCTTCTCTGCCGCCGGGAAGATTCTCACTATCAAAACCGCTTCTCAGCAGGTAAGGATTACTCCGAAACCGTTTCATGCGCTTTTCAATAAGTCCGTGTATTTTGTCCGGGTCCCGCGTCGGCCTTTCTAGATGGGGGAGTAGAAGTATTTGACCAATGGGAATGATTATAAAGTAGATCGTAACTCCAGCCAGCAGTAACAGAAACACGTATTGCGCCGCGGGATGTAGGCTTTTCACCGCCTGGTACAGAACGAGCATTTCTTTAAAGAAAAGATAGAGAAAGAAGATGCTGATGAGTAGTAGGATTTTCTTTATAAACTTAAGCATAGAGAGAGAGCGGCTGAGCATGTATTTTAAAGTGCGTCATAACGGAAATAAAGAGATACGAGGGCCAAAGCGTTCCATTCATCTTCTCGGGAAAAGCCGATGATACCTACTCTGGGTATTACAGTAAAACGCCCGGATGGATGGGTGTCCAGTGAAAATCCGAAAAATACCTGCGGGCCGGAAAAGTCTTCCAGGGACAACGGCCCTTCCGGAACGTTACACGTCACAAAGCCCCCGCCTAATTCATAGCGGATGGGACCGCCCATACGAAATCCCAGGGCGAGGCTTCCTGAAAAAAACGTACCGGATGCGTCACCCGAAACGGAATTGTTCTGACGTATCGGGCCAAGAGCGGCGTCAGCCTGGAGTGAAACTGCTCCCGCGGGAAACAGGTGAAACCCCAGTGATGCGTACCAGCTTTGTCTGAAAATCCTGTCCAAAGAAGGCCCTGGATAGAAAACTCCCAGTGAAACTGCCGGAGCGTAAAGAGGATTGCGATACCTGGGTGCTGTGTTGTTTCTCGGCTGCGAAGATGGACCTCCATTTCGATTCTGGCCTTGTCTCGAGATAAAATCTCCAACCTGAAACTGATATCCCTGGCGCACCTGTTCAGTCTGTACCGCCGTCATCCCATTTCTCACTGCGACGATTCTCACCAAACCAATCGGCTGGAGTCCGCGGGAATCACGGCGGCTGACGATCAATCGGTCACCGACTTTACTCTCTGTCATGATGGTGTCAACCAGAGCATACTGTTTTACAATGCGGATGATCTGCTGTGAATAGGCGTGTACACCTGAAAGTAAAAAAAAGGGTACAACGAAGAGGCCTGTTATATTTTTCATAATGTCGTCACCCTCTTCTCAAAACCGTAAGATTCGTATCAGCTGAAGTCCTTCACTTTCAGATAGTCATTTATTGAACGGCATTCCAGATAATCGCTTTATCCTGATTTCTGGTAATCACCGTTACTGATGAATTTTTCCCGAATCCATTTACCCGGATGGCGCCAAGCGATACTTTAGACGTCTGCAGGCTTGGAAGCGTCCCCAGATATGTTCCAAATGTATCCATCATCTGCACACCCGTTCTATCAGTAACGAAAATAATCGGAAGACGATAGGCTTGATCCCCGTTGCTGTCTATCCCCAAACGGTCTTCTGCTATGGCCAGCCTGGAGGGAAATAACAACTGTACTTCTCCCCCGGTACGGGCTTTATCATTGATACCAAAGGTACCAAAAGAGCGCAGATAGGTTCCGTCAGGCTCAAATATTACTATTCGATGATTTCCCCAATCCGCAACGTAGATATTTCCCTCGGAATCAAGACATAATCCTTCCGGACTGTTTAATTTTTCCACTCCATCTGGAGAAGTAAGTTTGAATATTCCCCTCCTAGACAGTACTGAATTATTATTGAACAGTACTAATTCGCCTTTTTCGCTGTTTAACGCAAGATAACCGTTATTTCTCTGGGAATAGACAAAATCCCTATACTTGATACTATCGGTGAAGACCGTGTACATGTGTGTATCTTTTGTGATAGGTAGATTACCTGTTTGGAATATTACATTACCGTCCAGACGTTCAGGGAAAGTGACCAATCCGTCAACGTCTTTGATTTCCCGTAATTCCGGCTGATATTCAACTTTCTCCGAAAGAACAGCATTAATTGTTTCCACCCCCGGCATGGTAAAATGATGTACCATTCTGAAAGGAAGGAATCCTGGGGCTGTAGCTGAAATTCTTCCCTGATGATTGAGCATAATATTCTTTTTAAAGTAGACACCTTCTGCGTTTGCATTGATCGGTTCATTATCGAAAGTAACCTGAAGGTTGTTAAGCGGCAGGATGGCCAGCAGTTTTAGCCGCAATCCGGAAGCGATAAGGCTCACTTTCTCCTGAATCGAGGCGGTTTTAGTAAAGATGCGGTCGGTAAAAGAGGAAAAAGCCAGTTTATGTACGCTTGGATATATATGGCGTTTGGGCAATCCAAATGTAAGGTAAATGGATAATGATTCTTCCCAATACTGATTCTTTACAAAATTAGGATCGGCGAATCTTTCCAAACTGATGGGCTCACCATTTTCCTCTAACAAAACTTCCGGAAAAATGACTGCCTGTAATTTTATACCGCTCAATACGTCGGAGTCTCCTGCTGTCCCGCTGCTCTCAATGCCAGCTCGAGCGTTGTCATGCCAAAACCGGCCGCCTGATTTTCCTCCGGTCTTTTCTATTACCTGTCTGTAACAAACGCGAGCCGCGGCGGGATTATTTTGGCTGCGATAAATTTCTCCCAGATAGTAAAGGCTGCGCACGCTTCCTTTTTGGTTAATCAAGTCTTCAAACAGCGGCTTGGCCTGGTTTAACAAATCATTGCGTGAACTCTCATTGGCCGCGTGTTTGGCTGAAGCGAAGTAACTCCGGGCTCTGACGTACTTTGCTTCCCATTGGTATTTATCCGATATTCTCTTAAGTGTATCGGCCGCGGCCAAATACATCTCACGTTTTTTCCTGGGAGTTTCCTGTATCTCTGCGTTGAGGAAGAGAGCCAGACCACGGTAAAAAGTGGTCTGTTTTGAACGTTGCCCCTGAGTTATCGTAAACAGTCTGTCGAGATAGTTTAAATACGGTTCACGCCGTTTTCCTGTTACGCGGGTAGCCTGCTCCAACATTTTCTGAATGAGAAGGAAAGCGTCATCCAACTTTTGTTTACTCGTCTGAGCGTTCAGAACTCCTCCCCATATCCTCTCACCAGCTCCAACGCTGACTAACTGCTCTATCATCTCTATATTTCTGGCCAGAGATGGAAAGTCTGTATGGAAAGAATCGATATCCTGCAGCAACAGTCTCAGTTGACTGGCATTGGTCACGTTACGTTCGAATCGTATGAGAAAAGCCCTATATCTGGCCTCGTCCATGAGATATCGGCTCCGGACATTTAACAATCCCGTCGGCTGCCGGTTTGCGTAGCGGAGGAATAGGTCCTCACTGCGTCCATCACTGATGATGAAATTAACCCATCCCAACCAGTAAGAGGATTCAGGAATAGATGCTTCCGCTTTGCTGAATATACTTCCTTCAGGATCAGCCAGGCGCAAGAAGCTCCGTTCATCCGATCGTTTATAATAGGCGCTCATCCCTTTGAGAAACTGTACATCGGATTTCTGCAGATTGCCCTCCAGGCTGTCAGCCATGACCAGAAAATCCCTGTCATAGCGCGGGTCGCCGCTAAGCAGATAAAGATTGAGGAGAAGGAACGCTTCTGACTGATAGGCGATCGGCATCCACTCACGTTTATAAATAATGTTTTCTTTCTCGAGTACGGCAGGATAATTAATGAGTGAAAGAATTGCTATCGCTGTTTCATTGGCGTTGGTCCGCTTCTCAGGATAATCAAGCTGAGAGAAAACCTTTTCATTCATGTTCTGGAAAAGTCTTCCTCTTTCATAAGCGATATCAAGCTTTCGGATTCTGACAGGGATTCGAATTTCAGCGGGCAATGATCCCGCAGCAAGGATACGATCCGACAATCTATCAAGCTCACTAAACAGTGACAGCGCTTTCCTGCCGTTTTCCAGAGCCTGTGCCTGTCCGGGAGCGATATACATTCGTAAGGATAATTCTTTGCTAAGCTGCAGTCCTGATTCCAGAGCCATATAAAGAGATTTGAGACGCAGTGAATCACCCAGCGCTGCTGATATCTCCATAAAATCCCCGTAGGCTCTCTCGAGATGAACTCGGGGATCGGTATCGATCTCCGCCAGCCGATAGAGGGACCAGGCGGTTTTATAACGGGCCATTTCCCGGCTTCCGAACCTGTTTTCAGTCAGGTCAGGCTGCTGCAACGCATCTCTATAAGCCTGAATCGCCTCAAGAAAATCCGACTCCATCTGAGAGACGCTGCTTCCGGACAAACCCAGATTATAATAGCATTCTCCAATATAATAGAGAGCCGTTCCTTTCTCTGAGAGGTGCTCTTCACTCCATTCCCGGATAGAAGTAATAGCATCGCGGAAATTGCCTTGGTTGAAAAGTGCCAATCCTCTCGATTGATAAAAAAGAAGAGGATTTTCCTGTGACCAGGCCGCGGTGATTGATATAAACAACAGTAAATAGATTTTGCGGAATGTCATCATCCTTGTACCCCGCTCGTTACACGATTAAAACCATCTTCCAATCATTACATCAGAGGAAGATAAATTCCGGACCAAATGGATCTGTCCGTTGAACACAGGCTGATAGGAAGGGATAAAGTCGTTTCTCACCAGCCCCGAAGTATCGACAAGGAACCGTTTGCCTTTTGAAGGCAGATGGAACCAGAAACGGATCTCCCCCTTTTTATAAGGAGTATATATCCATGTTTTCAGAGCATCAATGATAAGGCGTCCGGCCTCCGTATGCCCCTCCATCATGATATTGACTATTTTCAGCTGCCCTTCGGCATTGATCCTCGCCGTTATTCTGACATCTGTGGTGGGGTCGATACTTTCCAGTCTTCTCCAGTCAAGTGAGCGAACTCCCGCCCTGGAAAGATCAATTTGGAAAGATAACGGCCGCACCGGCGGGCCCGATATAATTATGCCGTTAACCCCCGGTCTTTGGGGAATGATTAGCTTCTTTTCAATGGTGAATTCCGGCATGGTATACTCTTCGACCGGGACACGTAAATAGGCCCACGACCAGAAAATGACACCGAGACCGACCACCAGGCATGCATAAAGATATAGTTTTTTTCTTTTCATAAATTAATTTTCAGAAAAATCGACGATTATGCTTTTCCGCAGGACTCCGCCCTCATCACGCTCTGATATCACACTGATGCGGCGCGCCGTCCTGAGATCTTCTATATTTCCTCCCACACAGCCATAGCGTATATTGGAAGCAGTGCTGTGATTCAATCGTGTAATTATCTGGATAACCCGGAAATAAGGGACCTCGTTGGGACAGCGGATCTGAACGAAAAATCTTGCTGTTGGATTTGCCTGTGCTCGTCTGGCCAGATCGCCTATTTTATTGTTCAATTGCGACGTTTCGTATGATGATCGGTTAATGACCTCATTAATAATTCTTCTGGAGAGCTGCCGCTGGGAAAGATAGCCGTATTCCTGTACCATGTCATCGACGACAGCCGTGAAAGAGTCATCTATCCATACAAATCTATTGGCATCCAAAATCTGCAGGACAATCTGAGCTCGTCCGGTTTTATTTTCGGGCGTGGGAATATATAATCCCCTTTCCTGGAATGGCATACGGATGACAAAACTGGTAACCAGAAAGAACACAAGAAGGATCAGAATCATGTCGATGAGCGAGACCAGTTCGATTTTCTCTCGCTCCGGTTTTCTTCTCTTAAAGGCCAATTGGAACCCCTTCCCCGGTGAGCGTCCTTACAAAAATACGAGGAATGGTATCGCCATAGGCGCTTGTCGTTTCAAGAATATAATTAATAATGCGGAATTCCGTGTTCCTTACCGCCCTGATCTGGATAGTGTTGGTGGGATCCGGTGTATAGAAATTCCCATCTTTATATTCCGCAATGGACTGTCTGATTAACCTGCAGGCAGCCGTGCGCTGGAACACCGCGTCCGACAGCTCAAGGAAATTTTCAGGGAAAACGGCGAAAGCGGAATCTTGAGCCGCCCGGATTCTCGCTTGTTGAATAGTGAGGGAATCGATATTCCCAGGTTTAAGAATATAGACCATTTTGGGACTCGCCGGATCGTCAGTTCTTTCATTTTCAATCTGGACAGTCAATGTCTTAAGGATGGTGCCCGCATCCACAGCTTCATTCGTGGCGCTTCGGGGCAGATCAAATTCCACTTCTTTCTTGCCTGTCTTCTTCCTTACTGACTGTGATTGCGAGACGGACAACGTCACCAATGAGAAGATCAACAGGAGAAAGACGATATCGATCAGGCCGGGCAGACTGAGACCCTTTTTTTCATCCTCTCGAAGAAAAGCCATAATCCGGATATCTCCTTCCTGGTACTATAATTTCTCCGATACATGAACGTAAATCTCTTCCCACTTGGAGTAAATCCAGTTCAGTTTGTTGTGATAATAATAGTAGAGGATCATCATAAAAATCCCGACAGACAGACCTTCTATCGTCGTCCACAGGGCTTCGTAGATTCCTCCTGCCAGGGTTTTAATAAGATCCGTTTGGGAGGTATCCGCCGGTAAAAATTCCAGTTTTGAGAAAGCATTCGAGATACCTGTGGCGGTACCGAAAAGTCCCACCAGGGGTGACAATGTACTGAGATTCCAGATCCAATCCAGCAGACTTTTGCGTCTTATCTTTTCCAGTTCAGAGGCGGCCCTGCTCTCAATGGCCCGATCAACTTCCTGTGATACCTGGGACCAATGATAGCCTCCCAGTTCGTGATTTTCCAGTCCAGCCTGGATGATACGGACCGAAGGGTAATCATCGAGACCGCTCTTCTGTATCTTTTCCAGCAGCCCCCCTATTTCGGCACTTCCCTTCTCCAGCCAGAACTGGGTATTCAGGTTCTTGATAGATTCAATATTTGCACTCTGGCTGTTGTTTATTTTATTTCTCATGAAAGCGTTGGATTCATCTACTATATTTCGCCATTTTTCCACAATTTCTTTATCGAATTTGGAGCTGATGTTCCGCTGATATATTGCGTCATACCCCCCAATGATAATTCCACGATCGAATGGGAAAACACGTCTAAGACTGAGATGTTTTCTGGCATACAAACCCCATATGACAAGTCCGGCAAGGAGAAAATTCCATATGAGGGTGAATGCAATCTGTCCGGCAAAGGTGGCATTGTCGAAATACTTCTTCTGTCCGACCATCCACATCAGAATGCGGCCGTTTAAGGGAAAGTAGTGGTGCCAGACGAATCCCTCCCCATCTTGTGCCAGAGTCCGGCCCAGCATGATCCTTGCCGTATCCGATTGCAGCACTTCACCTTCCGGAGTTTTCCCCTTCAGGTATATAAAAAGCTTCTTCCCCGCTGAAAGATCAGTAAAGGTGGTAAAGTTCTCCGTGAGATCTTCTTTCACGGCAATGCTTTTTCCCTCTTCATCTTCGCAAATAGCAGTAAAAGGCGCCAGTCTGTCGACCGAAACAGGCTGCCAGCCATTTTGCGTCATCTCTAGGGTTTCCCAGGTGACGTAACAGTCGCCTTTATGCGGTATCCTGAAAAAATTACGTTTCACCGTAGGTTGTAAATTATTTATATGTATCTTA
>CAZUMH010000039.1:0-28077 GCA_964621645.1 uncultured bacterium
CACATCGACGACCCGGTTTGGCACCTCGATGTCGGCTCATCGCATCCTGGGGCTGAAGCAGGTCCCAAGGGTTTGGCTGTTCGCCAATTAAAGCGGTACGTGAGCTGGGTTCAGAACGTCGCAAGACAGTTCGGTCCCTATCCTCCGTGGGCGCAGGAGATTTGAGGGGAGCTGTTCCTAGTACGAGAGGACCGGAATGGACGAACCTCTAGTGTACCAGTTGTTCCGCCAGGAGCATCGCTGGGTAGCTACGTTCGGACGGGATAACCGCTGAAAGCATCTAAGTGGGAAGCCCACCCCAAGACTAGATCTCCCTTTCCGACTTCGGTCGGAACTGAAGGCTCCTGGGAGATGACCAGGTGATAGGCCGGAGGTGTAAGTGCAGCAATGCATTCAGCCGACCGGTACTAATCAGCCGTGAGGCTTGACCGTAATTCTTTGCCTTTGGCAGATGATTGGCTGCTTGATTAGATCAGGCTATTGATTTTCAAGTTTCAGAGTTTTCTGGCGGTCATAGCGTGGAGGCCACACCCGATCCCATTCCGAACTCGGAAGTTAAGCTCCCCAGCGCCGATGGTACTGCTTGGGAGACCTTGTGGGAGAGTAGGACGCCGCCAGATTAAAAATGAAAGACCCGTTCGACATGAACGGGTCTTTTTTATTATCAATGAAAACCATCCCGAATCCATCAATAATGGTATGTAGTAGATCGTGATGATGGCAGTTGACTCCTTCCAGATCGTCTATTATGATAGAAAGATACCACTTGTACGTATGGTACCCCGGTTATTCATGTTACGATAGTGCTATTGTGGAATTGTCCCTACATTTCATTCTGATATGTATGGCAGATAGTTCTCAATATATTCTGACTGGCACTTCATAAAAATCAAATGGTTATGTTGTCTTGTGCCGTAATAACGCTAATGCTGAGGACTCTGGCATAATTTTTGACAAATTTTTTCACAATCATTTACCCAAATAGAGATTGTCGGCTTTTACGGTGGAGACATTACATGGATAGGAAAACCAATATCCAGAGAAAGATACTACTGCCTGTTCTTGCTGCTGCAGGAACGATACTGGCTGTTGTCGCGCTGGTTACCATACTCTCCATTCGTGATCTTGTGCGGGACCGCATACAAAATGAAGCGATGGAACTGGTACAATTCAAGAGTGATGAAATTATCTCGTTTCTAAAACAGAAGTCTCAAATCGCGATGACCTTTTTTCAGAATCCTTTTCTTCTCGAGTGGTTTTCCAATTATGACCGTTTCCGCAAACCCATTACCGGTGATGTCGACTACCGGAAAATTATCGAATATTTTCAGACGGTCATGGAAGATGATCCTGCCGTCAAGTCGATTTTTCTGGCGCTCGATAATACCGAGGAATACTTCGATCATGAAGGACGATTTGAAGATGAAACATACCGTGTAAAGGAGCGTGCCTGGTGGCACACGGCTCTCGGTCAGAACAGACTTTACTGCGAACTGGGTGATGTTGATTATGAAGACGGCAGCATCAATACCACCATGCAGATGCCGGTTCTCAACAAAGAAGGACGATTTCTTGGAATCGGAGGTGTCGATATCCTGATCACCACGGTCGGCGATATCGTCAGTAATATTAATTACAAGGAACAGGGCGATGCCTTTCTTGTTGATGAGAACGGTAATATTATTTACTTCCCCAGTGAAGATTTCAGAAAACTGTATGCAAAGCCGATAAGTGATGTCGATGAATCGTTCAGCGGTACCAGCGGTTTCGCAGCATTGGGCGATCAGATTGCGGAACATGATGAAAGAATAATTAATCTGCACTGGCAGGGCAAAGAGCATATTGCGTTTTTTACTCCAGTACGGGCACAGATTCCCGCAGTGGACTGGACTCTTGGTTTCTTAGTGCCGACAGAGTTGATTCAGCAGCCGGTGCGAAGGACCACATTCATATCGATTGCTGGAATAATAGCCGCACTCTTCAGTCTCTTTATTGCCACTAATGTCATTATCAAAAGATCGGTGGCGCCATTAAACGTGTTGTCAGAGTGCCTTAATGAAATGGCAAATGAACGGAGTGATCTTACCAGAGAGTTGCCCGTGGAATCGGATGATGCGATTGGTAAAACCGCTAAAAACTTCAATACGTTTATTTCCCATATCAGGCAAATGCTGATGATTGTTATCACCAAAGTCAAAGAAGTAATGGAGCGCATTGCTCATATTCATTCCCGTTCCGAGACCATCATTGAAGATTTCAAGAAAATGATGTTTAAAACACAGGAAGCATCTCAAACTTCAAAAAGTATGCTCACAATAGTGAACGAATTCAATCAGGATGCAATTCGGATCGCGGGGCTGGCTGAGCAGTCGAAAGGATCAGTAGAACGTGGAGAAAAACTGATCACAAAACGCATTGAAGAATTGGCAAAAATTACCCAATCCGTTATTTCGGTTTACAATTCAATGCAGGATCTGAATACAAAAGCCGCAAGGATAACCGAAACCGTACATACGATCAAAGAGATCAGTGACAGTATTTCGCTGCTGGCTCTCAACGCCTCGATAGAAGCCGCCCAGGCTGGCGAGGCGGGGAAAGGATTTGCCGTCGTCGCCTCGGAGGTACAATCACTCAGCCAGAGTACTGCTGTGGCAAATAAAGAAACCGGGAATATGCTGACACAATTGCAGAAAGATATTACGATGCTGTATAAAAGAATACTGGATGTAAAGCAGGAGATGGCGAATGAAATTGAGGAGTCGAAAGCGATTATCGATACGTTCCAGTCATTGAATAATGATGTATACGAGACTCACGCTTCTACAGCAAAGATCAAAGTGCAGACCGAACGGCAGGTCGAGGCTATCGAGAAATTCGATAGTCATATCCAGGATATATCAAACGCGGTTGATCATCTTGAAAACGAGATACTCCAGTCCTTTGAAGAAATAACCGGCGTTGACGTAAGTGTCAAGACGTTACTGGAGTCGGCTCAGGAATTCAAGGTAGAGTGATATACAAGTAAAGGTTAATCTGTATTTCCTCCCTGGGAGAGTAAAACAACGGAACAGTAATATGTTTAAGAAATTGTTTACGGCGGCGAAGCATTGTCAGCCTGTACTCACTTTCTTGGCATTTACTTTGAAGTAGATTGTGCCGCTTTTATGTCCGGAAAAAGATGCGGGGACCCTGATTTTTTTAGAAAAAGTGGGCGCTGTCGAAGATCCTCCTCATCAGTTTATCATTATAGAAATCTCCGGCTGAATACCCGAAAAAGATCAAACTCGATCATGCGGATGATCATTGGGATTATTCCAGTGATGGAGCTCAAGCAGCGTTTAGTATACCCGTTTCCTGAATCGGACTGAGGCGGCAAGAATGACAGTCAGTCCGAACATGATCATGAAGAGTGCTTGTTTCCAAAGATGGATCAACGGCGTTCCCTTGAGATAAATCTCCCGAATAACGATCATGAAGTACCTGAGGGGATTGAGGTAGGTGACGGCCTGGATGACCTTCGGCATATTCTCGATGGGAATGAAAAATCCGGAAAGGAGCAAAGCGAAAATAGTGAAAAACCAGGTGACAAACATGGCTTGCTGCTGTGTATGGGCCAGTGTCGACGCGAAAATTCCCAGGCCGAGGGTACTGAGCATAAAGATCAGAGCGATTCCGTAGAGTGAGAGGAGACTGCCCTTCATCCAGAGGCCGAATATGAGTCCAGCGGCAAGGATACCCACATTCATCAGCAGGAATCCTACCACGGCAAAGGGAATGATCTTGCCGAGGATCAGTTCATGTTTTTTAATTGGTGTCACCATCAGCTGTTCCAGTGTTCCGATCTCCTTTTCTCTGACGATCGCCATGCCCGTGAGAAAAGAGGTGATCATGGTGACTAGGATACCGATGATGCCCGGGACAATATTATTCTTACTCTCCAATTCCGGATTATACCGCATTTGCGGAATCAAGGTGGTACGCTGGATTGGATTGACGGGCATCAACCCCGCTTCCGTGTAAAATTCCTCTTTAAGCTTGGCAGTGATCCGGCCGGCGTAGGCGAGAGCGATCCCGGCCGTATTGCCGTCCACTCCGTCACTGATGGTCTGAATCGCCGGAGATCGGCCGTTATGCATATCCCGTTGAAAATGGGGAGGGATAATTATCGCCATTTGGATGCGGCCGCGGTCGATCCAGTCGACGGCTTCCTTTTCTGAACCAAGCGTTCCTATATTGGTAAAAGATTCAGTTTCGGTGAAGACATCTATGACCTTTCGGCTGACCGGAGTGTTGTCCCAGTCGACAAACGCTATCGGTACATTACGCACATCGGTGCTGACCGCGAATCCCAGAATGACGATCTGAATGAAAGGCATACCGAAGATAATGCCGATGAAGGCCTTTTCCCGGAATATTTGATGGAACTCTTTTTTGATGAGACAAATGATGCGGTACATCGGTTACTCCAGGGTCGTGTTGAATTTTCTGATACTGACGCCGATCAGCACCACTGAGAAGAGTATCATGGCCACCAGTTGGGGAAACAAGGCACCGGCTCCTACTCCTTTAAGCATGATACTCCTGATGATCACCAGAAAGTGAGTTGCGGGGATCAGTTGTGAAAATCCCTGCAGAATCAGCGGCATGCTGCGAACAGGAAAGATGAATCCGCTTAACAAAAATGAAGGGAGAATGGTAATGACCATGGTAGCCATCATGGCCACCTGTTGGGAGCGAGTAGCTGTGGAAATGAGCAGTCCGAAGCTGAGTCCGCAGAGAATATAGAGTGTCAACATCACTAAGAGAAGAAGTGCCGAACCGTGAATCGGAACACTGAACCAGAAATGGGCCAGTAAAAGAATGATGGAGCTGTCCACGAGACTCAGCGCCAGGTAGGGAATGAGCTTGCCGATGATCAGCTGGTTGGGCCTGATTGGACTCACGAGGATCTGTTCCATACTGCCAAGCTCTTTCTCTCTGACAATAGCGATGCTGGTGAGGAGGGCGCTGATGAGAATGATAATGATCGCCACCAGCCCCGGCACAAAGAAGTAAGCGGATTTAAGATCCGGATTATAGAGCAGGCGCGGTTGAACGGAAAAAAGTGTACGGCTGTTGCCGGAAGCATCCCGATTGAAAGAAACGGTGATTTGACTGAGATAGTTCAGGATATAGTTGGCGGCATTGGGATCACTGGCATCGATGAGCAGCTGTATGTTACCGCCCTGCTGCCTGCTGAATTCAGGTGGAATGATGATGGCGCAACGTGCTTGCCGCCGCTGGAAGACATCCTCGATCTTCTTTTCCGGAATATCACGCCCGGTAATGTGAAAAAATTTGGTCGCTGTTATTCTGTCGATGTAGCTGCGGCTGAGCGGGCTGGCGGCATGATCGTTGATGATGATGGATATCTCTTTCATCTCCAGTGTAATAGCATAACCGTAAAGGAAGAGCATGAGAACCGGCATGAGGAAGACGATAACCAGCGTCTGTGGATCTCGCCATATATGGATAAACTCCTTTTTTACAATCGACCAGATCAATGTTTTCATGCTGTCTCCCCGGCGGTGATGTTTACAAACACCTGTTGCATGCTGTTTGCCCGATATTTTTCCTTCAGCCGGGCCGGGGTATCCAGTTCCACGATGCTTCCCTCACGCATAATGCTGACCCGATGACAGTATTCGGCTTCATCCATATAGTGAGTCGTGACGAATATGGTTTTCCCCCGTTCGGCCAGCTGGTAGATGAGCAGCCAGAATTCACGGCGGGAAGCTGGATCCACGCCGCTGGTTGGTTCATCCAGGAATATTATATCCGGATCATGGAGTACGGCGGTCCCCAGAGCAAGACGTTGTTTCCAGCCAAGGGGCAGGTCCCGGGTGAGCTGTCCGGCGTGATCCTGCAGATGCAGATTGTGGAGCAGTTGAGCCGCGGCCTGTTTGAGGCGTTGGCGCCTGAGGCCGTAAATACCCCCGTAAAATTCAATATTCTCGCTGACTGTCAGATCTTCGTAGAGGCTGAACTGCTGGCTCATGTAGCCGATTCTTGTTTTTATTTTCTCAGCCTGGGTTCCTACATTAAGACCGGCGACTTGAGCTGATCCAGACGAGGGCTGCAACAGACCACAGAGCATCCGGATCGTTGTTGTTTTGCCGGCGCCGTTAGCGCCCAGAAATCCAAAGATCTCTCCTTTCTGTACGGAGAAAGAGATATTGTCCACCGCAGTAAAGGTGCCGAATACTCTGGTCAATCCGGTAGCGGTAACTGCGGTTTCAGAAACAGTTTTCATCGGATCAGCTCCAAAAACAAATGTTCCAATGTCGGATCGACAGGTTCGATTCCCTCGTTGATAATGTGATGCTCCGTTAGCAAATCCTCGAACGATGAGATGCCGCTGCCGGAGCGGTCGATGACGTGCACACAGCTGCCAAACAGCTGCAGTTGGTCTGCATCCACTTCCTGCTCGAGACGCCGGTAAAGCTGGTGAGGATTATCGCTTTTTATCTGGTAAATGGGAGCCAAAAATCCGCGGGTCAAGATCTCGGGACTATCCTGTGCCAGGATCCGGCCTTCGTGGATCAATCCCACCCGGTCACAGAGCCGTGCTTCATCCATATAGGCCGTGGAGACAAATATGGTCGTGCCATCCTCGGAGAGGTGCCGCAGGATACCCCAGAATTCATTTCGCGACACAGGATCTACTCCGAATGTGGGTTCATCGAGAACGATTACTTCCGGCTTGTGCATGAGCATACACGAGAGTGCCAGCTTCTGTTTCATACCGCCGGAGAGGGCGCCTGCCCGGCGGGTACGGAAAGGCTCCAGCTGGGAGAAGGCATACAATTGTTGCATCCGCTTTTGTTGTTCCTGTAACGGAATCTGGAAAAGATCGCCGAAAAACCGCAGGTTTTGTTCCACAGAAAGGTCCCGGTAAAGGCTGAACCGCTGGGGCATATACCCAATGCGGCTGCGGACCCGGCGCGGATCATCCGGCACGCTTTTGCCGAGGAACAGTACCTCACCGGCATCGGGGCGGAGCAGTGAAACGAGGATGCGGATGATAGTGGTCTTCCCCGCACCATCGGGACCGATCAGCCCGTATATCGTTCCTTTTTCAACGCTGAGGGAGATACCTTTCACCGCCCTCACCGAACCATAATTTTTATAAAGATCTGAGATTTTGATCGGCTGCATGCTGCCCGCTCCCCGCTCCCCGTTTAGTCGCCGGTACTCTGAATCAGTTCCACATCCGCGGGCATGCCGATCTTGAGACGGCCCGCCCGGTTGGGAACCCTGATTTTTACGGCATACACCAGGGTGGTGCGGGTTTCTTTGGTGAGGATCGTTTTCGGGGTGAATTCAGCCTCACTGGCAATCCAGCGGATGGTACCCTCAAAAGGAGAATCGACACCGTCAACAAAAATATTCGCTTTGCCGCCGATGGTTATATCAGGCAACCGCTCCAAGGACACATAGATCGTTGCTTCCAGAAAAGAAAGATCCGCAATTTCAAAGAGGGCCAATCCCGGCGCCGCTGTCTCTCCAGGCTGGTGTAAAACGGTGAGCAGCGTGCCGTCGAGCGGGGAAGTGATGACAGTGTCATTCAGGTTAATCCGTGCGATATCCATCGCTGCCTTGAGCTGATCGATCTTGGCGGTAAGAATATGCTGCTGATTGAGCAATCCCTCCATCTGTGCTTTCACTCCCGTCACCTGAGCGGCCAGTTCATCCCTGCTTTGGGGGGTGACTGCGCCGTCTTTCACCAGCGTTTCAGTCTTCGTTAGAGTCTGTTCCGCCAGGTCGAGATGTGATTTCAACTGGGCGATCTGTGCGTCAAGCGTGGTCCGATTCAGTTCAGCTTCTCGAAGACGGGCCTCCTGCTGCCGATACAGGGCCTGGTACCGGCGGGCATCGATCACCGCCAAGAGCTGGTTCTTTTTTACCTGCTGTCCTTCCTCCACACAGACGGAATCAATGGTTCCGGCTGTTTCGGAAGAAACGGTTACCGTTTTCGTCTCCAGCCGTCCATTATAGAGATCGGCTTGATGGTTGCCGCCGCAGGATATAAACAATGGTATCAGTGAAATAGCAATTCGTTTCATATCATCCTCATTAGTTAAAATGCCAGGTCCCCAGCGGACTACCGCTGATATAGTCGATCTCGTTGATTTGTTTTAACAGCCTGATCTGCTGCTCCCCCACTGCCAGTTCCGCCTGGGTTAGCTCCAGATTGGCGTCGTTGAATTCCGTGGCACTTACCATCCCCTGTCCGGCACGTACGCTGATCAATCTGAATTTTTCCCTGGCGACTTTCAGGGCCTCGTGCAAGAGATCCAGATTTTGTCGGATGCTTTTATATTGACGCACCGCAATATCGTACTGTAATTGCAGGTTCCGTGCCGCGTTTTGCAGTTGATAATCGACCTGCCGTTCTACCGCTTGCTGGGCCTCGACCCGCTTCCTGGCCGCCCCGAACTGAAACAGGTGCCACTCCATCCCTATGGCAGCACTACCATACGCCATCCAGTTATTGGTAATAGGATCGACCCCGGGCTTCCCGTAATTATAGGAAGCCTGCAAGGCAATCCTGGGATAGTATACAGCGGCGGCTTTACGCCTGGACTCGACGGCCATTTCCCGACTCATATCCAAGCTGCGTAACAATTCTGAATCACCGGAGTGCAGGTCAGCGGGAGTGGGAATACTGTCGGTATGGAACCGCTCCACGGTGACCGAGCCACCTGTCAAAGCGCTAAGCTGCTGCCGGGCGGTTTCCAGACCTGATTCGGCGTTGATCAACTGCTGCTGATAGGTGAGCCGGCCCAGTGTCAGAGAGAGAGAATCAATCCCCAGAGCCATGCCGGTTTTTATCAAGGCACGGACTTTGCCAAGCTGTAAATCAGCCCGTTCCACCGCCGCCTGCAGAGAATTTATTTTCAGTTGCAGCAGCTGGGCGGTGCGATAGGCAGCGGCTGTTTGCAGCGCGGTCTCCTTCTCCTGTCTGGACAGTTCAATCCGGGCCAGGGCCCGCTTCTTCTCGCTGAACTTTATTCCCGCCTGCCGGGCAAAGCCGGAGAAGAGCACATAGGAAAGATTAAGGCTTGTGGTATAATTTTCCTTGGCTCCCAGTGAGACGCTCCCCAGAGGCAGGCCCGTCATGCGGGCGAGATCGATTTCCGCCGTCTCCGAAATAACAGATGCGCTTGATTTCAGGGACAACTCCGGAAGTGCGGCTCTTATGGTGGATATCCGTGATGCTTCGGCCGATTCCGCCGCGGACCGGGCGGCAAATAGAGCTGGATTGCTGGCCAGGGCCATTTCGACCGTTTCTCTGAGTGTTTGGCTCAGCCCCGGCAGCGGCAGCAATATCAATAATCCGTAGATGACACGCTTTTTCATACGTCTTCTCCCCGTGGTTTCAGACCATTGTAGAACAGATCGAAGACCGCCTCTTTCCTCGCTTGAATGAACGTTTCTGTATCCTGGGCAACGGCATCGGTAAATAAGGCGGTGATAACCGGCTGGGCGACAAAAAAGAAAATGCAGGCACCAATAAGTGACATGATAAATTGCTGCGGGTCAACCTGACGAATCTCACACCGGGCGGCCGCCTGTTCGATAGCTGTGATAAAAAGGGTGGGGTAGGCCTCAGGATTTTCAGCCCGGTACCGTCGCATGAAATCCTGCACCACTGCACCCCCTTCGCTCATTTCTCTGGCGAGGAAGAGGGGGATGTGACGGTTTCTATTGAGAATATCAAAATAAGTGTTAATGAACGTTTTCAGCTGCTCGTTAAAAGGAAGGGTAGGATCAACGGCTCGCTTGATTCTCGAAAAGAAAATCAGGAACACACGCTCGAAGATAGTGGCATAGAGGTTTTCTTTGCTACGGAAGTAGTAGTGTAGCAGTGATTTGTTGATCCCGGCCGTATCAGCGATCTGCTGCATGCGGGCTCCGTGTCGTCCCTTTTCGAGAAAGACATTCATGGCGGCTTCTATTATTTTTTTCTCGGTTGTGGAAGTTTTGTCCATGACGGCTCCTCTTTCTTGACTTAATAATTTAACCAGGTGGTTAAATTATTTGGTTAAATGTACCGCATGAAATTCCCTTTGTCAAGAGAAAAAACGATAGCAGCGAAATTTTTCAGAAAGAGGTCATGGCAGCGCTGGTACGATTCCTGAAGTCAATTATTATCTCCTTTCATGTATCACATATTCTAATCTCCTGTTCCGTCTTACAATGGGAATGCTCACGATATCCAAACAACACGAGACATGATAAAAACAGTGTGTTGTTTTCAGCATATATGCCGGCCTGAAATATCGGGGAAGAGACGGCGTCAGCAACTTTGTGAAAAGAATCCTCTTGACAATAAGGGGGAATAATATCAATATTAACCTTACCATGATTATTACTCCCTGTGACGGAGAAAAACAATGTCAGTTTATCATCTTATAAGTCTGGCGGGTATTCCAGTGCTTTTGGCATGCGCCTGGCTTCTTTCTCCCCAAAAAAGAGTAATCAACTGGAGAGTGATCTTTTGGGGAATTACAATTCAATTCATCTTCGCTTTGGTTATTTTTATCATCCCGGGTGGCAGTAAAATTTTTCTCCTCGTCAACAATCTGGTCATTTCCGTATTGAACAGCGCTTCTGAGGGTAGTCGTTTTGTTTTTGGACGTCTGGCTCTGCCGCCGGGAACGACGGATGGCGGGCCGGAGGGGTCTTTGGGATTCTTTCTTGCATTCCAAGCGTTACCGGGAATAATTTTCTTCGGAGCTCTGGTCAGCCTGCTGTATCACATCGGTGTTATGCCGGCGCTGATCAGAGGATTCGCTCGTCTCTTTACCGGACTGATGCGGGTGAGCGGGGCCGAAGCCCTCTGCGCTTCGGCCAACATCTTTGTGGGCGTGGAATCCACCCTGGCGGTGAAACCCCATCTGGAGAAAATGACACACTCAGAACTGATGGTGGTGCTTACCGCCGGCATGGCTACGGTCGCTTCCAATGTGCTGGCGATGTACGTATTTATGCTTCATAATACCTTTCCCACTATTGCTGGACATCTGGTGTCCGCGTCGGTGCTTTCGGCACCCGCCGCCATCATCATGGCCAAACTCATCATGCCTGAAACGAACCGGCCCGAGACGCTGGGTAAAACGCTCCGCCCTGTTTACCAGAAAGACGACAGTTTTCTGGTGGCAATCATAAACGGCGCCAACGGAGCCGTTAAACTGGTAGTAGGTATCGGGGCAATGCTGATCGCCTTTTTAGGATTGGTTGCCCTTCTGGATCTTTTCCTGAGCCAGGGGGGCGGCCTGATAAACCGCCTACTGGGCATCCATTTCGATTGGAGTATACGCAGTCTTCTGCAGTATGTATTCTATCCGTTTACCCTGGTTCTTGGGATCCCACCCGAGGATGCGGCACCGATCGCCCGTCTTATCGGAGAGCGGGTGGTAGTGACTGAAGTGGCGGCCTATAAGGACCTTGCTCTCCTCCTGGAGCAGGGAGTGCTGCACCATACTCGCTCGGCCGTTATTTGCACCTACGCTCTCTGCGGATTCGCCCATGTGGCTTCTCTGGCGATCTTCACGGGGGGGCTGACGGCTCTGCTTCCCGGGCGTACCCGGGAAGTAGCGTCGCTGGGACCCAGGGCGCTTGTCGCCGCCACTTTGGCCTGTCTGCAGACCGCTTGTGTCGCCGGGATTTTCTTCAGCGATAATTCCATCCTCACTCTCGGGTGAGGTTGTTCCGCCGGCGTGCGAGAAAAATCTTTCTCTAACGGTCTAATGAGTGTATATTTATAGTCCTTATCAAACCGGCAGTTTATATGCAGGAGAGATCTCCATCTGGAAGTTGAGCAGTATGGAACCCAATAGACTGGAGAATTAACAGAGGAAGCAATCCTGAACGCATGAAGGAGAGAAGAAAAAAAATCATTATCCGGGGGATCGTGCAGGGTGTCGGTTTCCGGCCTTTTGTGTATCGCTTGGCTACAGAGGAAGGGCTGCACGGATTCGTTACCAATACCTCCGGTGGCGTTGAAATAGAGGCGGAAGGTGAAGAAGCAAACCTGTCGGCGTTCCTGAGGCGGCTTTCTTCGGAAGCACCGCCTCTGGCCGAGATTACCGAGATTCATTCCACAGAAATCCCGTCTCAGGGTGAACGGGAGTTTGTCATCCACAGAAGCAGGGAGAATACCGAAAGATCCACCCTCATTTCCCCAGACATGTCCGTCTGCCCCGATTGCCTGGAGGAGCTGCTGACACCGGAGGATCGCCGTTATCTCTATCCCTTCATCAACTGCACCAACTGCGGCCCCCGGTTTACGATAATAAAGGATATTCCCTACGACCGTCCTTTAACCACCATGTCTTCCTTCACCATGTGTCCGGAATGCAGAAGCGAATATGAAAATCCCGCTGACCGGCGTTTTCACGCTCAGCCCAACGCCTGTCCGGTGTGCGGACCGAAAGTGATCCTGACAGACGCTAAAGGGAAGGAGATTACCTGTACCGATCCCCTGTCCGAAGCGGCGAAATTTCTTTCTGCCGGAAAGATCGTAGCCGTGAAGGGCCTTGGTGGATTTCATCTGGCCTGTGACGCTGCCTGCGATGAGACAGTAAGCAGACTGCGGCTGCGCAAGCGGAGAGAAGAAAAACCGCTGGCGGTCATGGCCAGGGACCTCAATACCGCTTCTGGATTCGCCAATATCGGGCCCATGGATGAGGATCTGCTCCTTACCTCCCGGCGTCCCATAGTGCTGGTGTCGAAAAAGCATCCGTTTCCTCTGGCTGCATCCATCGCACCGGGGAACAAGTACGTGGGCGTGATGCTCCCATACACGCCACTACACGTTATTCTCCTGCGTCAGGGCCCGCCCGTACTGGTGATGACCAGCGGTAATCTATCGGAGGAGCCCATCGCCTACGGCAATGAGGAGGCGCTGCGCCGTTTGGGAGACGTGGCGGACTATTTCATTCTTCACGACCGGAATATCCACCAGCGGGCCGATGATTCGGTATTCATGGTGGCCGCGGGCATGCCCCGGCCCCTGCGGCGGTCCCGGGGTTATATTCCGGTGCCGGTCTTTCTGGCAAAAAGTGGTCCCTCCGTTCTGGCCGTGAGCGGCGAGATGAAGAACTGCTTCTGCCTGACCCGGGAAGATCAGGCTTTCCTCAGTCAGCACATCGGCGATCTGGAAAACCTGGAAACACTGGAATTCATGGAAAGCAGCATACAGCATTTTGAAAGAATCCTCTCCGTCACTCCCGGAGTGATTGCCCATGATATGCATCCCGATTATCTTTCCACCAAGTGGGCCCGGAAGCAGGATCTTCCCTGTGTGGGGATTCAACACCATCACGCCCACATCGCTTCCTGTCTGGCTGAAAACGGCAGAGAGGACACGGTTATCGGATTGGCTTTGGACGGTACCGGCTATGGTGATGACGGAACCATCTGGGGTGGGGAGATACTCATCGCTGATACCTCAGAGTACCGCCGGGGGGGCCATTTTGCCCTGCGAGCCATGCCTGGAGGGACGGCGGCAATAAAGAATCCCTGGCGCATGGCGCTGTCTTACCTGTGGTCAGCTCACAGAAGCGCTGATGAAAAAGGCGACTCCCAGACTACTTTTTTTAAACGGTATCCCCTAAATAAACTCTTTCCCGACATTCCGGAGGAGGAGATCCGTCTGGTCCACTCTATGGTGCGGGAAGATATCAATTGTGTTCAGACCTCCAGTCTGGGGCGGCTTTTCGATGGAGTAGCTGCTATTGCCGGACTACGATCCCGGGTATCATTCGAGGGTCAGGCCGCTATGGAGCTGGAGAATGTGATGGATGAAGAAGAGATTGGGGATGAATATGCGTTCCCGTTTACCGAGCAGGAAGGTCGTCTGATTATATCTCCCGATTTCAGCATAAGACAGGCCGCTGCTGACCGTCTGCACGGGAGGAGTGCTGCTGAGATCAGCCGCAGGTTTCACGACGGGCTCATCACTCTATTCACGGATATCTGCCAGCATGTGCGCCGCAATACAGGGTTGAAAGAAGTTGCTTTAAGCGGGGGATGCTTTCAGAACCGGTATCTCCTGGAAAGACTGAACTGTTCTCTGGCAGAGAAGGATTTCACGGTCATCACCCACTCTCTGGTGCCGGCGAATGACGGGGGCTTGGCCCTGGGACAGGCGATTGTGGCACAGAGAAAATGGGTGGATTGATGCCCCTGCGCCAATCAAATTGGTCTTGGATTAGATATCCAAATTTACTATCTTTTAAGTATTGAAACGTCAGGCACGAGGACTGGGGAAAGGGATATTCGGATCGTGCCCTTGACAAATGGTAATGATGCAATCGAGAAGCGATGATGAATTCCGGCGGATAATGATGAGGCTTTTTCGCTCGTGGAACTGTTCAAGAAAGAAATCCATATTACCAATAATAAGCAGAAATTCTTCAGACCTAAATACGTTCTTTACCTTTTGCTCCTTCTCATCCTCTGCATAATGGATGGTACCCTTACCATCCTGCTTATCAATATGGGGGCATGGGAAGCCAATCCGGTGATGAGGCATGCCCTTTCTATCAGCAGGGAATTCTTTCTGGTCAGCAAGTATGTTCTGACCTCGGCAGGACTGCTTTTTCTCCTTATCAATGGAGAACGCAAGGTTTTCGGAGGACGGTGCAGTCTTGAAGAGATCGCCGGATTATTTATCATCTTCTACGAGGGTCTTATCATTTACGAAATTACACTATATATGCTATTAAAGTAAGGATTTCCCATGTGTGTTGCGGTCCCAATGAAGCTTATATCCGCAGTGGATGGCCTGGGAGTGGTCGAAATCAGCGGAGTAAAAAGGAATGTCGGTCTGCAGCTGGTTCCCGAAGCGAAGGTAGGGGACTATCTTATCGTGCATGCAGGCTATGCCATCCAGATTTTGGATGAAAAAGAAGCGGAGGAAACCCTGGCCCTCTTCAAGGAGATGGAGGGCCTGGGGTGAAATTCGTCGATGAGTTCCGCGAGGGGGGACCCGCCGGCTCTTTAGTTCGTTCCATCGCAGAGCTCTGCGGGGAGAGATCCCTTACTGTCATGGAGGTCTGCGGAACTCACACCATGTCTATCGCCAGAAACGGTATCAAGCAGCTCTTGCCGGAGGGCCTTTCACTTATCTCCGGACCCGGCTGCCCGGTCTGTGTTACCCCCAATGGGGTAATAGACAGGGCTATTGCTTTGGCCGGGGAAAAAGGAGTGATCGTGGCAAGCTTTGGCGATATGCTCAAAGTCCCCGGTTCTTCCACCAGCCTTGACAAGAAAAGGGCCGGAGGCGGTGACGTCAGAGTTGTGGCCTCCACGCTGGAGGCCTTGCAGCTGGCCGAGGCAAATCCTGCTGCAGAAGTGATTTTCATTGGTGTTGGTTTTGAGACCACTGCACCGACGGTGGCCGCCTCCCTGATGACGGCCAGGAAACGAGACGTGAGAAATTATTCAGTGCTCGCGGCCCATAAACTGGTCCCTCCGGCATTGCGGGCCCTGAGCAGCAATGATGTTAAGATTAACGGGTATCTGCTGCCGGGACATGTGAGCGCCGTAATAGGGACACGCCCCTATGAATTTCTCGTTCGCAAATACGGTATCGGCGGAGTAGTGAGCGGATTCGAGGCCCTGGATATCCTGCAGAGCGTGAAGATGCTGGTACAACAGATCATCTCCGGAGAAACGAAGGTGGAAAACCAGTATACAAGGGTAGTAAAAGCGGAAGGGAATCCGGCGGCCATTTCTCTTATGGATGAGGTTTTTGAAGTCTGTGACTCCGAGTGGCGCGGTATCGGCGCTATTCCCTCCTCCGGTTTCCGTATACGGGAAGCCTTTGCGACGATGGATGCTGCAAAAAAATTTGATATATACGTAGAGCCTGCCCAGGAGGCAAAAGGATGTCGTTGCGGGGACATACTCCAAGGTAGGCTGCAGCCGTCGGAATGCCGGCTTTTCGCTTCTACCTGCACTCCGGAGAATCCCGTAGGTCCCTGCATGGTATCCAGTGAGGGGACGTGCGCGGCATATTATAAATATAACCGGAATGAACATGCCTGACAGCGATAACATAGTACTGGCTCACGGTGGCGGCGGTAGTTTATCCCGGGCTCTTACCGAAGAGATATTTCTGCCTGTTTTCGGTAACCCCTATTTACGTCAGTTGAATGACAGTGCTGTTTTGGAACTGGAGTCCGGTCGGGTGGCTTTTACGACAGATTCATTCGTGGTCGATCCTATCTTTTTCCCCGGTGGGGATATAGGGCGGCTGGCCGTGTGCGGTACGGTTAATGATCTGGCCGTTATGGGTGCCCGTCCTCTTTATCTCAGCTCCGGATTCATTCTGGAAGAGGGACTACCCCTGAAAGATCTGAAGGCTATTGTTGAATCGGCGGCGGCAGCTGCCCTGGAAGCCGGAGTCAGTATCGTCACGGGAGACACCAAGGTTTTGCCCAGGGGCGGCTGTGACCGCATATTTATTAACACCGCCGGCATCGGGATATTTACTTCCGAGACACCAGCGGCGGTGGGCCGGGCCCGGGCGGGAGACGCGGTGGTGATCAACGGCCCTATAGGCAGGCACGGAATGGCTATCATGACTTCAAGAGAGGATCTTGGCTTCAGGTCAAGAATTGAATCGGATGTTTCTCCTCTCAATTCACTGGTGGACGCCATGCGGGAAGTCTGCGGTGAGATCCATGTCATGCGGGATGCCACCAGGGGTGGCCTGGCCACCGTACTCAATGAAATGGCCGGACAGGCTGGAGTGGGGATAATCGTTGAAGAGGAGAGAATCCCTGTAACCGAGGATGTGAAAGGAGCATGCGAAATTCTCGGCTTCGATCCTCTTTATGTCGCCAATGAAGGCATATTGGTGGCCTGTCTGCCCGGAAAGGATGCCGACAAGGTGGCAGCCGCTATGCGGAATAATCCCCGTGGAAGAGAGAGCGCGGTGATCGGCCGAGTTTTAGATGATAAGGCCGGCAGAGTGGTGCTGGAAACCCGGCTCGGCAGCCACCGGGTACTCGATATGCTCAGTGGAGAACAGCTGCCCCGGATATGCTAGAGGCGGGGGATGATTACAGGCGGAGGAGATGTAGTTTTTAGTTTTGATTTGAGGCTGTCCATCGCCTCCTGATAAAATATCTCCCAGTGTTCAGGATCGGCGTTAAGGTAGGAGATGGCGCGTCGGTATTGTTTGTATGTTAATCCGTTCTTTTCCAGAATCACACGGGATGAATCCATAAGTGTTGCCGGAGGAGTCGGAGTGGTTGGCATCTCGGAAAGGATTTCGATATATACAGTGAGGAGAGAATCCCGGGCGGCATTTATATCTTCGACCGGGGTGGAATGCTTCGGCTGACAGGAAAGGATAACAGGGATGATGATCCAGATCAGTTTTTTCATGGAGCATGCCTTTCCGTCCGTTCATTCATTCAGATATAACCGAATGGTAGTAATAAACAGATTTGAGCAGTGAAAAGCAAGACAATTATGCGGGCGGATGATGCTCTGCATCTGGTTACCTGCTGCCGCTCCCCATCCTGGGGAGGGATGGAGATGCTGGCGGTTGACACATCACGACGGATGCGGGAGAGGGGATATAGGGTTAGCTTTATTTCACATCCCGGGTCACCCGCGGATGAGGCTGCTCGCCAGGCTGATATTGACTGTTTCCCCCTGCCCGTAAGAGGCTATCTGGATCCGGCCGGGATTTTAAGACTTGGTTCATGGCTGCGATCACAGCGGGTTGATGTGGTACACGCCCACTACTCCAAAGATCTCTGGGTCCTGGCACCCGCTATGGAGGGGGCTCTGTCGAAGGTGCCGCTTCTGCTCACCAAGCATATCGGCACTCAGAAGCCCAAGCGGGATTTCCTGCATCGAAGCATTTACGGGCGGGTCGATCGGATTATTGCCATCTCGGAGGTTATCCGGAGAAACGTTCTGGCCACTCATCCTGTTGGACCGGATAGAGTGATCACGGTCCATAACGGCACCGATTTAATCAGATTCAGGAAGGATAAACCGGAAATCCGGGCGCTGCGCGCCTCCCTTGGCATTCCTCCCCAGGCACCGGTGGTGGGAATGTCAGGCAGGTTACAGTGGTGGAAAGGATACAGGGAATTTTTACAAACAGCCGCCAGAATGGCGGACGAAGATATCTACTGGCTTATTTTGGGAGGAGGCAGTATCGGTGAAGAAGCGGAGGCGGATCAGATCAGAACATATGCCGCTTCGCTGAGCCTTGGGGAAAAACTTATCTGGGCCGGATTTCAGGATGATCCGGTTCCTTATTACGGCTGTATGGATATCTTCGCCTATCCGGCCTATGCCGAAGCATTCGGCCTGGTGATCATTGAGGCCATGGCAATGGGAGTCCCCGTTGTGGCCGCCGGATGTGACGGCGTTCTGGAAATTGTGGAAGATGGACATTCCGGCCTTCTGGTGGAGCCGCGATCGACCGAAGATCTAACCAGAGCGGTCACCCGGCTTGTCAGGGATATAAATCTGCGACATACATTGGGTCAGGCCGGAAGAAAAAGAGTAGAGCGGTTTTTCGATGTTGAACATAATATTGATACTATTTGTACTTTATATACATTAACGATAAACGAGCGAAGAGGAAATGACGGAAGCATGGGTTGATCTGCATGTTCACACATATTTCTCAGACGGTATATCCAGTCCCTCCGAAGTAGTTAAGAGGGCGAGTGAGCTGGGGTTGAAAGGGATCGCCATCGCGGATCATGACACGGTGGACGGTCTCGCTGATGCTATTAATGCCGGAAAACGCCATAATATCGAAGTGATGAAATGTGTGGAATTAAGCTCTCAGTATGCCGGGAAGGATGTTCATATCCTAGGATACATGATGGACGTTAATCATCCCCGGTTGACAGAGTGCCTGTCACTTTTCTGTGAGGAACGCTATCGACGGGCCGAAAAAATGGTGCAAAACCTGAATGAACAAGGTGTGCGTATTGATATGGAGGAGGTCACGCACAAGGCCAAGGGGAGGATAATCGGCAGACCGCATCTGGCCGAAATATTGATGGAGAAGGGATACGTCGAAACGTTTCAGGAGTCCTTCTACCGTTATATTGGATACGGAAGCAAAGCCTACGAAGACAAATTCCGCATGGCTCCAGAAAAGGCCATTGGATTAATAGCGGAGTGCGGGGGATTGTCCTTTTTGGCACATCCGAGCAGTATTATCTCGGATGATATACTCCTGCATCTGATAAAGTCCGGTCTGGATGGCATTGAAATAGTCCATCCCAAACTTACTGATGAGAGAACCAGGTATCTACAGAAGATCGCCCAGAATCACGGTCTGCTGGTGAGCGGAGGTTCCGATTGTCACGGAGGCAGAAACGGGTATCAGACCATGGGCAGGTATAAAGTGCCCTACGCGCTCATGGAGGAGATAAAAGCCGAAGTCGGGCGGCGCAACGCCGGTGCCCCCGCATGAGAAATAGTAAAGGCCAGGTTCATCCAGCCAAAATACTCGTCATAAAACTGAGAGCCATCGGTGATGTAATCATGGCCACACCCTTTCCGGTTAACCTGCGTCACAACTTTCCGGAAGCGGAGATTCATTTCCTGACCGAAACCGCGGCGGTGCCGATCCTGAGATACCATCCGGATGTGGATCGGATTATCGAGCTCCCTCGCGGGAAATGGGAGAAGATGCCGGCCATTGCAGCCTGGAGAGAAGCGGCCGGATTCATCCGACGGCTCAGGGAAAGTTCCTATGACTGGGTTTTTGATTTATTTGGGAATCCCCGCAGCGCTTTCTTGACATTCGCCAGCGGAGCGCCCCGCCGGATTGGATTTCGATTCAGAGGCCGCAGCTGGGCCTATACGGATAAGATCCGGCCACGGGGAGATCAGGTGCATGAAGTTGACTTCAATCTGGATGCACTGTCGGCTCTTTCACTTCCGGTGAAGGACCGGAGGCTTTTAGTCCGCTTCGGATCAGAAGAGACGAGCTATATTGACGGCTGGATTAACAATCAAAAGCTGAACCGTTCCTCCCTTGTCGCTCTGCATGTCTGGGGCGGGTGGCCTGCCAAACGTTGGCCACTGGAGCGCTTTGCCGCCTTGGGGGATATATTGTCACGGGAAAAGGGTCAGACTGTCGTTGTTGTTTGGGGGCCGGGCGAGAAAGAAGCGGCCCAGCGAGTTCGGGATCTCATGCAGGAGAAATCATTCCTGGCTCCCCCCACGACCCTATTGGAACTAGCTGCTCTTTTGAGCCGCTGTCGTCTGCTGGTGGCCAATGATTCCGGCCCCATGCATGTTTCAGCCGCGGTAGGCACTCCGACAGTCGGGATCTATGGGCCGACCAACAGCAGACTGCAAGGTCCCTTTGGTCCGGTCAGTAATGTGGTGTCGCACGATTCCCTGGAATGCCTGGGGTGCAACCGGCTCGATTGCGATCATAACACTTGTATGACTGACCTGACGGTGGAAAAAGTCCTGGATACTGCCGTATCCCTTATCGAAGAAAGCGGAAAAACAGAGTGAAGAACGATCCACAAACATTTCCGGTTCCGGACTGCCGAAAATTTACCGGGTACAAACCATGTCAACCTTATACGATATGTCCATGTGAGGAAGCCGTCCCCCACGGTGAAATCATTTTGATCATCAATCTGGACTTTATCGGTGATGTGATGATGACAACCGCGCTTCTGCCGGCCCTGAAGCGGAAGTATCCGGAAAGCACGATTCACTGGATCACCCGTGGTAACGCTTTGCCGGTACTGCAGGGGAATCCGTACCTCTTTCGGGTCTGGGAATGGAATGCTGAAAACCGGATGGTCCTGCGAACCATGAAGTTCGATACCGTTCTCAACGCCGATAAGAATCAGGATTCAGGCGCTTTTACCATGAGTCTTAGGAGCGAATCGACTCTTGGATTTGGAATCAACCGCTACGGTGCCGTAATTCCCTTGAATCCTGAAGCGGATTACAACTACCGTATGGGATTGGATGACGAGCTCAAGTTTAAGAAAAACAGACGGACCGGTCTGGATATTCTGGCCCAGACCTGGAAATTAGATTATAAAAAGGATGAATATGTCCTCAACTTGAGCGATGAGGAGCTGGCCTTTTACAGAGCAGCTCGAGAGAGATTGGGGATTCCGGTCGGTAGTTATGTGATCGGATTAAACACGGGCTGTTCCCTGGCCTTTCCGCTCAAGAGACTGTCGGTGGAGCAGCTGGTAAGTCTGGCGGAACGGCTGGCTCAGCTGTATCCGGAGGCCGCTCTGCTCCTTTTGGGAGGCAGGGAAGACGCCGAAAGGAACCGGCAGATCCGGAAACAGCTGGGGGATATGATAATCGAAACGCCTACGGATGAAGGCCTGCGCCGGGGCATACTCTACGAAAATCTCTGTGATCTGGTTCTGACAGGCGATACACTGGGGATGCACCTGGCTATCGGATTGAAAAAACAGGTGGTAGCCTGGTTCACCATTTCCTGCGGAGTGGAGATTGAGCTCTATGGGCGGGGAGAAGTGATCCTTTCAGATCTGGAATGTTCTCCCTGCTGGAGAAAGCAGTGTGAAGATCCCCGCTGCCTGCAAGAGTTCGATTTGGAAAAAATTATTGCAGCAGTCCAGCGAGTGATGGTCAAAGGCGGGATTAAGTGAAACGTCTTTCAGCTCTGATCATCTGCCGTGATGAAGAAAAAAACTTGAGGCCCTGCCTCGATAGCGTATCATTTGCTGATGAAATAATTATTGTGGATTCGGGCAGCAAAGACGGCAGTCTGGCCCTGGCCCGCGGTTATACGGACAAGGTCTTTGAGATTGAATGGCGCGGTTATGCAGGCACCAAACAGTATGGGCTGGAACGGGCAACGGGAGATTGGGTACTCTGGGTCGATGCCGATGAACGGGTGCCCCCGCGGCTGGCGGAAGAAATTCTACTGTCGGTGCAAAGGGATGAAGAAGTGGCCGCTTATCGGATGCCGCGGCGCGCTTTCTTTCTTGGGCGCTGGATCAAACACTGTGGCTGGTACCCCGGTAATGTAACGCGGCTTTTCCGGCGGGGACAGGCCCGCTTCGGTGATCAGGCCGTGCATGAGGATCTGCTGGTGGATGGTCCGGTGGGAACCCTGAGCGAATCCCTGGATCATTACACCGATCCGAATATTTATCATTATTTCGAGAAACTGAACCGGTATACTTCTCTTGCTGCCGGGGAAATGCATCAGAAAGGCCGGCGAGTGACAATCCCCGGAATTCTTTTACGACCGGTACATATGTTTCTGCGGATGTATGTATTCAAGGCTGGATTTCTGGATGGCTGGCAGGGATTTCTGCTTTCCTGCTTTTCGTCCGCTTACGTGCTGGTAAAATACGCCAAGTTATGGGAAGCTGGGAGGGCTGCAAGGAATGCCGAATTCCAAGGTGAGTGACACGTCATATTACCACATGCGGATCAAGGAATGGCCCGAGCAGGAACGGCCCAGGGAAAGACTCTTCCAGGAGGGGGCACGGTCCCTGAGCGACTCGGATCTTTTGGCCCTGCTGATCGGGTCCGGCACCGGTGGTGTTACTGCGGTGGATCTGGCAAAGCGGATACTGATCAATAGAGAAGGTATAGGGGGGTTGGCCCGCAGCAGTGTGGAAGAACTGCTGCGCTTTCGCGGAGTAGGCCGAGCAGCAGCAGCCCGTATTATCGCCGCATTGGAGTTGGGCAAACGGGCCGCCTGTCGGCAGGGTGAAGAAAGACTTCGGATCAAAACACCGGTTGAAGTGGTTGAAGCATATGGTCCCGGACTGCGGGATTTACAGCAGGAAGAATTTCATGTACTCCTTCTCGATAACGGCAATAGAGTCATCCAGAACAGGCTGGTGACGCGGGGTACCTTGAACGCCAGCCTGGTGCATCCCCGTGAAGTCTTTAAAACGGCGATTGACAGTCTGGCCAGTGGTGTCATCCTGTTGCACAACCATCCCTCCGGAAACCGGGACCCTTCCAAAGAGGATCGTCTGGTGACAAGACAGATGGTAGCCGCGGGGGAGGTGATGGGTATTCAGGTGATGGATCATATAATAATCGCCGGCGGTGATTATTTCAGTTTCGCCGAATCCGGAGAATTAGGAAACAGTTAACCAAAGGATCAAGAGGACCGTATGAAGTACGAGATGCATACTCAGGGCACAACGAGCGTCGTGAAAGTGCTCAACAGCCGGATCACTTACGCGGAAGCGCCGGACATGAAGACGACGTTTCTCAAAATGCTGGCCGAAGGTGGTGACACGATAGTGATCAATCTGGCCCCGCTGGAATACATTGACAGTACGGGCCTGGGAGCTTTCCTCTTTGGAATCAGACAAGCCGAGGCAAATGATAAGGAAATAATCTTCTGCTGTCTCAACGATAAGATCAAATCTCTGGTCCGGATCGCTCGTCTCGAATCGGTGCTGGAGATATATGAGACTGAGGAGGAGGCCCTGCGTGAACTGGGAGAAAACCGATAAGACACCAGGAAGCCGCTATACGTCGGAGAGATTATAATGTTAATGGTAATCGATATCGGCAATACCCAGACAGTAGTCGGTGTTTATAACGGTGAGAAGCTGCAAGCCAACTGGCGTCTTTCCACTGACCACAGCCGTACAGCCGACGAAACCTGGATTATTATTAAGATGTGGTGCGAAGCACACGGTATAGAAATTTCTCAACTGAATGGGATGGTTATTTCTTCTGTGGTTCCCACTTTGACCTCGGTTTTCAACCAGATGGCCAAGGAACGTCTTTTTACTGAACCGCTGGTAATCAGCTCTGAACTTGATACGGGCCTTACGATACACTATGATCCGATCCGATCAGTCGGGGCGGACCGAATTTGTAACGCAGTGGCAGGTTTCCGGCTCTACGGAGGACCGCTGGTCATTCTGGATTTCGGTACGGCTACTACCTTCGATGTGGTCTCTTCCAAGGCCGAATATCTGGGAGGACTCATCGCCCTGGGTTTAATCGGTGCGTCCCAGGAACTTCACAGGCGGTCGGCCGTTCTACCCAGGGTTGCACTTGAATTCCCTCCAACCGTCATCGGCTCCTCGACAGAGACCAGCATGCAGTCAGGAATCCTCTGGGGTACGGTGGCGATGATAGAAGGGGTGATCGAACGGATTAAGAAGGAGCTGGAGATAGGACATATTACTGTTGTGGCAACAGGAGGACTGGCTGATATCTTCGCAGAGAGAAGTCCTGTAATTAATGAGATCGAGCCCTTTTTAACATTGAAAGGGATGAAATATATATGGCAGAGGGTTTACAAATCTGTACCGTGATGTGGAGGAATGAATGACAGCCATGAAAGAGTTAAATCAAAAAGTGTATAATGTTATCGGCGCGTGCATGGAAGTTCACAAGACGCTGGGAGCCGGGTATCCGGTAGAGGTTTATCGGGCGGCACTGGAGGTGGAGTTTAAGGAGAAAGGACTCACTTTTGAACCGGATTTTACTCTGGAGATCAAATTCAAGGAAGTCAATGTCGGAGAGATGAAGTTCGATTTTCTTGTTGAGGAAAGTGTCCTGCTCATGCTCAGATCCTATGATGGTCTGCGTGATAACGAGATCCAGCAAGTGCTGCGGGGTGTGGTGCAGTCCGGCTTTGATATCGGCATTCTCATTAATTTCGGAATGCCGAAAATTCAGTACAAACGCATCATGCCGGGGCATTCCCAGACATACAACCAGCAGAGGGATACCTATCGCAGGCCGGGGCTTCATCCCACGGGGCTGACCAGGGAAAACAATCCCATCCGATAATGACCATTCGAACGATGAGGAGCAGCGGCAACATACTAATTTTCCTTGCCGGCATCATTCAGGGTTCAGAGCGGGATAGAGGGGTGCACGGACAGGAATATCGCAAGCATATTAAAGAGGTGCTGCGCCAGGCGGATCCCCGGTATGAAATCTATTGCCCGGTGGAAAACCATCCTGAGTCGATCCACTATGATAACCTGAAAGCCGCAGAAGTGTTTCACCATCATGTCGAATTGGTGAATAAATCAGACGTTCTGGTTGTTTATCTTCCAGAGGCCAGTATGGGCAGCAGTATAGAGATGTGGGAAGCGAGCCGGGCCGGAGTGCCGGTAGTTTGCGTCAGTCCGATGAAAGAAAACTGGGTGGTGCGTATTCTTTCAGACGTTATCTGCACCGATTTAGCTGATTTCTCCGAATGGATTAAAAAGGGCGGGATGAAGGAGCTGTTGACGTACCGTTCGATGGATGGAAATAAGTTTAAATAGAGGACGAATCATAATGAGAAAGACTGGAATAACACCGATTCGGATTTTCTTTTTGCTCGCCGTCTTTCTGACTGCGGGACGAGCAAGAGGTCAGGATGTCTCCTATCCGCACTATCGGGGCTGGGTAAACGATTTTGCTGATGTTATCGATTCCGAATACGAGAACCGCATGACCCAGCTTGCTGAAGAGGTAAAAGAGAAGACCGGAGCGGAATTGACGGTGGTGACCATCCCGAGCCTGGAAGGCAAATCCATTGAGGATTATGCCGCAGGTCTTATGGCCGATTGGGGAATTGGGCGCCGAGGTGAGAACGACGGCATCCTTTTCCTGCTGGCTGTACAGGAGCGACGCATCCGTATCGAGGTGGGGTATGGGCTGGAGCCTATTATCCCGGATGGGTTGGCCGGAGAGATTCGTGATACCTATCTTGTCCCTGATTTTCAGCGCGGTGATTTTGGCAGGGGTTTCTACCGTTCGGTCGCGGCGGCGGCGGGAATCATTGCGCGGGATAAGGGAGTGACCATAACGGGATCCATCGATCGGCCCGATCAGCGGATGGCCGACCGATCCAGGGGGAGACAGGGCGGATCGATTTTCGGGATTATTTTCATCATTTTTCTCATAATAATAACACGGGGCAGAATATTACCCTGGCTGTTCCTGAGCAGTATGCTGGGAGGAGGAAGACGCGGTTACGGAGGCGGTTTTGGCGGCGGTTTTGGAGGGGGATTCGGCGGTTTCGGCGGCGGCATGAGCGGCGGCGGTGGAGCTTCGGGTAGTTTTTAGCCTGAACAGAAAGAGGAGAATAATCATGGCAACAGCTTCAGAAATAATAGACAAAACGTGTGATGCTTTCAGCGGCGAAATCAACCGGCTTTTCGGAGATGAGCTTGTCTCAATCATCCTGTACGGCAGCGCGGTCGGTACCGATTTTCGTCCGGGGAAATCGGATTTAAATTTCCTGGTCGTTCTCACCGAAAATGGCATTAAACAGGTTGGCGGGGCCGGACATTACATCAAGGCCTGGAGGAAACGCCAAATAAGTCTTCCCCTGTTCCTCACCGAGAATTACATCCAGGCTTCACTTGACAGCTTCCCTATGGAATTTCTCAATATGCAACTACGCTACCGGATCATTCAGGGAGAGGATGTTCTTACTCAGCTGAAGATCGGAAAAAAGGATCTACGCCTGCAGTGTGAACGGGAGATCAAAAGGGATCTGCTCCATCTGCGGCAGGGATTCATCACTTCTTTACAGTCAAAAAGACACATGATAGAACTTGTTTCCAAATCCCTGGTGGCATTTTCGGCCCTGTTCCGGGCCCTGCTCTATTTAACGGGAAAAGAAATTCCCGATAATAAAATAGAGCTTTTGGACGTGGCCTGTAATGAGTTCGAGCTGGATAGAGCCCTTTTCAGCTCCTTGGAAGAGATAGCGGGGAAAAAGGTGAAAATGAGCTCTGAAGAGGTGCGAAGTTATTTGATGGAATACATCCAGACTGTAGAAAATCTAAGCAAATTTGTTGATTCAATGAAAGTTTCCTGAAAGGAAAGGAGAAAAAGAAATGGCTACAGGCAAACAGATCGGTATCGGCTGTCTCATTGTGGTTGTTGTTGTCATATTCATCCTGATCGCCACCGTTTGGGGCACCTATAATTCCCTGGTCAGGCTTGAGGAGGGAGTGAATCAGAGTTGGGCCCAGGTACAGAATGTCTACCAGCGCCGGGCCGATCTCATCCCCAACCTGGTTAATACGGTGAAGGGATACGCGGCTCACGAGAGAGAGACATTTACCGCCGTGACCGAGGCCAGGGCGAAGCTGGGCGGGGTAACCCAGCTCCGGGCGGAAGATCTCACTCCCGAGAATTTGGCCAAATTCCAACAGGCACAGGCCGGACTGGGGACGGCCCTGCAGCGTCTCATGGTGGTTGCCGAGCGCTATCCCGAACTCAAAGCCAATCAGAATTTCATCAGACTTCAGGATGAATTGGCCGGTACGGAAAACCGGATCACGGTCGAACGGCAGCGCTTCAATCAGGCGGTACAGACGTTTAACAGCACCATCAGAGTGTTTCCGAAGAATATCATTGCCGGGATCTTTGGTTTCACCCGCAAGGCCTATTTCGAGGCCCAGCCGGAAGCGCAACAGGCTCCGGAAGTAAAATTCTAGCAATTCTATCGTAGTAACGGGAATGCAGGCCGGAGCCTTATCGCTTACGGTGAAACCGATCACCATCTCTGATAAGGCTCCAGCTTTCCCACAATCCGCTGTTGTTCGCCCCGTAAGCCGTGAGGCGACAAGGTGTAACTTTTTAGCTTAATGATAATACGATGAACGCTTCAATCCTGATTATCGTTGCAGTGGCTCTTTTTCTGATTGCGTATCTCATCTATGGCCGGTTTTTGACCCGCAGATTTGATATCGATCCAAAACGGCGAACGCCGGCACATGTAAATAAGGACGGCATCGATTTTGTCCCCGCCCGGGCTCCGATCCTGCTGGGGCACCATTTCGCCTCCATCGCCGGCGCCGGACCCATTTTGGGGCCGATCTACGCTGCCGTATTCGGCTGGATTCCCGTCTTTCTCTGGATAGTAATCGGCAGCATCTTTTTTGGAGGGGTACACGATTTCTCCGCTATTGTGGCTTCCATTCGTCACGGAGGGAAATCCATCGGTGAAGTGATCGAAGAACACATCGGCAGGAGCGGCAAACGAGCCACCATCAACAGCTACATGTACGGCGACGC
>CAZUMH010000040.1:0-27139 GCA_964621645.1 uncultured bacterium
ATCCTCGTCCATTATCCGGATGCCCAGGTCTAGTGCCTTGCGGTACTTAGATCCGGGATTGACGCCTACCAGGACGAAATCGGTCCCGGCGCTGACACTGGAGGAGACGGTTCCCCCTTCCGACTCGATGAGTTCCCGGGCTCCTTCCCGGGTGAAACGGTTCAGGCTGCCGGTGAGCACCGCGGTCTGGCCCGTGAAGATCCCCTTGCCGCGGATGCGCTGCTCTTCCATGCGCACGCCGGCCCGCCGAAGTTTTTCCAGCACGGCCAGGTTTTCCGGCTGTTTAAAGAAAGCCTGAACACTTTCGGCAATGACCGGTCCGATGCCTTCGATGGCGGCCAGTTCCTCCTGCCCGGCCCGAGCCAGGAGATCAACCGACTGGAACTGATCCGCCAGCAGTTTAGCAACGCCGCTGCCCACGTAACGGATCCCCAGGCCGAAAATGACCCGGTCCAGCGGCCGCTTCCTGCTTTCCTCGATGGAGTCGATAAGGTTGGCGGCGCTTTTATCACCCATGCGCTCCAGGCCGGCCACATCATCCTTTTTCAGATCGTATATATCCCCCACATCCCGGAGCAGCTCGTTTTCGATGAGCTGATGCACCAGTGTTTCGCCCAGGCCCTCGATGTCCAGGGCGCCCCGGGAAGCATAGTGCAGAATGCGGCGGTGTACCTGGGCCGGACAGGCCATGTTCTCGCAGCGCACCGCCACTTCACCCTCCAGCCGCACCAGGGGGCTGCGGCAGACCGGGCAGTGCTCCGGCATGACAAACGGTTTGCTGGCCTTGGGCCGTTTTTCGGTGATCACCGAGACGATCTTGGGGATGACGTCCCCTCCCTTCTCGATGAGCACCGTGTCGCCCACCCGGATGTCTTTGCGCTTGATCTCGTCCTCGTTATGCAGGGTGGCCCGGCTGATGGTGGATCCGGCCAGAGGAACCGGTTCAAGCTCGGCCACCGGCGTTACCGTACCCATGCGTCCCACCTGAAGATGGATATCGCGCAGCAAGGTGGTGGCCTGCTTTGCCTTGAACTTGAAGGCGATGGCCCAGCGGGGACTCTTGGCGGTGCTGCCCAGGCGCTCCTGCTGGTCCAGTGAATTGACTTTTATCACCACGCCGTCGATATCGTAGGGCAGCGTGTCCCGCCGCTCTTCCTGGAGAGTGCAGAAATCGAATACTTCCCATAATCCCGGCGCCAGTCTGATCTGGCGGCTCACCGGCGCTCCCAGCTCCCGCAGCAGATGGAGCACCTCGAATTGGCTCTTTACGCTGAAATCACTGAGGGGCCGGCCGCCGGTCTCGCGCAGGTAATAAGCCGTGAATTCCAGGGGCCGCAGGGCCACTTTGCGGGAATCGAGCAGCTTGAGGGAACCGGCCGCGGCGTTGCGGGGGTTGGCGAAGATCTTGTCCCCCTCCTTCTCCTGGTGCTGGTTGAGCTTGCGGAATCCCTCCCGGCTCATGAAGACCTCGCCGCGGATTTCCACGCTGCGGGGCAGGTTGCCGCCCTCCCGCAGACGAAGCGGGATCGATTTGATGGTGCGGAGATTTGCCGTGATATCGTCGCCGGTGACACCGTCGCCGCGGGTGGCGCCCCGCACCAGCCGCCCATCCTCATAGAGCAGAGTGACGGCAACACCGTCGAATTTCAGCTCGGTGACGTATTCGATTTTCTCATCCGGCAGAGCCCGGCGCAGCCGCTGGTCGAATTCTTCAATCTCCTCGCTGCTGTAGGTGTTGCTCAGGCTGAGCATGGGGGCTTCGTGGCTCACCGGAGGAAAGGATTCCGAGGGCTCGCCGCCAACCCGCTGGCTGGGAGAGTCCGGTGTGATCAGGGAGGGATTGGCCTCTTCCAGGCTGATCAGCTCCTGCATGAGCCGGTCAAACTCACCGTCGGAAATGGTGGGCTGATTCAGTACATAATACTCGTAGTTGTACTGCCGGATCTCCAGGCGTAGCTCTTCGATCCTCTTTTCCACTCCGCTCATGTCAGCCTCCCGGCCTGCCAATTGAAGGAGCAGCCGCGAAAAACCCGCTTTCCCCCGGCTGCTGTCGAACTCAATGTACGGCAAAAATCAGAAAAAGTCAATGTGACTGAGATTTCTCTTGATTTTCCAAAAAAGATAGTGTATATTCATCGCCTTTTAACGGCAGCGGTGCGGGGCGGAGCAGGGAGTAATTCTATAAAAATGAGAAAGATGGATAAAACAAGCGGTTATGGAAAACAGTAACATAATGAGAAACATCGGAATCAGCGCTCATATCGATTCCGGTAAAACCACCCTTACCGAACGCATCCTCTTCTATACCAGGAAGATACACGCCATCCACGAGGTGCGCGGCAAGGACGGCACCGGGGCCAAGATGGATTCCATGGAACTGGAACGGGAACGGGGGATCACCATATCCTCCGCGTCCACCAACGTTACCTGGAACAAGCACACGATCAACATCATTGACACTCCCGGGCACGTGGATTTTACCGTGGAGGTGGAGCGCTCCCTGCGGGTGCTGGACGGCGCCATTCTGGTGCTCTGCGCCATCGGCGGGGTGCAGTCCCAATCCATCACGGTGGACCGGCAGATGAAGCGCTACAAGGTCCCCCGTATCGCCTTCATCAACAAGCTCGATCGCATGGGAGCGGATCCGGAGAAGGTGGCGAATCAGCTGCGGGACAAGCTGGGCCACAATGCCGTGCTCATGCAGCTGCCCATCGGCCTCGAGGCCGACTTTACCGGAGTGATCGATCTGGTCACCATGAAGGCCCTTTATTTCGACGGCCCCAACGGCGAAACGGTGCGGCGGGAAGAGATCCCGGAAGCGTTCCTGAAGCGGGCTCTGGAGAAACGGGACGAGATGTTGGACAAGCTTACCATGTTTTCGGACCGGCTCATGGAAGCCTATCTGGAAAACAAGGTGAGCGAGGAGCTCACCTACGAGGCGGCCCGGAAGGGAACCCTGGCGCTGGAGCTCACGCCGGTATTCATGGGATCGGCATTCAAGAACAAAGGGGTGCAGCCCCTGCTGGACGCCGTGGTTCACTATCTGCCCTGTCCCACGGATGTGACCAGTTTCGCGCTGGATCTGGCACGTGATGAGGCGGAAGTGGTGCTCAAAGCAGATACGGACCTGCCGCTGGTCATGCTGGCCTTCAAGCTGGATGATACCCGCTACGGACAGCTCACCTATGTGCGCGTGTATCAGGGAACACTAAAGAAGGGAATGGAGATCGTCAATGTGCGTTCCGGCCGCAAGGACCGGGTGGGACGTCTCATCCGAATGCACGCGGACGAGATGGAGGACATCGCGACTGCCGGGCCCGGCGATATCGTGGCCCTCTTCGGCATCGATTGCGCCTCGGGCGATACCTTCTCGGACGGTAGCGTGACCTACTCCATGGCTTCCATGTTCGTGCCGGCGCCGGTGATTTCGCTCTCCGTCACGGCCGAGGATAATAAATCCTCCGAGAACCTGGCAAAGGCCATCAACCGCTTCTGCAAGGAGGATCCCACTTTTCATTCCATGGTCGATCCGGAAACCAACGAAACCATCATCAAGGGCATGGGCGAGCTGCACCTGGATGTCTATATCGAACGGATGCGCCGGGAATACAAGGTCCAACTGACAACGGGCCAGCCCCAGGTCGCCTACCGAGAGAGCATTTCCAATGCCAGCGAGTTCGACTATATCCATAAGAAGCAGACCGGTGGCGCCGGGCAGTACGGCAGGGTCGCCGGTATCATCGAACCGCTGAGTGAGGGCGAATTCGAATTCGATAATCAGATCAAGGGCGGCGCCATTCCCACGGAATATATCCCTGCCTGCCGCAAAGGATTCGAATCCTGTCTGCAGAAGGGCGAACTGATCGGGTTCCCCGTGGTCGGCCTCAAAATCACCCTGCTGGACGGAAACGCCCACTCGGTGGATTCATCCGAGATGGCCTTCCAACAGGCGGCTGTCGGCGCTTTTCGCCATGTCTACCGCCGCTGCAATCCGGTCATTCTGGAGCCGATCATGCGGGTGTCGGTGGAGTGCCCGGGCGAGTTTCAGGGAACGGTGCTGGGCACCCTGAACCAGCGGAGAGGCACCATCATCAGCGCGGTGGAAGAGAGCAAATTCGCGGTCATCGAGGCGGAAGTCCCCCTAAAGGAGATGTTCGGCTATTCCACGGTGCTGCGTTCCGCCACCCAGGGCAAGGCGGAATTCACCATGGAATTTGCCCGCTACGCCCGGGTGCCGAAGTCCATCGCGGATGAATTGATCGAAGAGTATGCTACAAAAAGCAAGCAGTGAGGATGATCATGCTCAGAAAAGAATTGATAAAGCGCAGCCCAATCCGGATTCTTGAGAAGACCACCCACGGCGGTCTGGGGGCAGGAAACCTCGGAGTCTTTGCGGCCCGCAAGGGGGTGGGCAAGACTGCCTGTATGGTGCATCTGGCCACTGACTGCATGCTCAATGACAAGCGGGTGATCCATATCTCTTTCGCGGAAGAGCCCAGCCACATCAAACGCTGGTACAAACAGGTCTTCGACGAGGTGGCCCGCAGCTACCAGCTGGAAAATCCTCTCGATAACTTCGATCAGATGATCAGGAACAGACTCATTCTCCATTTTCGCCAGGCGGAACTGGAGCAGGTGAAATTCAATATAGAACAGTTTGTCACCACTACTGATTTCCGGCCTCATCTTTTCATCGTGGACGGCTTTTCATTTTATAAGGCCAAAGAAGAGGACTTTGTTTTCTGGAAGGAATTCGCAGCCGCCTATGACGCGGAGATCTGGTTTTCAGCCACACTGCACCGCCACGCCCTCGATCTGGACGAGAAGGGCATCCCCGCGCCGGTGCATCATTTTGCCGCCTATTTGTCCTTGATCATCATGCTGAATCCCACGGCGAACTACGTCGATCTGCAGCTGTTGAAGGATCATGATAACCAGGATGTGGGCAAATTAATGCTTAAATTGGATCCCAAGACCCTGCTCATTGCCAATCACCGGGTGTAGGATAAAATATATTATACGGATAGATGATAAAGAAGGCCGCTCTTGATGGAGCGGCCTTTGTCATTTTGTAGGATGGGGCCTGTGGCCCATTTACTTCCTGTATTACACGACCCCAAGGGTTGTTCCACACGAAAATATTTTATTATTGATTCTCGTATAGTCATCCGTCGGTGTTACCATGTCGGATTAAATACGTATATTTTATTCCCGCCCGAGACAGCGTACAATTTGGAGCCGTCCCTGGTCATAAACATCATTTTATCCCCATAGGAGTAGCCCACATCAAGTGAAAGGTGGGGATTTTTACTATCCTGCGGGTTGGCAAGAAGGCACGACTTAATTACCTTTCCGGTGGTATCAGTAAAAAATATTCTGTTATGCATCAGAAGGATGCATTTCCCCTCATTCGTCGAGCGCACCGCGCTGAAACAGCTGTTTAATCTATACCCGTTACCCAATCCCATCATCGGTGTTATTTTCATATCCCGGAAAAAGTCAAATTCGTAATCGAAGAGCAGCTTTCCGGCGCTGGAAACCTTGCGGAAACGCGGCAGAAATCGGTGGGCCAGATAGACATTTCCCTGACCGTCGAAATCATAGGAAACGTCATTCAGGGTGCAGAGGGTAAAATGATCAAACCTGCCTTCCAGGGTGCCGCCGTCGGTGAGCTCATTCCCCAGGCTGCCCAGGGATTTAATATCCAGCGATCCCTTTTTCGCGGTGATATCGAAGAGCGTGATTACCTTGTCGTCCGTCCGGTAATCCCGCAGTGCTTCTCCCTTGATGTCCTTTTGGTAATCATAGACTTTCGTCATAAATCTGGCGGCGGCCCAATGATCCCGGGAATAGGGAATCGGATCGTAGAAAGGCTGCTTGCTTTCACCGCGACCGAGCAGGGTAAAGGTTCCTTCCGGAAGGGAGAGTGTCCAATACATGATGGTATCCACCCTGCTGGAGACGCCCATGAGATTGCCCCGCTCATTAAAGCGCATCGCTCTCAGACAGGAGAGGCACTGCCGCATCTCGCTGCTGGGTCCGTAGCTCTGCAGGAACAGGCCGTTTTCATCGAAACTGCTGATCTGAAAAGTCTGCCGGCTGGCGACGAAGATGTTTCCTTGACTGTTCACAGCGATACCGTAGATCCCCATGAGCACGTAATTCGGATCAAGCTCTTCTTCGGGAGTATCCATGATGGACTGGCCGATAACAACATCAGGATAGAGGGTGTCCCTGGGAGCAATCCAGGGATCGGGATCGACAATCTTCAGCAGAGGATTCTTGGCAAGGATCCGTCGTTTCCGGGCGATGGCGCTTTCGGGGAACTCAGCGGCGATGCGGTCCTCCAGCTGTATTATCTGCTTCTCCCGCCCCAGCAGGCGACAGCCCTGCAGGGCCACAGTTAGATTGTATTCGCTGGCCGGGCACTGCTGCAGTACAAAGTCGATTTCCTTTTCGATGAGGGGACGGTATTCCTCCTCCTTTTTCAGCCGTTTCAACGATTTCCAGCGTTCCAGAAATAAGGCAGGATTGAGCCGATCCCTGGAGAGCAGAAGATCAAGGTAGGTGAGAGGATCGACGTAATCGTTCAATCCAAATAAAGGATAGTTAATCAAATCGTACGTTTGACGTTCCAGAAAGGGAGCAATCTTTTCATCGGATGCCTTATTGAAAGCCTGCCGGAAAAGATCCGGTACATCGACCGGTTCGGCGAGCACGATGAATTCATCCAGGTAACCGCGGTATGAAAGAATTCTATCCAGCAATTGTTCGGGCAACCCGTGCCGATCGACACCGCCCAGATAAAATCCCATTTGCTCAAAATTAGGATCGGGGAGGAAAGGATTGTTGCGATAACTGAGGGGGACATTCTTTTCATCAAGAAGCAATAGAGAGGTCTGCCCGGATTTATGCGTCAGAATGAAGTGATACCAGACCGCAGGATCAAATTCGAGATCGTCGGTTCCGGTGGCGCCACCGGTAAAGCTTATCTCGCCGGTTCGATGAGTGAAACGAGCGTCCAGACCGTCTTCTTCGAAAGCGAGGGAGAGCGCTGAACTCCAGCGCACTGAATCCGTCTCAAACCGGAGGATGTGGAGCATCTGATATTTTTTTATGTCAAGGGGCCGTTCCAATTTGAACCAGAAAGAGATGGTGAACTGTTTCGACAGGCGCAGTTCGGTCCGGTCGGGAAATTTAAGAAAGTTGTTTTCGCCGTCGAAAAAGGCGGCTTCTCCCCGTATCCCGGGGCCGTAATTGAATGTTCCTCCGGCCCGGTTTTCGATCCGTAGCGGGCCCTGGTCCAGGGTACTGCCATCGAAGGGGAGGTAGAGTATTGTATCCGGCGGAGCAGATTGTGCGGCCGCCGTAACTGCTATGACGGCTTGGGTCAAAAGAAGAATGGCGATCAGAAGTGCTTTCCTTTTCACTAACATTATTTCCCCTCCTCTGGAATGGTGTCTTTTCCCTGGCCGGCCGGCAGTCCCTGGAACGCTTCATTCAGCTTCGCGCTCATGAGTGTGATATAATCCTTCTCCGGCTGATGCTGGTTATAGCTTAAAAGGATGCGGGAATCCGGACCGATAATCACAGTAACGGGTTCGCTTTTTATTTTTAGATATTTTTCGATGGATCCGCTGTCATAGAGCAGGGGCGCCCGCCATTTCATCTTCCGGTAGTAGATGCGGGCGTACTTGCGTCCCAACTCATTGGTGCTCGTATTGACAGAGATGAAGGCGATCCTGTTACCATCCTGAAATTTCTCATACAGATTGTTGAAATACGGAAACTCCGTGTAGCAGGAGCTTCAGCCGTAGGACCAGAGATAGAGCACGGTGATCTTTCCCTGGTACTTACTGAGGAGGATAGTGTTACCATCCCTGTCAATCAGTTTCAAGCCTCCGACATCGAATGCGGTTGAATCCTCAACCTCGGATTGTGCCTGGAGCAGCGGCGCGAATAAAAAGACGAGTAAAAGCAGGATTGCGGAGATGTTACGAACATTCATCTTAACTCCTTTTATTATTCGTCTAATAATATAATCTATCCGGGCATAATTCATCCCCGGATATCCCTTTTGGGAATCCGATTTGTGTCACATTGTGAGATGACCCCGTTCGTAGACGAAAAGTTTTGTAGGATGGGCCTGTGGCCCATCTTTCTTCTGTATTACACGACCCCAAGGGTCGTGCCACACGAAAATGTTCTATTATTGATTCTCGTATAGTGTCATGCTATTTCAGGGGCCACAGGCCCATCCTATATTACTTGAGGGCTGACTTGATCCCGGGCCGCAGCCGGAAGGCCGGTCCAATGGGCGCCATCCTGGCCGCAATGAACTTATGGGAAAAAAGAAAGAATAAGACGCACCTTACCTTCTACATCTTATCTGTTAAACCTAGCCCCTCCCCGGGATTTGGCAACACAGCAGTGCAGATGTTCGGTGCAGCAGGTGATATGTTTGATAAATATTAACTAAAGTAAAATTCTCATCCTTATTTGTCAAGTACTATTTTTTTACAGTTATGTACTCGCTTAATAATGCTTGAAAAACAATATCAGAAAGTGGCAGAAATGTCAGTATTTGAGGAGTTGATCTGTCGGTTATGTTGAATATTGTACTAATGTTTCCAGCGAAAAGAATCCGGCTGCCGGCCCCGAATCAAGTGGTATTTTTTTATCACCGCCGTTGTGTCGCTTTGCTATTTTCTGTATATTGTTCCAGACATTCATAAAAACAGGACTGGTATCATGAAAAAGGGATTACTTGTTCTATTAGGCGCGCTGGTGATATTCATTTCCTGCCGATCCGTTCAGGTTGCGGAGAATACCCTGACGCCGGCGGAGAAGACGGCGGGCTGGCAGCTGCTCTTCGATGGCAAGACGACGACCGGCTGGCGCTCCTTCAACAGCGATACGTTAAAGGGAGGCTGGGCGGTGCAGGACGGCATGCTGGTCAACACCGGCGGCGGGGGAGATATCGTATACGACAAGCCGTTTGCCGATTTCGAACTGTCGCTGGAGTGGAAAATCGAGGCTGAAGGGAACAGCGGCATCTTCTACCATGTCCTGGAAGGCCCTGAATTCCACGGCCCGCCGGAGACGGGACCCGAATATCAGCTCATCGACGACACCGGCTATCCCGGCAAACTGGAAGAGTGGCAGAAGACAGGGGCCGATTACGCCATGCACCTGCCCGGACCCAACAAAACCCTGAATCCCGCGGGGGAGTGGAACCTGGCCCGGATCGTTTTTCATAACGGACACGTGGAGCACTGGCTCAACGACGAGAAGATCCTGGAATTTCAAGCCTGGACCAAGGATTGGGAAGAGCGGGTCGCCGACTGCAAGTGGAAAGACTATCCCCACTACGGCAAAGCAAAATCCGGAGTCTTCGCCCTGCAGGATCACGGCAAGCAGATCTGCTTCCGCAACATCAAGGCGCGGGCCCTCTAACGGTCCTGTCCCAAATAGAAAGGGAATTTCCGAGACATTCCAGCAGATGAAGCGATCCGTTTTCTTTCCCAAAGATGCAGTCCGCCGTATCCCGATGGACTCACTCCCGGACATTATCCCGGCCGGGGAAATAGACGAATGCTCAGGATGGGAAAGCGTAGAAAAAATGTTCTGGAAAACACATAATAAATTTGATTTTTAGAGCAGAATTCTGTACTTTATATGACTTCGCGGGTCTTTTTGTCCCTGGATTTACTATCTTTCCAGGGCCGCTTACGAGAAAAAGATCACATTAAAGTTTTTTCAGGTATGTCTATAAAACAAGGAACGAAAAGTATGAAGAAATTCAAGAAAGCAACGATGGACGGCAATACGGCGGCGACCCACGTTGCCTATGCCTTCAGCGATGTAGCCGCTATCTACCCCATCACTCCCTCTTCCGGCATGGGGGAGATGGCGGACGTCTGGGCCGCCAACGGCCTTAAAAATATTTTCGGACAGGTGGTTGATGTCATCGAGATGCAGTCCGAAGCCGGCGCTTCGGGTGCGGTGCACGGCTCCCTCTCCGGCGGTGCCTTTACCACCACCTTCACCGCCTCTCAGGGACTCATGCTCATGCTGCCCAACATGCATAAGATCGCCGGCGAGATGCTGCCCTCGGTCTTCCATGTTTCGGCCCGGTCCCTGGCCTGTCAGGCCCTCTCCATCTTCGGAGACCATTCCGACGTGATGTCGGCCCGCAACACCGGCTGGGCCCTGATTGCCGCCAGCTCCATCCAGGAAATCATGGACCTCGCCGTTGTCTCCCATCTGGCCACTCTGAAGACAAAGATCCCCTTCCTGAATTTCTTCGACGGCTTCCGCAATTCCCATGAGATCCAGAAGATCGAAGTGATTGACTACGAGACCATGGCAGAGATGGTGGATCGGAAATATGTCGAGGAGTTCCGCCGGCGCGCCCTCAATCCGGAACATCCCGGGGTGAAAGTGGGTGCCGAAAATCCCGATGTCTATTTTCAGGGCCGGGAAACGGTGAACAAGTACTATCTGGCCGCCCCCGCCATCGTGCAGGAGTATATGGATCTGCTCGCCAAAAAGATCGGCCGCCAGTACCATCTTTTCGATTACGTGGGCGCTCCCGACGCCGACAAGGTGATCGTGGCCATGGGAAGCGGCTGCGAGGCCATACATGAAACGGTGAGTTACCTGAACAGCAAGGGCGCCAAACTGGGTCTGATCAAGGTGCGGCTCTACCGCCCCTTCTCGGTGGAGCATTTTGTCAAGGCCCTGCCGAAGTCAGTAAAGAAAATCGCCGTATTGGACCGCACCAAGGAGCCGGGCTCCATCGGCGAGCCGCTCTATCTCGATGTGGTGGCCGCGCTGAAGGGCCGCGGCGACATCACGATCATCGGCGGCCGTTACGGGCTTTCCTCCAAAGAGTTCACTCCTCCCATGATCAAGGCGGTCTACGATCATCTGGACAGCACTTGCAGTCACGGCTTCACGGTGGGGATCAATGATGATGTGACCGGCACCTCCATCCCGGTGAAGGATCAGATCGACTCCATTCCCGAGGGGACCATCTCCTGCAAATTCTGGGGCTTGGGAGCTGACGGCACGGTGGGGGCCAACAAGAACTCCATCAAGATCATCGGCGACAACACCGATATGAACGCCCAGGGCTACTTCCAGTACGATTCCAAGAAGTCGGGCGGCGTGACCCGCAGCCATCTGCGTTTCGGCAATGAGCCCATCCAGTCCCCGTATCTTATCAAGAACGCCGATTTCATCGCCTGCCACAATCAGGCTTTTATCGGCCGCTACGATGTGCTGGAAGGCATCAAGGAGGGCGGTATCTTCCTGCTCAACTCTAACTGGTCTCAGGATGAGGCCTTCAATCATCTCACCAAGGAGATTCAGCAGACCATCATCGACAAGAAAATAAAATTCTATAACATCGACGCCCTGAAGATCGCCAACGAAGTGGGCCTGGGCGGCAGGATCAACACCGTGATGATGGCGGCGTTCTTCATTATCTCCAACGTCCTGCCCAAGGCCGAGGCTATTAAGCTCATTAAAAAGGCCATCGACAAGACCTACCGCAGCCGGGGCGACGAAGTGGTGGAGATGAACTGGAAGGCGGTGGACAAGGCCGAGGAGGCCCTGATAGAGATCGCCATTCCCAATACACTTCCCGCGGAACATTTCACTCCCAAGAAGCTGGTTCCGGATGACGCCAGCGATTTCGTGAAGAATGTAATGGAACCGATCATGCGCGACAAGGGCGATGACATCCCGGTATCACTCATGCCCATCGACGGTTTCGTTCCCTCCGGCACCACCCAGTATGAGAAACGGGGCGTGGCTCCCATGGTGCCTCACTGGATCGCCGATAACTGCATCCAGTGCAACGCCTGTTCCTTCGTCTGCCCCCACGCGGCCATCCGGCCCAAACTCATCGAACGGAGCCTCCTGAAAAAGGCGCCGGGAACCTTCAAGACACTCAAGGCCCTGGGCAAGGATGCCGACACTTACGATTACAAGATCCAGGTCTTCATCGAGGACTGCGTCGGCTGTATGGACTGCGTGAACGAATGTCCCAAAGAGGCTCTGGAGATGAAACCCATCGAAGAAGAGCGGGAGACGGGTGAAAACGAAAATTTGAAATTCTTCCTCTCACTGCCGGAAGACGTCCCCAGCCAGGCGGTCAAGGAAGAGACGGTCAAGGGCAGCCAGTTCAAGCAGCCCCTGCTTGAGTTCTCCGGGGCCTGCGCCGGCTGCGGTGAGACACCCTACGTGAAGCTGATCACCCAGTTCTTCGGCGACCGGCTCATCATCGCCAATGCCACGGGCTGCTCATCCATCTGGGGCGCCTACTTCCCCTCTATTCCCTACACGGTGAACAAGAACGGACAGGGACCGGCCTGGGCCAACTCTCTCTTCGAAGACAACGCCGAATACGGATTCGGCATGCGGCTGGCCGTGAACGCCAATAGAAAACAGCTGCTCTATAACGTTGAGAAGGCTTTGAAAATGAATATCGACGCCTCCCTGAAAACAGCCCTGAAAAAGGCGAAGGAACTATGGGAGACCAAAGCCGACGAGGTGAAGGTCAATACCGCCAAGATCCAGAAACTTCTCCCGGAAGCGCTGAAAAAGGCGGACGGGGAGGCCAGGAAGGTGCTCAGGAAGATCGATGAGCTCAAGAACTACTTCGTACCCAAGAGCGTCTGGGCCTTTGGCGGCGACGGCTGGGCCTACGATATCGGCTACGGCGGACTGGATCATGTCATGGCCTCGGGTAAAGACATCAACGTGCTGGTCATGGACACCGAGGTGTACTCGAACACCGGCGGCCAGGCCTCCAAGGCCACTCCCCTGGGTTCGGTGGCAAAATTCGCCGAGGCGGGCAAGCCCACCGTGAAAAAGGATCTGGGCCTGATGATGATGAGCTACGGCTACGTGTATGTGGCTTCCGTGGCTATGGGCGCCAACAAGAATCAGCTTATCAAAGCCTTGCAGGAGGCCGAGGCCTACAACGGTCCTTCGATCATCATCGCCTACGCCCCCTGCATCAATCACGGCTTCGACATGGCCCATACCCAGCAGGAGGAGAAGAAGGCGGTCGATTCCGGCTACTGGTTGCTCTACCGCTACAATCCCGATCTGAAGAAGGAAGGCAAGAATCCCTTCATCCTCGATTCCAAGGAGCCGACCATGGACGTGAAGGAGTTCCTCAAGGGTGAAAAGCGCTACACTACCCTGAAGCAGACCTTCCCGGACCGGGTGGATGGTTTCTGGAACGAGTTTTCAAAGGTCGCGGTGGAACGCTACCAGATGTATAAAAAACTGGCAGAGAAATAAACAAACGGGTTTTTCATAAATTCCCAACCTGAAGAAAGGCCCTCTTCCGGATCCCGAGCCGTCGGGAGGAAGGGGGCTGCTTCTTTCCGGATGAAAAGGCCGAGAGCCGGGGAGGCATGGATGAAAGCACTGCGGAGCAGTCATCCGACTCAGGCGTGATAAGATTATTTTTCCTTTTATTATTTTGTAATCTAAGGCGGTCCCGGAGAAATGGAAATACCTTGACATTGTGGTGCCGGTTTTATAATTTCTAAGCGATCCGAACCTGGTTCGGTTTTTTCATTTTAGGAGCGTTTGTGAGAAACAGATCAGTCATATTGTTTCTGTTCTTTTCCCTGACACTGTTCCTGGCGCGCTGCCGCTTGGACCAGCCTCTTATCAGTGATGCATTCCTCCCCGCAGTTTCAGAACTTTCTCTGCCGGACACGGTCTATCTGCAATCAACCGACAGCAACGTTGTCTCAGTCCAGGCCGCCGATCCCCAGGGTCTGGCGGACATCCACCTGGTACGGCTTCTGATCCAGCCGCTGGACGGACGGGAGATCCTCTACAGTGACACCCTGAAGGATGACGGCAGTGGTGCCGACATCATCCCTGATGACGGCGTATTCACCACCCTCGTCAGCGGAGAGCTCATCGACAGTCTGGCCGGAACCTACGGCTACTGGATCTTCGCCGTTGATAACAGTGGAAACCACAGCGACACCCTTTCCGGCAGTTTCGAGGCGGTCGATGCGCTGGCAAACCAGCGGCCCCGCCTCTTTGATTCTGTCAGTCCGGATTCCATTCTTTTTGCGGATCTCGATCAATTCAGAGCCACGGTTGTGGTCAGCGACGGCAACGGGCAGGCCGATATCGATTCGGTCTGGCTGGATTTCTACCCGGCCGGATCGGGCAACAGCATCTACAGAGCGCTGATGAACGACGCCGGAATAAACGGAGATGAAAAGGCCGCGGATTCGGTCTTCACCTATGGCGGGGAGCTTGCCGGCAAGGTGACCAGCGGCGGCGCCTACAAACTGCGCTTTCAGGCCGTGGACCAGGCCGGAGCGCGAAGTCTGCCCCTGGTGCGGGACCTGACGATCATAACAGTTGAAGGGCCGCCAACCCTGTCGGATCTTTCGGCACCGGACACCGTTTCCCGTTCCACTACAGGTCCATTTCTCCTGGCAGTCAGGGGAGACGATCCTTCGGGACTCTCCGACATCACCAAGGTCTATTTCCAGGTGACCCAGCCGGACGGCAGTTCGTCACAGGGGAATCCCTTTCCCATGTACGATGACGGCAGCCACGGCGATCTTCAGGCCCTGGACGGCATCTGGTCCATCATGGTCAGTATCAGCACCCAAAATAACCTGGGGCGCTACCGTTTCGATTATCTGGCGGAGGACCGTTCCGGAGCGGTGAGCGATACCCTGACTCACTATATCACGGTGGTCGAGTAAGATGAAAATCAGTATACACGGCATATTCCTGCTTTGCCTGCTGAGCGTCGGCACCCTGCCGGCCCAGACCCTGCGGAAACATTCCTTTCTGCTGGAGGGAACGCCGGTCGAGAGGATAAGCAGCAATTATATCAACGATATTCTCATCCACAATGCGACGGTCTGGATCGGCGGCGGCCAGGGACTGGAGCAGACGAGCAACCGGGGGGAATCCTTCCTGCATTTCGGAAGAGAGGAACATATCGGGAAGGGCGGCATTTCCGCCATCGCCGCCAGCGGCGACACCATCTGGGTGGCAACGGCCTTCGACACCACCACCGCCCTGGGCCAGTACGAAGCGGGAGGCGGTCTTTCCTGCAGCATCGACGGCGGCGCCAGCTGGCGCTGGATCCCCCAGCCCGTTGACTCCCAAAACGTAACGGAGTACAATCCGACCACCACCGTTATCCAGAATATCACCTATGATATTGCTTTAGTCGGGAAAACGGTCTGGATCACCAGTTTCGGCGGCGGCCTGCGTAAATCCGACGATATGGGCGCCAGCTGGCAGGTTGTCACTGTGGACGGCTATCCCTTCGACGCCTTGGGACGGCTCGCCCACCGGGTATTCTCTGTCCACTTCGACGGAGAGAATCTCTGGGTGGGCTCGGCCGCCGGAGTGCATAAATCCGAGGACAGAGGACATACCTGGATCACCTTCGATCAATCCCAGCAGGAGCCCATCTCCGGCAACTTCGTTGTGGCCATCGGGCACCAGAACCTGGGAACCCGCAAGCGCATCTGGGCCGCCACTATCGAAGCGTTGGGGGAGGATGAAATCCGGGCAGTCTCCTTCACCGACGACGGCGGTCTGACCTGGCAGCTGACCCTCCCGGGTCTCTTCACCCATAATTTTGGATTCGATCCCGTTTCCGGGGCCGTGTTCGCGGCCACGGATTATGGTCTTTACAAGAGTTATAACGGCATAACCTGGGCCAGATTCCCGTCCCTCGTCGACGCGGACGGCCGGGCCGCGATGTACACGGATGACATCGCCTGCGCGGCCGTGGAGGAAGACGGTACTCTCTGGGTGGGCAGCGGTGACGGAGCCGCCTATTCGGAAAACGGCGGAGCCGACTGGCACCTGCTGCGGGCTTACCAACCCACCGGGAGAAACGGTCAGCCGGATACCTATGCCTACCCCAATCCCTTTTCACCAAGTAATGACAATTATTCAGGGGAAGACGGACATGCGCGGCTGCAGTACCATACGGACAAGACCTGCCAGGTGACGGTGACCATCTACGATTTCGGTATGGAATTGGTCCGCACCCTGCTGCAGGATGAATACCGCTCCCAGGGAGATCAGACGGAAGTCTGGAACGGGCGCAATGACCTGGGGAAGATCGTGGCCAACGGGGTCTATTTCTATCGCATCGAGCGCAGCGGCCAATCCACTCTCTGGGGCAAGATTATGGTGGTGGATTAAACGGCGGAAAGGATTATTGTCCTGAATGTGATGTGTTTAAAAAAACGAGCAGTACAAGTTCTCATTCCGGTCTGTCTGGGATTTTTTCTGGTACCGTCCCTTACCCTGGCCGACGGAGTGGGCCGGGCCGGTAACGCCGGCTCCTTCGCGCGTATGGGGCTGGGAGCCCGGGCTCTTGGTATGGGAGGAGGCTCCGTTGCCGATTACCGGGACGGCAGCGCCGCCTATTACAATCCCGCCGCGCTGCCGCTGCTCAAGGGCGGCTGGATCACCGCGTCCATGCGGGCTATGCCTTTGGACCGGAGGCTGAACTATCTGGGCTACGCCCAGTCCCTCACGGGTGACGCCCCCGGCAAGCTGCAGGCCGGATTCGCGGTGGGCTGGCTTTCCGCCGGGGTTTCCGACATTGACGGCCGCGACAGCAACGGTGAACATACCGAAACCCTTTCCGCCATGGAACACTGTTACTCGCTCTCTTTCGGGGTACTGCCGGTGAAATTTTTAAGTTTCGGGATGAGCGCCAAGATATACAACCATCGTTTCCCGGGTCTGGTCGGGGGGGATGCCTTCACAGCCGTCGGCTTCGGCATCGATCTGGGCCTGCTGGTATACCTTTCCCGCACGGTGACCGCCGGGATCACCCTGCGGGATCTTGGTTCCCGCTATACCTGGGACACCCAGAATCTCTACGAGCTCGGCACCCAGACGGTGGACCGTTTTCCCCGGGTGCTGCGGGGCGGAACTTCCTGGAGTCTTCTCGGCGGCCTCTGTACGGCCCAGCTGGACGCGGAAAAAATCGAAGGCAGGCCCTGGCGGGTGCTGGGGGGGGTGGAGCTGGGGGAGCTGCAGGGAGCCTTCCTGCGTACAGGACTGCGCTACGGGCAATTGACCTTAGGAGCGGGATATCGTACGGTTATCGCCGGAGCCAACATCAGGATCGATTATGCCATGGTATCGGATCCTGTCGCTCCGGGGGAAAATCATGTGTTTACCTGGTCGATTATCTTCTAAGCGGAATTATAGTATGAAACAATCTTTCCTGATAAGCATCATTCTTCTCGCGGCGTCTCAGGCCCGGGCGGACGGTTTCCTGTCTCTCACACTGGGAGTCGATGCCCGCAGCGCCGCAATGGGGACGGCCGCGACGGCTGTTTCCCGGGGCGCGGCCGCAGTCTGGTACAATCCCGCTCTGATAGCGCTGCCGGGTTCAGACGAAGTCCTCTTTACACATCACCGCTGGATCGTAGGAGTGCGTTCGAGCTACCTGGGACTGACTCGGCAGTTGGGCAGGAGCGGATTCGGAGCGTACCTTCTCTACACGGATATGGGACAGATGGAGCAGCGGCTGGTGCCGTCACCCGAACCGGCCGGCACCTTTTCGGCGGATGAGCTGGTGCTGGGATTCGGCTGGGGCCGGGAGATCGCCCCGGGATTCACCCTGGGGCTGGGAGCCAAACTGCTCTATGACAAGATCTTTGTGTACGACGCCTGGGGATTCGCTCTTGATGCCGGTCTTTCCTGGCTCCCGGTCGAGAAAGGCCCTCGTCTGTCTCTGGTGTTGAGCAACCTGGGCAAAACTGAAAAACTTGACAGCGAAAGGATCTCGCTGCCCCTTAGCCTGCGGGGAGGCATCTCAATGCCGATACCTTTGCCCGGAGGATCCTGGCTGACGGTATTGGAAGTCGGTTACCGCAGGGATGCTGAGTGGTGCTTCGGAGCAGGGACAGAATACGTCGTAAGCAACACAATTTTCCTGCGTTTTGGTTTTCGCAGACTGCAGGATGATACTGATCTTACGGCAGGGCTGGGTTTGGCGCTGGGCAAATACCGCCTGGATTACGGCTACATGCCCCTGTCCAGCGGAGTGGGGGATTCACACAAGATTTCACTGGCGATTGATCTTTAGATAAAAATACTTTCAAGGGATCAAACCTGTTAATTCGTATAGATAACAGAAGAAAGGGTGTATTCTATGGCTAAATATCGAATTGCACTTCTTCCCGGTGACGGCATCGGAGTCGACGTTATGGAGGCTGCCCAGCTGGTGTTGGATAGGCTGGCAGTAGATGCCGAATACCAGAAGGGAGACATCGGCTGGGAATTCTGGAGAACGGAAGGAGATCCCCTGCCTCCCAGGACGATTGAACTTTTAAATAACACCGATTGCTGCCTTTTCGGCGCCATCACGTCAAAACCCAAGGAGGAAGCGGAAGCGGAGTTGATTCCCGAGCTCCAGGGGAAGGGGATGAAATATTTCAGCCCTATTGTCAGGTTGAGACAGGAGTTCGATCTGCGCACAAATCTGCGGCCCTGCAAGGCCTATAAAGGTAATCCGCTTAACTACCGTGACGATATTGATCTGGTCGTTTTCCGGGAAAACACGGAAGGATTGTATTCCGGCGTCGAATTCCATCCCGTGCCCGAGACGTTAATGCAGACGCTTCTGGACCTGCACCCCAAGGCAAAGAAATTTTCCGGCACTGATCTGGCCGATCTGGCTCTGAGCTGCCGTATCTTTACCAGACAGGCCTGCCGCAATATCATCCGCGACGCCTTTGAATATGCCAAGAAACACGGCTATAAGACGGTGACAGTGGTGGAGAAACCCAATGTCATCCGGGAGACTTCCGGGCTCATGGTGCGTGAGGCCCGCAAGATAGCGGCGGAATACCCCGGAATCGATCTCTGGGAAACGAATATCGACGCCATGTGCATGTGGCTGGTGAAAAATCCGCAGAATTACGGCGTCCTGGTTTCCAGCAATATGTTCGGGGATATCGTCTCGGATCTCTGCGCTCAATTGGTAGGTGGACTGGGCTTTGCCTGCAGCGGAAATATAGGAGATTCCTACGCTGTATTTGAGCCGACTCACGGATCGGCTCCCAAATACGCCGGTCAGTACAAGGCCAATCCTATGGCCATGCTGCTCACCACCAAACTGATGCTGGGCTGGCTGGGAGAAAACGATAAAGCGAACGCGCTGGAGAGAGCCGTATCAACGGTGATCGCCGCGGGAAAAGTCAGAACGTATGATATGGGAGGCGGTAATACCACTCTGGAAGTGGCCGAAGCAGTAGCCACTCATCTGTAATATAAGCGAGGGGCTATCCTGTCGGCTAGTTTCTTGTTTCGATTAAACATAGAGTCGGGAAAAAAAACATTGACTTTTTTTCTCGAATTGGTTATACTAATCAAACATTGTTATGAGAGTCGAAACTCGACGAATATTCTATCTCAATTTTTAACCAAGCATGGAGGGTAGTAAGAGATGGTTGAAATGTTTATTCAAGGTGGCGGCTTCATGTGGCCCATTCTGATCCTGCTTATTGTTGGAATAGGGATCAGCATTGAGCGTTTCATCTCCTTAAGCAAGGCGAGCGTGAATACGAGAAAGTTCATGGCCAGTGTTACCAATGCTCTTGATAAGGGTGGTATAAGTGCGGCTATGGATGTATGCGAGAAGACTCCCGGTCCGGTGGCCTCAATATTTCATGCCGGTCTGCAGAGAGCCGACCGCGGACCCGAGTATGTTGAGAAGTCGATCGCCAATGCAGGATCAATTGAAATGGCCTTTCTGGAAAGAGGACTGATTTGGCTTTCCACGGTTATCACCCTCGCTCCCATGCTCGGTTTTACCGGAACCGTACGAGGAATGATCATTTCCTTCGATGATATCAAGAACGCCAATGACATCTCTCCTTCGATCGTTGCCAACGGTATCTCGGTAGCGTTGCTCACCACTCTGTTTGGACTTATTGTGGCCATGATAATTCAGATCTTCCATAACTATTTCGTTTCAAAGGTTGATCGTCTGGTTATCGACATGGAAGAGAGTTCGGTGGAACTGGTTGATCATCTGATCGAACATGCGGTGAAATAGGGGGGAACTGAGCCATGATGCTCGAAAAACGCAAAGAACGGGTTGTTGCCATCCCGACATCGTCTATGGCGGACATTGCGTTTCTTCTCCTAACCTTCTTTCTGGTAACCACCAGCTTGGATCTGGACAAGGGTCTGGGGCTGGCTCTGCCGCCCAAGGGTGAAGCGAAACCGATTCCCAAGCAAAACATCGCCTCTATCTGGATCAATGATGCAGGCGAGGTCATGCTGGATGACGAGATGACGGAGATTTCGCGTATACGTGAGATTATCAAACAGCGGCTGGCCCAAAACGACAAGCTTACCGTCTCAATAAAGACCGGCAGAAATACATTATACCAGACCTATATCAGTGTACTCGATCAGGTGCAGCTAGCGGAGGCCAAGCGTATTTCCATAGCCGAACCTGAGATGTAAACTGGGGAGAATAAACGTGGCGTTTAAAAGAAAATGTAAAATCAGCGAGGAGATACCAACGGCATCCATGCCGGATATCGTATTTATGCTCCTTCTGTTTTTTATGGTTACCACTGTTTTCAGACAGTTTTCCGGACTGCCGGTGAACCTTCCCACGGCCAAGAAGATCGAAAAACTGGAGGCCAAGAAGAATGTAGTCAATATCTGGGCCGATGCTGAGGGAGAGATATCCATAGATGACAAGATTTTGGATCAAGTTAACAAACTCCGGCGTGTAATGTATGAGAAGGTGAATGAAAACAGCTTGATTACCACCTCTCTGAAAATAGACAGAGCGGCCAAGATGGACCTGGTGACACAAATTCATCAGGAACTGCGCGAAGCAGGTGCTCTGAGAATCAACTATTGCGCAAAATCTGGTCAGTAGGGGGTGATGATGATAAAAAAGAGAAAAGAAGCCGATCTGAAATTCCAGTATAAACGGGTGCTGGAACTGGGGCTGGTGATTTCTCTCATCCTTCATATCATCCTCATGCAGGGGTATAAGAAGGTGGTGAGGCACTCCCAGCTTCAGGATGTCAAAATGGAAGCGCTGACGGTGGAAGATATTCCTCAGACCAAACAGGAGAAAGCGGCCCCGGCCCCGAGCAGGCCGACGGTGCCAATCGCGTCCGAGGATGAAGATCTGCCGGAGGACGAAACCATCGATTTTACCGATCTGGATCTGGAGACCGAAGCGCCGCCCCAGCCACCAGCGCTGGATGGTGGCGGTGATCAGCCATTTTTCGTCGCCTTTGATGAACGTCCCGAGCCCATCGGCGGCTGGGATCGGCTGCAGCGCAACATCGTCTATCCCGAAATCGCAATTAAGGCGGGGATAGAAGGTATCGTCTTTGTTAACGCGCATATCGATGTGAAAGGCAATGTACTGCATACTCAAATCGGTAAAAGTGACAACAATATTTTGAATCAGGCGGCCGCTGACGCAGTGAAGAAGACAAAATGGAAGCCGGCCATGCAGCGGGACAAACCGGTAGAAGTGTGGGTTATGATTCGGGTGATTTTCCAGCTGACGAACCGGTAAATTCGGAGGTTCATCTGCTGGAATTTCCCTGGCAGGCGATTTTAAAAAGGCGGTGTTTAAAACACTGCCTTTTTTGATTCACCGTTTCAGATGCGGATTTTTTAATGAAATTTATCGATGAAGTCTCGATCCGGGTCACGGCCGGTAAAGGAGGTGACGGCTGCGTCAGTTTCCGGCGGGAGAAATATGTCCCCAAGGGCGGTCCGGATGGCGGTGACGGGGGGCGGGGAGGAAGCGTCATCGTCGAGGCCCGGGCGAACCTGTCCACGCTGGTCGATCTGCGGCATCGCAGCCGTTTCCGGGCCGGAAACGGAGAGAACGGCCGGGGGAAAAAACAGTCGGGTAAAAACGGTGATGATGTAATCATCCCGGTGCCTCCCGGGACAGAAGTGTACGATGATGAATCAGGCCTTCTCATTACCGACCTGAAGGAGGCCGGACAGCGCAGTGTCATCGTCCGGGGGGGGCGGGGCGGACTTGGCAACAGTAATTTTGCCACTCCAACGCGTCAGGCGCCCGATTTTGCCACGCCGGGGGGAGCGGGGGAAAGCATATCAGTCCGTCTGGAACTGAAGCTGTTGGCGGATGTGGGACTGGTAGGCCTGCCCAATGCTGGCAAATCCACACTGCTTTCGGTCGTTTCTGCGGCTCGTCCCCGCATCGCTGATTATCCTTTTACCACCCTGGTTCCCAACCTGGGGATCGTGCGGCTGGATGAAGAAAAAAGCGCCACGTTTGCCGATATTCCCGGTCTCATCGAGGGAGCATCCCGGGGCAAGGGGTTGGGAGACCGTTTCCTGCGGCATATTGAACGCACCAGACTGCTGGTTTTCCTTATAGACTGCCAGAATGAAGATCCGGAGAGTACCTTGCGACTTCTGCTCAGCGAACTCGATTCATTCCACGGCGATCTCCTCAAGAAACCGGGAATCGTGGCGCTTACGAAGATTGACCTTCTGGATCCGGAAAAACGGGGATCTTTGCCTGAGACGATAAACGGACGTGAGTGTCACGGGATTTCGGCGGCAAGCGGAGAAGGGATTACCGAACTGCTGGCCGCCACTTTTTCCCTTTTGGAAGGGAGTGATGAATCATAAGGCATTATTGACGCTTGCACATATCCCCGGTGTGGGCCCGAACCGCATGCGGAAGCTTATCGCTCATTTCGGTACGCCCGAAGGGGTACTGTCGGCTTCTCCGTCGGAACTTAAAGCGACCCGTTCACTGGATGAGAAGACTGCTCAAAACTTTGCGGCCGGGATCGATAATTCGTTCGCCGGCAGGCAGCTCTCTCTCATGGAAAAACACGGCGTGAGATTGATCTCCTTCTGGGATGAGGACTATCCCTCCCTGCTTAAGACGATTTATGATCCCCCCACACTCCTTTTCGTGCGGGGAGAGACGGAGCTGCTGAACGGTAATTGTCTGGCCGTGGTGGGAATGCGGGCCTCGTCGCAATACGGGCAATGGGCTGCCAAACACTTTTCCAGTGAGCTGTCCCGAAGGTCTGTGACGGTGGTGAGCGGCCTGGCCAGAGGAATAGACACCCAGGCTCACTGGGGAGGACTTTCCGGTCCCGGTTCCACTGTAGCGGTGTTGGGCTGTGGTGTTGATATTGTCTATCCGCCGGAAAATAACAAACTGTACGCTGCGGTGGCGGAGCGGGGTGCCCTGATCTCGGAGTTCCCTCTTGGGACGGAGCCCATGGCCGGATATTTTCCCCGCCGCAACCGTATCATCAGCGGACTGAGTCTGGGGACGCTGGTGGTCGAGGCGGGTGAGAAGAGCGGCGCATTAATCACGGCCTACATGGCCTTGGACCAGGGCAGGGAAGTGTTTGCCGTGCCGGGAGAGATCCGCAGCGTCAAGACGAGAGGCTGCCACCGCCTCATTAAACAGGGGGCCATCCTGGTGGAAAACTGTGAAGATATTCTGGCCGGCCTGCGACTTACGTTACCCTCGCCGGAGGGGAGATCGGTTCAGCCGGAGAGGCCCACCCTGGTTGAAAAAGAAGAGGATCTTCTCACCGGTCTGGCAACCGAGCCCATACATGTGGATGAACTGGCCACCGGCAGCAGCAGCACAACGTCGGAGGTCCTGGCCCTGCTTCTTTCCCTGGAGCTGAAAGGATATGTGAGGCAGCTGCCGGGTAAAATGTTTGTAAGGGTATGATGCATGAAATCACCGGTCGCTATTATCAGCTGCAAGGTCTATGAGAAAGAAGCGGTGACCGCTGGAATAGAGCGAGCCCTTGCCGCTCTGGGCGGTTTGAATACGATGGTACGGGCCGGACAAACGGTGTTGCTTAAACCGAACATGCTGTCGGCCCGGGAGCCGGAGAGAGGGGTAACCACTCATCCTCTGATTCTGGAAGCGGTGATCAATCAGGTCAAAGCCCTGGGCGCTAAAGTCGTGGTCGGTGACAGTCCCTCCGGCGCCATTAAAGGAGTGGAGCGCTGCTGGCGCAACACCGGCTTTCAGGAAGTCTGCCGGCGTTCAGGAGTAGACCTCATCAATTTTGAAGCAGGAGGCACTGAAGTCCGGCGGGTGAATGGCCAGGACTATCACCTGGCCCGGGCTGTGTTGGAAGCGGATGTGGTCATTAATCTTCCCAAAATGAAGACGCACGGCTTTACCCTGTACACCGGAGCCATCAAGAATTTATTCGGCACTCTGCCTGGGCTGCAGAAGGCTAATTTTCACAAATTGTTTCCCCATCCTCTGGTATTCAGTGAACGGCTGGTGGATATTTACTCCTGTGTGAAGCCGGCCCTGCATATCATGGACGGGATCACGGCCATGGAGGGTAACGGGCCGGCCACCGGACAGCTGACGCATCCCGGTCTTATTCTGGCTTCCCCGGATGGAGTCGCCCTGGACGCGATGGCCAGCGGGATCATGGGATTCAGACAGGGAGAGATCGACACGGTGCGGATCGCGGCCGAGCGGGGGCTGGGCCAGGTTGACAGCGAAAACATTGATGTGAAAGGCGACGCTATCGATCTCAGCCGGATCGCACCGTTTTCCCTGCCCTCCAACCATCTCGTCAAACTGGTCCCACAGTCCCTGATGCGGTTGGTGGCCAAGCTGATCTGGGTAAAGCCCGAGGCCGATCGGGATATCTGCGTGGGTTGTGAAGACTGCGCCCGCAGCTGTCCGGTCGATGCCATCCGGATGGAGGGGGGGTATCCAGTAATGGACTATGATAAATGCATCAACTGTCTTTGTTGCAATGAGACCTGCTCCTACGGAGCAATCAGGCAGAAGCTGAGCTGGCTGGCGAGGAAAATCGGATAATTTATTAACAGGAGCCGACGTTATGTCTACGGAGGAACGGACTACTCCTCAGAACTTCATTCGTTCGATAATCGACGAGGATATTAAAAACGGTAAGAACGGGGGCCGGGTTGTGACCCGTTTTCCTCCAGAACCCAACGGATATCTGCATATCGGTCACGCCAAGTCCATCTGTTTGAATTTCGGCCTGGCCCGGGATTACGGCGGCTTGTGTAATCTCCGTTTTGACGACACCAATCCCGCCAAGGAAGAAGATGAGTACGTCAACTCCATCATCGAGGATGTGAAATGGCTGGGATTCGACTGGGGCGACAGGCTCTTCTTCGCCTCGGACTATTTTGAACAAATGTATCAATACGCCGAACAGTTGATTCAACAAGGGGCCGCTTACGTCTGCGATCTCTCGGCTGAAGAGATACGGGAATACCGCGGCACCCTGACCGAGCCCGGCAAGGAATGCCCTTACAGGAACAGATCCATCAATGAGAACCTGGATCTCTTCCGGCGCATGCGCCGGGGGGAATTCCCGGACGGCAGCAGGGTCCTGAGGGCCAAAATAGACATGGGCTCTCCCAATTTGAATATGCGGGATCCGGTGATGTACCGCATTCTGCACGCCTCGCATCACCGCACCGGTGACGACTGGTGTATCTATCCCATGTATGACTGGGCCCACGGACTGGAAGATTCCATCGAAGGGGTAACCCATTCCATCTGCACCCTGGAGTTTGAGGCTCATCGACCGCTTTACGACTGGTTCCTGGATCAATTGGGAGTGCACCATCCCCAGCAGATCGAATTCGCCAGACTCAATCTCACTTACACGGTCATGAGTAAGCGCAAACTGCTGGAATTGGTGAGGGAAGGACACGTTGACGGCTGGGACGATCCCCGCATGCCGACGGTCTGCGGACTGCGCCGGCGGGGCTACACTCCCGAATCCATTCGTGTGTTCGCGGACCGCATCGGTCTGGCGAAAAGGGACAGCACGGTGGATATGGCTCTTCTGGAATACTGTATCCGCGAAGATCTCAACAAGCGCGCCCCCCGGGTCATGGCCGTGCTGCGTCCGCTTAAAGTAGTCATTACCAACTATCCTGAGGGAAAAACGGAGTTGCTGGAGGCGATAAACAATCCGGAGGACGCTTCCGCCGGAACCCGCCAGGTACCGTTTTCCCGCGAACTCTACATAGAGGAGGATGACTTCCGGGAAGAGCCGCCGCCCCGCTACTACCGGCTGGCTCCTGGACGCGAAGTGCGGCTGCGTTACGCCTATTTCATCACTTGTCAGGATGTCATCAAGGATGAGCATGACCGAATTGTGGAACTGCGCTGTACCTACGATCCCGCCACCCGGGGAGGCGACTCTCCGGACGGCCGCAAGGTAAAGGGCACGCTGCACTGGGTTTCGGCCGCCCACGCCGTCTCGGCGGAAGTCCATCTCTATGACCGGCTCTTTCTGGATGAGAATCCTCTGGCCGCGGCCGGGGAAGATTACCTCGCATTTCTCAACCCCGGGTCTCTGACGATCCTTAAAGACTGCAAACTGGAACAGTCCCTGGCCTCTCCGGATTCCTTCGTGGGGTATCAATTTGAGCGGAAAGGATATTTCTGCCTCGATTCCCGCTATTCACGGCCGGATGCGCTGGTATTCAACCGCACCGTGTCTTTGAAAGATTCCTGGGCTAAGATAGAGAAGTCCCAAAAGGAACAGAAATCCGGGATTGGGAAGAAAACATCCTCTCCCGCGAAGGAGAATAATACGATGAAACCCGAGGGGGATCATATCAGTATCCAGGATTTTGCCAAGGTGGATTTACGGGCCGGACTGATCCTGGAAGCTTCCCAGGTGGAAGGTGCGAACAAGCTCATCAGGCTCAGCGTGGATCTGGGAGAGAAGAAACCGCGGCAGATCTTTGCTGGTATCAAATCATCCTACCCTGATCAGGAAGTTCTCAAGGGAAAGATGGTGGTTGTGGTGGCCAATCTGGCTCCGCGTACGCTGCCTTTCGGTGTTTCGGAAGCGATGGTCCTTTCCGGAGGCAAGGAAGGCGGTCTTGCAGTCATTGGTTTCGACAGAGAGGTAAAACCAGGGGATAAGGTGTCCTAAATTGGGCAAAAAAAGATTGATTTGACCTGGCAGAATTAGTATATTGCATCGCTTTAAGGAGGGCTAGTCCTAATTGGTAAGGCAGCGGTCTTGAAAACCGCCGGGTTCACGCCCATGGG
>CAZUMH010000041.1:0-26396 GCA_964621645.1 uncultured bacterium
CTGATGGCTCCTCAAGTGGAAGACTCACTGAAAAACAGCTCCCCTTTTTCGGCGTGCTTTCCAGACTCACTCCTCCGCCATGCAATTCCATCAATCGCCGGACCAAGACCAAACCAAGACCTGTACCGCTATGGACTCGGGAAAGTTTGCTGTCCAACTGGCTGAAAGGCTGAAAAAGAAAATACATATCTTTCTCGGAAATCCCGATGCCTGTATCTCTCACAGAGAATTTAACAGCCCGGCTTGTCTCATCCAGCCGGACCTCAAGACTCACCCTTCCTTTGACTGGCGTAAACTTAATCGCGTTGGATAAAAGATTGACAAGGACCTGGATCATCCGCCTTTCATCAGCAAAGACAGTGAGCACTCCCTCTTGAATTCTTGACTTAAAAGTGATACTCTTTTTTTGGGCTTCGGCTTTTACCATGGTAAAACTTGCCTCCAACAAACTGGCTATATCCACCATGGATTTTTCTATCTTGAGTTTACCGGCCTCTATTTTGGATATGTCGAGGATATCGTTTATCAAAGAAAGAAGATGGTTCCCGCTTTTCTCGATCACCTTAAGTGATTCGGATTGCTTATCTGTCAAACTGCCGTAAACTTCATCCTGCAGCGCTTCTGAGAGTCCAAGGATAGCATTAAGAGGAGTACGAAATTCATGACTCATATTGGCAAAAAATTCATCCTTTAACCGTGCAGTCCGGGTCAATTCTGCGTTGGCTAAACTCAACTTTTCCGTGCGTTCTTTGACCCGTTGGGTCAAAAGACCGCGCTCCTGTCGCAGCGCCTCTTCCGCTTTCTTTCGAAGGGTTATATCACGGAACACCAGAACTGCTCCATCGACTTTTCCTTCAGCTGTACGAATTGGAGCGCAATTCATTTCCAGAGAGATTTTCTGACCATCAGGAGCGATTAAATATGTGTCTGCTTCCGGAATAAAAGAGTCTCCGGCCAGCACCTTATTCATCACCAACTGCATTTGGTAGTACTCTTCACCATAGTGGACCTGAATTGCGTGGTCCAGTCGTTGGCCCACAGCCTTACTGGATGTAACTCCTGTAAGTAATTCGGCCACAGTATTGACGAAAGTGATAACCCTATTATTATCCGTGGCAATAACACCGTCCCCGATGCTCGCTAAAACCGTGGAAAGCCAGGCTTCCCGTTCTTTCAATCGGGCTTCCATCTGATTCTTGTACAGGGCCGTTTCGATTACAGCATAAAGCGCCTCATCCACAAAAGGTTTGACGATATACCCGGATGGCTGGCTTTCTTTCACCCGTTTCAAAGTCTGCTGATCAGCATGGGAAGTCAGATAGACCACAGGAATACCATACAGTTCTCTGATTTGGTTGGCTGTATCAATACCGTCTACACGGCTTTTCAGCACAATATCCATGAGGACGAGATCCGGCCTCTGCTGCTCGAGTGACTTCATGGCCTTTTCACTGGTATTAACAACTCCGACCACATCATACCCCATGGCCTTTAGACGGGCCTTGATGTCCACCCCGATGAGAAGTTCGTCTTCCACAACCAGGATAGAAGTCATGTTTCTCTCCCGTTTCTTCCTGTGTTCAGCCTGAAATACATTGTAATATTAAATTTTAAAGGAAGGAGATTCTCGCCGGCCATAGAATCCAGCAGGCTTATATTCTCCTCCCGAATCCGGGTGTTCGGTTCCTGTAAGACTGGTGTAATTGATAAAAATTCTTGATTTATATTAAAGTAACCAATTAAATGATAATAATCAAGAGGCCAGAGAAAAAAATGAAACATGTTGATTTTTTTAACGATTCTGCGTATCGTATACCACATGAAAAATCCTGAGGACAAATTATCCGCTTTACAGCAGCGACTGCTCGGAATGAGACGGGCGGTGATCGCCTTTTCAGGCGGCACGGACAGCTCGTTTTTACTGCATATCGCTGCGAATCTCAAAGACTTCGACATTGTAGCAGTGACCGCGGACTCCCCCATACATCCAGCCCGGGAACTCGCAGATGCTCATGAGTTGACCAGGAAGTTAAAGGTAGAGCATCTTATCGTGAAAACCGGGGAAATGGTCGAACCGGCCTTCCTGTCCAACCCTCCCCGCCGCTGCTATTATTGCAAGAAACTGATCTTTTCCGAGATAAAAAAACTGGCAGCCGCGAAGGGGATAGACCATATAGTGGACGGAACCAATCGAGACGACAGCGTCGATTTCCGCCCCGGATTAGAGGCACTCCGGGAGCTGGGAATCGAAAGCCCCCTGCGTGATGCGGGCCTGGGGAAAAGCGAGATCCGCCGGCTGGCCAGGGAAGCAGGACTGCCGTCATGGGATAAACCGGCTGCCGCCTGTCTGGCGTCACGCATTCCCTACGGATATCCCATATCAGTGGAAAAACTATCCCGCATCGAGCAGGCGGAAGATTTCCTGCGCACGGAGGGTTTTCTTCTGGTAAGAGTGAGAGACCATGGTGAAGTCGCCCGAATCGAGTTGGATCCGGAAAGGATCGCGGATCTTCTGGAGGGAGAGAGAGCCGCGAGGATATTAAAGAAACTGAAAGGCCTGGGATATACATTTGTCAGTGTCGATCTGGAAGGATACCGCACCGGCAGTTTAAATGAGTCCCTGATAACGGAGAAATGAGAACCGGGCCCGAGAATTCATCTCATATCAGGAAAAGGCATCATGGATAATCATACGATTCGGGATATTCTTGAACAGGTCGCTTCCGGAACAATGAAGGCAGAGGCGGCCCTGAAAAGACTGAAATCCCTTCCTTATGAGGATTTGGGATTCGCCAAGATAGATACCCACCGTGCGCTCAGACGCGGATTTCCCGAAGTGGTATTCTGTGAGGGCAAGACCCCTCAACAGGTACGGGAAATCCTGAGTCGTATGAGCGGTCAAAACCGTGTAGTCCTGGCTATGAGAGCCAGTGAAGAAATATTTCAAGCCGCTCGAAAGGCGGCGGCCAAAGTTGAGTATCATCCGGAAGCGCGGGCCATTGTCGTGGGTGAGAAACCGGCCCTTACCAGCAAGGGGAAAATTTTGGTAGTCTCGGCCGGTACGGCGGACATGCCCGTGGCCGAAGAGGCCGCTCTTACGGCTGAAGTAATGGGCAACCACACAGAACGGCTTTACGACGCCGGTGTGGCCGGTGTGCACCGGCTTCTCGGTAACCGGGATTCGCTGGAATCCGCCAATGTATTGGTGGTAGTGGCCGGCATGGAAGGAGCTCTGCCTGGTGTGGTTGGTGGACTACTTGATAAACCGGTTATTGCTGTTCCCACTAGCGTTGGCTACGGCGCCAACTTTCAGGGATTATCGGCGTTGCTCACCATGCTCAATTCCTGCGTTCCCGGAATTGCCGTGGTGAATATAGACAATGGCTTCGGCGCTGGGTATCTGGCTGGGTTAATAAACAGACTGAGCGGTTGATTGATTACTGATTATGGGAATGGTCCTTCCTGTCCGATAGAAATCAGTACTGTTCAGTCAACAACCTCATCGGGATCGGCGAAAACGGCAGCGTTAAAAGCCAAGTTACCGACACCGGTAAGACTGCCGGAGAGAACAATAGTATAATTCCTCCCTCCGGTGAGATTAAAGGTCGGCGTTTCCAGTACTGATTGAGCGGGATTCTGGTCCGTGTCCTTGATAACCAGGGAATAGATCCCGGCATCCATATCAAAGTAACTGCTTGTATGCAACCAGGTCAAATTAGCCAGAGGGGTCGATTCACCTACGAGTGAGACGGAAAGAGAGTGAATTTCCGTTTCCCGTCCCAGGTGGACAAAGCGTATGGAGACACGGCCGGATTCAGGCAGGTCCATTTTATCCTTGATGACCAAGAGCTGGGATGATATTGCATCCTCATCATCGTAAGCGAGTACCGTGTAGTTATATTCTCTATCCAGTTCGGCTCCAGCTGAAGAAAGAAGGCCCAGCGAATCCGGCTCAAACACCTTGAAATCCTGGTGACCGGTGAAAAATTGATAGTAACCGTATTGATTGTTATAATAGGCATTGGCGACAACCGAATAATTGTAGTACCCCAGTGTATAGTAAAAATGAACTCTGCCGGTACTGGAAGCCGCATGAATGAACCGTACCCCCACAATTCCAGCGCCAGGATCGGCTTTGAATAAACTATCTATACAGGAGGATCGAAGCGAAACCAGCGCCACGAAGAGAACAAGAAGCTTTACTTTAGTGCGAGACATTTGATTCCTCCCGGCTTATCTTCAAGCAAATATCAACCAGTTAAGAGGTTAGGGTATGGATCAATATCAAAAAATCATAAAAAACATACAAAAAAAAATCAATAAATCAAAGAAGGAAGTTACCATCCTTTTCACCGATATCGTTGCCTCCTCCAGCTACTGGGATTCCCGGGGTGACCTCAAAGGACGTTTGATGATCGACTACCACAACCGTCTCTGTTTCCCCCGTCTGCGTAAATACAATGGCAAGGTCATTAAAACCCTGGGTGATTCCCTCATGGTACTCTTCAAGCGGCCCCAGGATGCCATCCATGCTGCCATTTCCATTCAGCAGGTTTTCGAAATAGAACGTAAAAACAATAAAGATTTTCCCCGCGTACGCATCGGAATCCACAGCGGCCGCGCCCTGGTGGAAAAAGGTGACGTCTATGGCGATGTGGTAAACGTTGCCAAACGAATTGAAGGCCGGGCCCGCCCTTCCCAGATTCTTGTTTCCGGCAGAGCCATTTGGAAACTACCGCATAAAAGTTACTTTCTCTCACGCAAAGAGCGCATTGTGCCCAAAGGGAAAAAACATCCTTTGACTCTTTACGCCTGTGATTGGAAAAAAGCACCCTCCCGTGATCACATCGTAAAAACCCGGCGGTTTCACCTTTTAAGTACCCGTCAGAAATACCTGATCATATTTTCTCTGTTTATCTGCATATTCATGCTGGTTTATCTGTTTTTCCAATACGCAAGGTTTTTTATCGCCGATTCCGAACTAATGGCTCTGCTCATGCTGAATCCTCTCAATACCCTCAAGGAAAATCTCTGGCTCACGCCGATCATCCTTGCCATTTTAGCGGCGATATTCCTGATTATCAAGAGAGCTGGCCGCGTACCCCTTCTGCCGTTCAAATTGTCCCGGGGAGGATTAGGATTCACCATCGCCTTCTTTTTGTCTACTCTGCTGCTTGAGATACTGCCCGTATCGCATTATCTTAAACCGGATGAAGTCCTGGTAGAATCAAAACATCTCTTCGTTGAGATCAATTCCAATAATACTCCGATTCATTCAAATCCTGACTCAACCTCACTCGTTCTGCGCCGGCTGCCGAAAAATCTGATTCTCCTGAGGAAGGATTTTCTTAATGCGGGAGATTTGGAATGGAACAAGGTACTCATTGCCCGGAAGACCTACGGCTGGGTTGTCAACAAACTGCCACCCAAACTTGGCGTCCCGGAAAAACTCATCAGCACTACGAGTCGGTTCCGGTTTAGAAGACGGGATCTCTATGCGCTTGCCTGCGGCCTGATCGGATTCATCCTGGGAATGATTCGTTTCTATTTGCATCCAGCCTGAAAATAATCTGCATCCTATAATAAAAAAGACCCCGGGATGAAACCCGGGGTCTTTGTGTTAGTTTGAATTGAGAGAATATTAATACATTCCCCCCATGCCGCCGCCCATACCGCCGGGAGGCATGACCGGGCCTTTATCTTCCTCCGGTTTTTCAGCAATGATAGCTTCGGTGGTCAGCATGAGACCGGAAACACTGGCTGCATTCTCCAGGGCGATACGTACCACCTTGGTAGGATCGATGACACCCTCTTCTAATAGATCAGCGTAAGCTTCCGTAAGAGCGTTGAATCCATAGCTCCCTTCATGCTCTTTCAGCTTCTGGACTACGACGGAACCTTCCAAACCGGCATTGTTTACAATCTGGCGTACCGGCTCTTCCATGACCCGCTTGATGATTTCCAGGCCGATCTTCTGGTCGCCGCTGAGCTTAACTTTTTCCAGGATGCCGATGGAGCGCAAGAGAGCCAATCCGCCGCCGGGAACGATACCCTCTTCCACCGCTGCCCGGGTGGCATGCAGAGCGTCTTCCACGCGGGCTTTCTTCTCCTTGAGCTCCACTTCAGTGGCCGCGCCCACATTCAGCACCGCCACACCGCCGGAGAGTTTGGCCAGCCGCTCCTGCAGCTTCTCCCGATCATAATCGGAAGTCGTGCCCTCTATCTGCTTCTTGATCTGATTGATGCGTCCTTTTATATCATCGGACTTGCCTCCACCCTCGACAATGGTAGTATTGTCCTTGTCAATGCGGACTCTCTTGGCACTTCCAAGATCGTCCAGAGTGGCATTCTCCAACTTGAAGCCGGCTTCTTCTGCGACAACGCGGCCGCCCGTGAGAATAGCGATATCTTCCAGCATGGCCTTGCGGCGGTCTCCGAATCCGGGAGCCTTCACCGCAGCTACTTTCAGGGTACCCTTCAGCTTGTTGACAACCAGAGTAGCCAGGGCTTCACCTTCCACGTCTTCGGAGATAATCAGGAGCGGTTTGCCCATCTGGGCTACCTTCTCCAGCACCGGGAGCAGATCCTTCATGGAGCTTATCTTTTTATCATAAATAAGCAACAGAGGATCTTCCAGGACTGCTTCCATCTCTTCGGAATCAGTAACGAAATAAGGTGAAATATAACCGCGGTCAAACTGCATTCCTTCCACTACATCCATATTGGTCTCGGTGGTCTTGGCCTCTTCCACGGTAATAACACCGTCTTTCCCCACTTTCTCCATGGCATCGGCGATGAGCTCACCAATGGTTTTATCATTATTGGCGGAGATGGCTGCCACCTGGGCGATTTCTTTACGATCGCCGACTTCTCTGCTCATACTCTTCAGATTTTCCACTACCTTCTTCACAGCTTCATCAATGCCGCGTTTTAGCTCCATAGGATTGGCGCCCGAAGTGACATTGCGCATGCCTTCGCTGAAAATTTTCTGAGCCAGCACCGTTGCGGTGGTGGTTCCGTCACCTGCCACATCACTGGTTTTTGAAGCCACTTCTTTAACCATCTGAGCGCCCATATTCTCAAAGGGATCCTCAAGCTCGATCTCTTTGGCCACCGTTACTCCATCCTTGGTGATTGTCTGGGCGCCGAATTTTTTCTCAATGACCACATTACGGCCCTTGGGTCCGAGTGTAACCTTCACAGCATTCGCCAGCTGGTCGACTCCACTTTTCAGAGCCTGACGAGCTTCGGTGCTGTATTCAATAATCTTAGCCATATGTATAACCTCCTTACCATTTTACTCTGTTATAAAATTGCCAGAATATCACTCTCGCGAACAATCAGGTACTCCTCGGTATCGATGGTAACCTCGGTACCTGAATATTTACCGTAAAGAACAGTGTCTCCCACTTTCACCGTCATCTTCACGATCTCGCCGGTATCGGAATGTTTGCCCGGTCCAACTGCGACAATCTTACCTTTCTGCGGTTTTTCCTTAGCCGTATCGGGAATGATGATTCCTCCCTGTACTTTCTCATCCGCTGCTGCAGGTTTGATTACCACCCGGTCAGACAAAGGTTTGATGTTCATTTACGTCCTCCTTAGATATTGTTATTAATATTTTTAAGTCGGCACAATGTAGCACTCTTATAGATAGAGCGCTAACGACGAATACATAATATAATATTTTTTCTTTAAATGTCAAGAGGAAAATATATTGAAAAATGGAATTCTCAGCCATATTCCAAGGTTAACCGTCTGCGGCCTTAAATGGACAGACTCTGCCTCATCCGCATCGGGATTGGCTGTCTCTTTTCTGATACTCAGGGTTATGTACGGGGATGTACGATCAGGGAGGATTACTTGTGCGGCAGTCCGCCCCACTGCAATTTCTCTCTCAGCCGGTCGAAAAAAGATTTCTCATTGAAGCTGGCCAATTTTGCTGAGAAATCGGCTCGCCGGATTATGATCTCGCGACATTTTGATATATCGATGCGCTGCTGGCCATCCGCGGTAAGCTGCACCCCTTCAGGAGGGGATTCAATACGGATAACCATTCGGGCACCGGCATCAATAACCACAGGCCTGACCGTGAGTGCATGCGGGCAAATGGGATTGAGAATTATACTCTGCAGGTGAGGCATAACGATCGGCCCCCCTGCCGAAAGCGAATAGGCTGTGGAGCCCGTTGGCGTGGATACAATCAGCCCGTCAGAGATGTAGGTATTGAAATACTTGCCATCGATATCCACCCGCAGACGCACCATCCTCAGGCTGCCGCCCCGAAAGATAATGAGGTCATTGAGCGCGAAAAATCGGTCTTCCTCTATTGCATCCTTTAATTCAGCCTCGAGGACCATGCGCTGTTCAATGGTAAAATCACCTGCAAGTACCCGTTTAAGGGAAGGATATAGATTGGGGAGCGATATCTCGGTGAGAAATCCGAGGCCTCCAAGGTTTATCCCAATCAAGGGCAATGTGTCTCGTATCAGACGGAAGGCAGCCAGCATGGTCCCGTCACCTCCCAGGGCCAGGATAATCTCAGATTCCCTAGAAAGTTGCTGCTCCTCCGTTACCCGTATTCCTTCCGGCAATCCATGTAACCGCTCGGCGATATCACGGGTGATAACACTCTCGGCCCCCTCTCCGGAGAGCCAGGTCAAAATCTCCGGCAGGAGGTTAAGGACCTCTTCCTTTTTGATATTAGCATATATGCCGATCTTCATGGTGCTTCTTTTTCCCAGGTAGCTATTATTTCAGGTATTTGACTGTAACCAGGTCAGAATTTCTTTATGCAGAGCCTCGGTATTCAATCCCAGAGATTTGCGTAAGTCGGAGATACTCCCATGAGTGACAAACTGATCGGGGAGGCCAAATCTTTTAAAACGAACATCAGGAAGCTCCTCCGCCAGCAGCTCGGCCACAGCGGATCCGAAGCCACCGATAATAGAATTATTTTCCATTGTGATAAGGGCCGGCAGTTCCCTGGCGCAGCGCAGAATGAGTTCCCTATCCAACGGTTTGATAAAACGTGCATTAACCACCCGGCAGGAGATGTTATCAGCAGCCAGGGAATCTGCCAGTTCCAGGGCGATCTGCACCTGATCCCCGATGGCGAGGATGGCCAGATCGCTTCCCTTTTTCAGAATCTCGCCCTTGCCGACAGGGAGATTGGTAATTTCTTTTTTAGGCGGCAGGCCGAGGCTCAATCCTCGCGGATAGCGCATGGCAATAGGACCGGCGTCATACTGCAGAGCGGTATAAAGCATATCCCTGAGTTCATTTTCATCCTTTGGTGCCATCAGTACCAGATTGGGGACTACTCGCAGGTAGGTCAGGTCAAAGCTGCCGTGGTGAGTCGGACCATCGGCTCCCACCAATCCGCCACGGTCCATGACAATACGGAGGGGAATATTCTGCAGGGCCGCATCGTGGATAACCTGGTCATAGGCGCGCTGCAGAAAGGTCGAATAAATCGCCACGACGGGCTTCCACCCCTGCAGGGCCAATCCGCATCCGAAGGTAACGGCGTGCTGCTCCGCGATGCCCACATCGAAAAAACGCTCAGGAAACCGCCGGGCAAAATGAATCAGCCCGGTGCCGTGAGACATCGCCGCGGTAATCCCCACAACCTTATCATCTTTCTCGGCTAATTCCGTCAGGGTCCTGCCGAATACTTCTGTGTACGCGGGAGTCTCTTTCTTCGGAGTATCACCGGTCTCTTTGCAGAAGCTGCCCAATCCATGAAATTTGGTAGCATTCTCCTCAGCGAATTTATACCCTTTCCCCTTGGTACTGATGACGTGTACGAGAATCGGCCCCTTAAATTTCTTGATTTCGCGGAACACACGCACCAGACCCGCGACATCATGTCCATTCACCGGCCCGAAATAGCGAAACCCCAACCGCTCAAAAAGAAGACCCGGAACCAGCATTGATTTGATTCCTTCTTCTACCCGCCGTACAGTATTGCGTACCAGGGCTGTGCCGCGGGGCAAGCGGCCCGTAATTTCCCAAATATCCTGTTTCAGCCGGTTGTAGACAGGATTGGTGATGATATTGGTGAGATAGCGTGACAAGGCACCCACATTGGGAGATATGGACATACGGTTATCGTTGAGAACGACGACCAAGTCACGCTTGGCATCGCCGGCATTGTTCAGTCCTTCAAATGCCTCGCCGCCGGTGAGAGAACCGTCTCCGATGACGGCGATTACTTTGAAATCATCTCCGTTGAGATCACGGCCGACAGCCATCCCCAACGCGGCGGATATCGAAGTCGAGGCATGACCAACACCGAAGGCATCATGCGGGCTTTCTGAGATTTTTGGAAAACCGCTCAAACCGCCGAACTGGCGTATACTGCTGAAACGATTACGGCGACCGGTGATTATTTTATGAATATAGGCCTGATGGCCGACATCCCAGACGATCTTATCACGAGGAGAATCGAATACTTTATGCAGCGCCAAAGTAATTTCCACAGCACCCAGGTTGGGCGCCAGATGTCCTCCTGTCTCACTAATGCAGGATATGATAAAATCCCGCAGTTCCGCGGCCAGTCTATCCAGAGCAGATATGGATAGTTTTTTCAGGTCCTGTGGCGATTTGATGGTGTCAAGTAGTGTATAATCAGTCATCGATATCTTTCAGTTTGTAGCCCTCTTCCTCTTTTACAAGTTTTTTCAGGTGCAGTTCGGCTTTTTCAAGCTTCTCGGAACAATAGCGTACCAATCCCATCCCCTCTTCAAAAAGAGCCAGCATCTCATCCAAGGATGTATTCCCCTGTTCCAGTTCTTCTGCAATTTTTTCAAGCCTGGTGAACGCTTCTTCAAAACTTTTATTTTTCTGTGCCATCCTCTTTTCCATAGTGGAATTGAATCCGCTCATCCTTCTCAGCTGAGTGAGAAGTGATCCGGGAAAGAACCCTGCCCCGGGCGAAAGTTGTATCAATTATTTCATCTTTGCGGAGTTCTCCGGCATCGGTGATGACGGTTCCGTCGGATTCCCGGGCGGTAATACTGTAGCCCCGGTGCAGCACTCCCGCGGGATTAAGTGCCTGGAGGGATTTCCCAACTCCTTCAAGAAGAGTCTGGGTCCGGGTCACGGTATGTCGGGCGAGCAGTTCCAAAGAACGTTGTGATTCATCCAGCCTCTGCCGCTGTTCGTTGATGTAGTCATACGGTCGGCGCAAACCGTAACTCCGTTTTATCATCTCCAGGGAGGACCGGCTGCTGTCTATTTTCTCGGCAACAACTTCAGACAATCTCTCACGCCTTCCCCGGAGTACAGCCTCAAGCTCCAATCTCTCAGGCACGACTAACTCCGCGGCGGCTGATGGAGTGGGAGCTCTTAAATCGGCCACGAAATCGCTGATGGTAAAATCGACTTCGTGCCCCACTGCCGAGACGACAGGGATGCGGGATTTGAAGATCGCCCGGGCCAATATTTCTTCATTGAAAGACCAAAGATCCTCAAGTGATCCGCCTCCCCGGCCCAGGATGATCACTTCCACCTGTCCATATTCATTTATCTCTTCCAATGCCTGGCATATCTCGACGGCTGCTGTCTCACCCTGCACCGGTACCGGTCTCAGCACAAGCTCCACAGCGGGAAAGCGCCTGGAAATCACACTGACAATATCCCGTATGGCGGCTCCGGAGTCAGAGGTGATGACGCCGATTTTTTCTGGAAACATCGGAATCGGTTTTTTATGTCTGGAATCGAATAAGCCTTCTTCTTCCAGACGTCGTTTAAGCTCCTCAAAAGCCAGGTGCAGACTGCCTTCTCCGGCCACATGCATATCCAGGACGCTGAGCTGGTATCTTCCCTGCCGCTCATAGACGGTTATCTCTCCATTGACCAACACCTGCATGCCGTCCTGGGGCCGAAAAAGCAGTCTCTGGTTCCGGCCCCGCCAGAATACACAGTCTATTTGAGCTTCTGAGTCCTTAAGGGAAAAGTACAAATGTCCCGATGAATGCTGTTTGAAATTTGAGATCTCACCCTCCACCAGTATGAAAGGGAAAGAATCTTCAAGTTTCGTTTTTACAGCCCGGGTTATCTCCGTTACGGTATAAACCCTCCCTGATCGGGAGGGTTTATCCACATCACTAAAGATATTGTCTGTGCCGGGACGGATCATTTCTTCTTTTTATGTCTGTTCTTGCGCAGCCTTTTTTTCCTTTTGTGAGTAGCTATCTTTTTCCGTTTTCTTTTCTTACCGCTGGGCAATACTGATCCCTCCTTTCATCAATCTTCGTTAAAATGTTTATCCAAATCACAAAATATATCTGTCTGTTGCTGTTGAGATTCTTCGGAATTATCCACATGCTCGCTGTGAGAAACAAATCGCCCGCTTGCTTTCATTCCCTCGCTTACATACTGTTTTAAGTGAGGTGACGGCTTGAAATCCGGGACTATTCTGTGAGGGATATGCATCATGACACCCGTACGAGGATTCGGAACATGTTTCTCTTTCCGCTCTCGCAGACAAAAAGTGCCGAATCCGCGCAGCTCCACGCGCTGACCGTTCTGCAGAGCGTAACTAACAGTAGCCAGGAAACCGTCCACCACTGCCGCTGTTTCCAATTTGGTAAGGCCGGTTCCTTTTGCCACTACGTCAACAATATCGGCCTTTGTCATAGCATACCCCCAGCTTTCCGACTTCTACCGATAGCGATACATGAGTGCCTGGCCTCCGCTTCCCCGCAGGACATCCTCAGCCTGTTGCAGCAATAGGTCAAAAAGAGAAATCTCACGGCGCCTCAATTGAATTACAGCCGGTTCTCCTTTTATTTTCGCCATATCAGCAGCTAAGGCAATGGCATCATCAAGGTCTCCCAGCTCGTCAACCAGTCCCAGCTCTTTGGCCTGTTTCCCGGTATAAACGCGGCCATCGGCCAGAGCAATAACTTGTTTTCTGGAAAGGCCACGTTCTTTCATTACCACCGAAACAAATTGTTCGTAGGCGTCGTTTATCCAGCCTTGCAGGTAACGCCTCTCGGCCGGGAGTATGCCGCGATGAGGAGAGCCGGTATCCTTGAACTCCCCACTTTTCACTGTTTCGTACTCTATGCCTATCTTGTGGAAAAGCCCTTCGAGGTTGACAAATTCCGCAATGACACCGATGCTTCCTGTGGTTGTGCCGGGATTGGCCACGATACTGTCGGCTCCGCAGGAAACATAGTAACCGCCCGACGCGGCCACACTTCCCATCGAGACAACTACCGGTTTCCCGGTATCGCATACTCTCCTGACGGCATTATATATTTCCTGAGATGCGGCAACTCCTCCGCCGGGGCTGTCTACCCGGAACACAATGGCTTTGATTTCGTCATTTTTCCCAAATCTCTTGAACTGATTGACAATGTTCCCGGAAGAATAAATCGGCCCAAGCAGTTTTATCAGTGCGATCTTCTCCCCGCCGGTTGAAATGCTGTACCCCTCATATTCTGACCCCCCACCCTGACCAGCCGCCAGGATCATAATGACAAACAGGCAGACGACAACGATAGATGCACCGATGAGCCACTCGTATTTTCGCACTCCCAAGTCCCCTATTTTCCTAATCCACAAAGAGTTATTCAAGATATTTATGATACATAAAATTTATACAAAAGTCAATGTTAAAAAAGGGGCGCCGTTTCCAAGACGGCGCCCCCCTGGTTATCATTTCATTCCTCAGGGGAAATCTGTTTATCATTACCTTCCGCGTTCCAGTGTAATACTCCCATTCGTCGTGCGCAAATCGATCAGACATCCGCCTTCTCCCAAAGTACCCTGCACCCTCTTACTGTTATACCGGCCTTGAACCTTAAGAGGAAAGTCGGTGCTGATGCTGCCATTCGTGGTTCCGGCCCGAACATCGGCCCCGATCCCATCAGGCAGTGAGACCAGGATACTTCCGTTCGTCGATTTGAGTGATATCTCATTACCCGGATCAAGAGAAACGAATGTCACCTCCACCCGGCCGTTTGTGGTATGCACTCGCACATTTCCGGATACTTTCCCGGCAACTACATCGCCATTAGTGGAAGAGAGGGAAAGATCGCCATGAACATCCTGCACCGTTACATTTCCATTCACATTTTCTACATGCAGGTCACTCTCCCGAGGCAGCGTCAGGATATATTTCACGCTCACGGAAACATGTTTTCCAAATAAATAGTCCAGGACGCCTCCATCGCGGCGGCGAGGATAATCTGATACAATGGTCAGCCGCTCGCCTTCAGGCTCAACCCGGATGTTCACCTTGTCCAACATCTCCGTTGCCGCTTCATGGCTGGATGATTTCACTTCGATTTCGGCGATTATCACAGCCCTGTCCTTATCCCAGGTTTCCACCCTGACATCACCGTTTATATTTTCCAGGCTCACCAGCCCGCCCGCCTTGAAATCGACTTCTTTTTTCACTTCCTTGCGCAGCGTCCCACTATTGGCCGGGCCGTTTACCAGTAGGGTCAGAGCAAGGATAAAAGTGGTAATATGACACTTCGTTCTCATTACATTTTCCCTCCCCGTTTAGGATGGATACTCTGCTATCCTACTGCTGTTCTTCCAGGCGTACGCTAATGCCCCAATGAACAGGATCAAAAGGAGGATCATCGTTCCATCTTTCAAACGAGTGGGATCCGTCGGTACGATAATAGGCAGTGTATGTACCGGCAGGCAAATCTATCACCTGGTTGACCATCCGATTTTTTATAGCTCCTCCTGCGGAATGGCACTCCTCAGGCCTCATCTTCCAAACGATATCACCGTCTTGATCCTCTATCCAGCCATAATCGTAGAGTTCGTTCCGGTCTCCCTCTCCCAAGGCATAAATACGAACTCTCGCTTCTCTTTTCAGGGTAAATTTCTCCCTGCGTCTCTCATCATCGTACATTTTAACCAGAGAGACTAATACGTCCTTGTCATCCGATTCATCATAAGGCTCCACCCAATCCTCCTTAAATCCGGAGCCTCCCCAGATGGTGATGCCCCAGGCGGAAGGATTGTATGGAGCAGCGTCGTTCCAGGAACGATACGAATGGGAGTCGTCCGAATAGTAAAAGACCTCATAGATACCTTTGTCAAGTTTAACAATACCGTCAAACATCCTGTTCTTCGAAGCGCCACCTGCATGTCTGGTGTTTCTCCGTGTCATCTCCCAGACACGTTCATAGGTGCTGGCGTCGACAATATAACCACCGTCGACAAATACTCTCCCACTCGATTCACCCAGACAACGAACCCGGACATCAGCAGCATGATTAAGGCGGAATCCCCTTTCTTCGAAGTAATCGTCTCCCACCCGGCTGATGGAAATGATAGGCTCTCTGCTGATGCGAGGCAAATATTTTTTCACCCGCCCGGAGGATAAAATACTTGGATCTTCCGGCCAGATGGTAATGCCCCAGAAACGGGGATCCAAAGGAGGCAACATATTCCAGTTGTTATAGGAGTGTGAATCATCCGTAACATAAGTCACGATATAATCGCCGGCGGGAAGTGTTATATTCTCATCAGCCAATCGATTCTTTTCAGCTCCTCCGGCCCATTTTGTATCTCGATACTTCATCTCCCAGACAGTTTCGCCGCTGTTGTCATTGATGATCCATCCGTAATCATACATATCACCATCGACTCCCTCACCCAGGGCATAAATACGAACCCTGGTTCTGCCGCTCAGGGTAAAACCTTCCTGAATATATTCATCATCCCCTGTATACTTTATTGAGACGATGGCATCCTTGCTTCCATCCATGGGTACAAGCCCAATTTTATCTTGATCCTTTTCCGCGACTGAAATCCAGATCCCCCAGCGGTCCGCGTACCGCTGAAATGTCTTATTCTTCTTAAATCCGCTGAGAAGACCATCGACAAAATCACCCAGGTCACGGTAGTCCCGTTTCAGGATGGCGATTGGAAAGGCTGCGAAATAGACCTCGTATCTGCCCGGTTTCAACTTGATCGATTCATCCGCTGAACGAAGAAATTCATTCTTCATCTCTTTAGTCTTGTCCACCGTCATCTTCCAGATCACCTGCCTGGTAGAGGCATCCAGAATCCAGCCGTAAGCGAACATTTCATCAGCCCAGCGGTCACTGGCACCCTCCGCCTTGATATGGATCGTGACCACTCCCTTGGTCATGAATGCTTTTTCATCGTACTGGGTGCGACTGAAATCCTTCAATTCCAGAACCGTGGTCTCCTGAGCCGAGATGGTCACTGCGACCATAATCGCCAAAACCGTTGCCATTCGAATGATTATACGCATTTGTTAATCCTTTCTGATGAGAATAATATCTCCCTCATCTGCAGTGGCTGTTACCCGGCCGCTTCCGCTGCCGATTTCCCCCCTTAGCGATTCTCCATCATCTAACTCTTTTATTCGCAAATCGAAATCGGAATCTATATACCCCTCATACGTGGTACAGAAAAAACGAAGATCCGCTTTGGCCGGGATACTGATTTCCACATCGCCCTCGTCCGATTCCAGTTGATAATCGCCAGCATTCCCAGGTATGAAGTCGGCCAAGATATCTCCTTCGTCGGTCTTGAGCCGGAAGCGTTCTCCCTGAAATCTCTTCAGGATTATCTCACCCTCATCACTGTCAGCATCGAGATGCTCAACCCGGCAGTCATCCAGGCTGATGCGCCCCTCATCCGTCTTTATTGTCCAGAATCCATCATGTGCGTCATGACAGGATGCGAGTCTGACATCCCCTTCATCAAGATAGGCATCGATATCATCGGATGTAATGTCCTTCAAATCAGCGTCACCTTCGTCCAGTTTCAGAGTTATACTGCCACCGGAACCTTTGATAATAACCCCACCTTCATCACTCTCTATCCTCAGCGAGGCCTTCCGGGGGACCGTCAGTTCGTATTCCACAAGCGCCGATCGCCAATTTTGTTCCCGCCAGAAATCTCCGTCAAAGAGATCGAAAATATTAAAATTACGATTGTGCCGGCGGTCCTCTTCACGAATAATAAGATAATCCATGGATTCTCTTATCACAACTTTGATTTCCTCCAGATTACTGCGGGCTTCTTCTTCATCCTGCCCCCACGCTCTTTTTGTCAGCCTTACCTTCACCTCTTCTCTGTCCCACGTCGTAACATGTATATCGCCGTCATTACCGTAAAGTTTTATCGAACCTTCAGATGAAAGTTTGTATTTCTTGGTTTCAGTTGAGGATACTTCCTTTGCTGCAGCCGTTATTTTTAAGATACTTGGGACGGCCAGCAGGATTATACATATATGGATACATCTGCGCATGAGATTACCTCAATTTAATTAACATTATCCTGTAGGCTAATTCGCAACTCGCCCAATCCCGGAGTAACATGCACCAGGAAGGCGTTTTTCTCGTCTTTATAGCGGTCATTGTAATAGGACCGCCCCCGACGGTGCAGACCGAAATCAATATCCTTTGAAGACATAAAACTAAACATGCCGTCAATACGTACCTGCAAACCGGTCAGATCAGACAGAACGATCCGGGCTTCACCGATATCAAGATCCACCTTGGCACGGGAGCCGGCCAATGATTTTCCGGTAAAATCCACCCGTAATTCGCCAATGCCGCCGTTGATGTCGGCCCGCCGGAATCGCGCATTGCCCAACCGAAGGAGTCTTGCTTCTCCAACCTTGGCATTCACATCGAAAAAGTCCATTTCTTCCAGGTTGGGTTCATCGAACCGGACTTCAACGTCCCCGGCCCAATTATTCAGGGTGACTTCTTTAAGCCGCAATGCTCCCAAAGAGAGTGAAGCTTCTCCCGCCTTGAGGGTGGCATCCAGATAGATCTCCACGTCTTCCGGGAGCTTGATCTCAACTCTGGAAATGTTTTCATCGTGGTTTTTATCTTTGATATTGCCCCACCCCCTTTTATCCAGATTCAGGTAAAGCCTGTTTCTCCTCTGATCATAGTCGATACGGTGACGAAATTCATCTTTGAGATAGTTAAGATCTATGATAACCTTTCCTGGCTGCTCCCCCTTCGTGATATAAAACTCAGCCGCATCTATATCAAGAATCACCTCCAACCTTTGCCTGTTCTCAATATCCACTACCTGGTGTACCGTCTCATGGCGATATTGTTGAGCCCATGCCGGTATGCCGGCAAGAAGAATGCCAGTCAGCAACATAATGCTAATCGACTGTTTCATCATCTCCTCCATTTGGAATTTTGCCACAGCCCCGGCATCCCAGCACCTGGTTAATTGTACGAAACATCCCTCAAGGAAGTTACAATTAACCGGACTGTTTCTATTCAAACCCTGTTTTCCCGGAGCTATGTCATTTCACATTAAAAAGTCCTTCTGACCCGGAAGAAAAATCGGAACGGCTTGTCGCTCCGATCAGTCCGTCTTGCTACTTCAAACCGTACGCTACCACTGCGGTTGGCCAAGGCCAGTCCTACATCACTTTTAAATACTCCCCATTCCAGTCCGTCGAAACCCTTCAACAGTCCTGTATCCACTGGCGCATTACCCACCCAGCCGGCATCAGCAAAAATCATCAGATTAAACAGCTCAAAAAGGCCCAGATCGATCCAATGGGGCAGATTACCTTCTCCCATTCTGTATTCCAACTGGCCCAGGATCATACGATTGCCGCCGGGGGTCATTCTTCCTCCGGAGATCTCCTTGTAGCCGTACCCCCGCAGAGTACCGATACCACCCAGCTGATAGCTTCTTTGCCAGGGCAGCAATCCGTGTGAAGTGCCCACAAGCAAACGGATATCGACACCCTGATCGAAGCCGAAAGTCAGGTATCGTCGCAGATCAATCAGGAAGCGGTCGAACGTGAAGTCGCCGCCCATGTTATCACCGGCGTGCTCGTAATCCAGCTGCAGATATAAGCCGTTGGGGGTCCGGCGCAGATCCGAACGAGTATCAAAAACCACTCCCCCCCTGAGGCTGCGCAATTCTCCTGCTGCCATAGCCGGATTTTCAGGAAAGTCCTTTTTCCCCCCGAAAAGAGCCCAGTTGGTATTCTTCTCTACAGAGTCGAATTGCTCGAAGTGATAGCCAAAATCCAGCTCTATATAATCGCCGATCTCCTGATTCAGATAAACGGATCCCCCCTCGCGCAAATAATAGTCGTGAAAATCTTCCTTTAATAAAAAGGCGGCCAGATAATTTTCGGATTCATTGATGAACCAGTTGTCAGGCGTATCGATAAAACGATGATATTCAGCCCCCAAACCTAACCTTGATGCCTGGCTGAAGCCCTGCTCCAGACCAATTTGATATTCAAGTTCCTTGGCGGATAGGGCATATCCCAGCTGACCGAAGAGGATAGCCGAAAGGGGACGACGCTGGCGCCAGTAATCCCGGTTCATTTTCACTCCCAACAACAATCCCTCAACCCTGTTATACCGCACCAGTGCTGAAGTTCTGTCGCCTCCATGCCAGTCTTCATCCCAGTTCCAGTCTTCATCGAGCCAATGACGCTGGGCCGAAACCGGAGAGGGTGACAGGAACCCGATCCCGAGAATGATACACAGAACCGTCATGCCCGCAATGACAAAACGTCTTATTTTACTGCTTTTCATGGTATGCCTCCAATTGAAAAATTGTCCTGATTTTAAGATGTCACGGATAGTACCCCATGTTTCTGCCGTCCGAAAAGGACACGATCTTCCTTCCCTTCTTATAGTCCAGGCAAGGCTCATGCCAAAAAGTCCATCCGGCAGGAGGTATCACCTTATCATATTGTTTATAATTATGTTATTGGTTCTGGGGAAAAGGCTCTCCTGAGGCGTGAATCAGCATTATATGACAAATAGACACAGCCGGATAGTCACAGGTGTGTTCTATGTTCTATAGGGAACAATGTGCGGGAATTGATCAGCGCAGGCCTAACGATTTCAGCTTCCGATGCAGGAAAGCCCGGTCCATCTTTAATTCCCGGGCTAAGCGGGAAACATTGCCTTCACAACGGGTTAATTCGGTCCGGAGCAGCTTTTTTTCAAACGCATCCATCTGTTCCCTGAATGAGCCGCCGGATCCAGAGACTGCCTGAGTCGCAGCAGGGGCTGTTCTTTCCAGAGGAAGAAGCCGCCGGATATCTTCACTCTCAATAGTATCTCCATCGGTAAAAATTACCAGCCGCTCCAGAGTATTTCGCAGTTCCCGTACATTTCCGGGCCAGTAATAGTCTTCCAGTGCCCGAGCCGCTTCCGAAGAAAGAATCTTTCGTCCCGCAGCAGTGTGGGCCGCCAGGTCATCTAAAAAATATTCGGCCAGAAGCGGGACGTCCTCGATATGTTCCCGCAAGGAGGGAACCTTCATGGGAATCACATTAAGGCGGTAAAACAGATCTTCCCGGAAGCGTCCGGCGGCAATCTCATCGGCAAGGTTTTTATTTGTGGCTCCGATCACCCGTACGTCAAACCGGTAGGTCGCGGTGCCTCCCACCCTTCGGGCTTCCCTCTCTTCAAGCACCCGGAGGAGCTTCGCCTGAGCTGCCGCAGACAAATCACCCACCTCATCCAGAAGCAGGGTTCCCCCATCAGCCATCTCGAAATGACCCGCTTTGGCCTTGATCGCCCCCGTAAAGGCACCCTTTTCATGGCCGAACAATTCACTTTCTATTAATTCCGCAGGGATGGCGGCACAGTTGAGGCTGACAAAGGGACCCTCTTTACGACCACTGGCACCATGAATGGCCCGCGCCACCAGTTCCTTGCCCGTACCGTTTTCTCCTGTAATGAGCACCCGACTGTCCGTGGGGGCGGCTTTGTCAATCTGATCAATCAGCTCCTTCATCACCTTCGTATTTCCGATTATCCGGCTCCGAAAATCAATCCGCTGACGCAGTGAAGAAAGACGCCGCTCCAGAGCTATCCGTTCATCAAGGTTTTTAAGGGCTAAAAGAACACGGTCTCCGTTGAGCGGCTTTTCAAAAAAATCAACCGCCCCCAGCTTGGTAGCCTCCACCGCCATGGCAAGATCGGCCTGACCCGACATCATTATGACTCTGACATCGGCATGCTTGCCACGGATCTCTCGCAGAATATCCAGACCGTCTCGTCCCGGAAGCATCACATCCAAAATGACCAAATCGAAGGAATTTTCATCCAGAAGCCGCAGGCATTCTTCCCCGGCCGCGCACACCTGGGTGGAAAATCCTTCATCAGAAAGCATTCCACTCAGGCTGATGCGAATCCTCTCTTCATCGTCAACGATGAGAACACTAAGCATCATTATCCTCCTTTGCCTGTGTGGCCAAATTGAGAATCTTCTGGTAATTCTCACCGCTGGACTGGAACCGGATCACCGCCAGCCCATCCTCATATTCCTTTCGGATGACCCGGGCAGTTTGATGTATATAACTGATCAGCTTTGTATTACTGATGGGAATCCTTACTTCCCCGATTTTCTCACATTTCTCAAGGAGCCCCAGCAGCTTCTCTTTCAGCTCATTAAGGCCTAACCCGCGTAACGCCGAGGTAAAGACAATGTCATTATACTGTTCTTTAATTCTGGTTAAGCTACTCCTGTCAGGCAGCCGGTCCACTTTATTGCCCACAAGAAGGACCGGTTTGTCCGAACATCCCAATTCTTTCAATTCCCGCTGGACCGTTTCCATCTGATCCGGAAATCCGGGATGACTCAGATCCACCACATGGATGAGCAGATCCGCCTCACGGGTCTCTTCCAGCGTGCTGCGAAAGGAAGCCACCAGCCTGGCCGGCAGCTTTCGAATAAATCCTACCGTATCGATGAGGAGAACCTGGCGGTGCTGCTCCAGAGGCAGTTGCCTGATGGTGGCATCGAGCGTAGCGAAGAGGCGGTCTTCCACAAAGACGTCCGCCTTGGTAAGGCTGTTTATCAAGGTGGATTTTCCCGCATTAGTGTATCCTACTAGAGCGGCCTTCTGTATCTTTCGTCTTGTACTGCGTCTTGTCTCTCGCTGCAGCTCAATCCTGTCCAACTTGCGGCGCAGGACAGCAATTCGTTTATTCACGGCGCGACGGTCCGTTTCCAGCTGTGTCTCGCCCGGCCCCCGGGTTCCGATGCCTCCCTCCTGCCGGGAAAGATGAGTCCATTGCCTGGTCAGGCGCGGCAGGAAATACTCCAGCTGGGCCAGTTCCACCTGTATCTGGGCCTCATGGCTGCGGGCTCTACGGGCAAAGATGTCCAATATAAGGCCGCTGCGATCCACCACCTTCTTATTCAGGGACGACTCCAGATTCTTGGCCTGCCCGGGAGTGAGCTCCGAATCGAATATTACCAGAGAAGCCCCCAAATCCCGCACCCGGGCGCTGAGCTCTTCCAGCTTGCCCCGGCCAATAAGTGTGGCCGGATCGAGTCTTCGTTTCTCCTGCAGGATAGTATCCAGAACCTCCGCTCCCGCCGTGTCTGCAAGGGCGGATAGCTCCTCCAGACTCTCCTCTTCGAACCGACGTTCCCTATGGTCCATGACCACCCCCACCAGAAGGGCCCGCTCCTTCTTTGCAGCGGTGATAATGTTCGGTTTAATATTCGTTGATTACCTCACAACAGTTGACATTTTCGTTTACTTTGATGTTCCGTGTTCGGATCCTATCTCTTGATTGTTCCCGGTATCCTTCTTTCTCAATAAAACCTGCATCATCTTTCACACGTATACCGGTGTATCTGTCTAAAATACACAACCAAGCAGGCAAAAGCAAGGGGCAGGAAAGCAGCGGTATATTGGAAGTTGGATATAGTTGAAATCTTTTGTATATTTCCCTGGTACAAAAGATTTATCCACAATTGAAAATCCCTCATGTCTAATCCGGATCCTCCCCTCTCGCCGTACTGCATTCGGGAGTGTTCAAAAGGAGTCCGTATGCCAAAGGACATATCAAAACTCCAGGAAAGCTCCTCTTCGTTATACGCCACGGTTCAAAACCAGTTTGACCGGGCAGCCGATCTGATGCGTCTCGACCGCAACGTTCGCAGCATCCTGTCCAAAACGACCAATGAGATCATCGTAAACTTCCCGGTTAAAATGGACAGCGGAAAGGTCGAGATGTTTACCGGCTATCGCGTTCAGCATAACAACGCCCTGGGGCCCTATAAGGGGGGTCTCCGTTTTCATCCAGCGGTAAATATCGATGAAGTCAGAGCCCTCGCTACCTGGATGACCTGGAAATCGGCTATTGTTCGTATCCCCATGGGAGGAGCAAAAGGCGGCATTCAGATGGACCCATCCCACTATTCCTGTGGAGAATTGGAGCGCATAACCCGCCGTTTCACCTTCGCCCTGGGCTATAATATCGGTCCCGAGTATGATATCCCGGCTCCCGATGTGAACACAAATTCCCAGATCATGGCCTGGATTATGGATACCTATCTGTCGACGATGCCCGCCCACGAACGCAACAGGTGCGTGCATGTGGTCACCGGCAAACCAGTCGAAGCTGGCGGAAGCCTGGGCCGTGACAAGGCAACCGGCCAGGGGATCGTCTTTATGATTATGGAATGGGCTCGACAGAGTAATTTCAGGTTGGAGGGATCAAGCTATTTCATTCAGGGATTCGGAAATGTCGGCGCCTGGGCCGCCCGGCTTCTCAAACCTTTGGGACCCCGCCTGATTGCCGTGGAAGACATCGGAGGACGAACATACAATCCGGAAGGTCTGGATCCTGATGCCCTGCTGCGCTACGCCAAAAAAAAGGGAGGCAGTGTGGCCGGATACCCGGGAGCCAAATCTTTGAGCCGGGAAGCATTTTTCAGCCTCAAAGCCGACTTCTTCATCCCGGCGGCTCTGGAAAACCAGATAACCGCCGAAACCGCCCCCCTGCTAACGGTGCGTCTGGTGGCTGAGGGTGCCAACGGACCCACCAATCCAGAAGGTGATCTCATTCTGCAAAAAAGGGGGATTTCCCTTATCCCGGACATCATCTGCAACGCAGGCGGAGTAATCGTCAGCTATTTTGAGTGGCTGCAGAACAAGCGCAGTGAGTTCTGGCCGCTGGAAGAAATAGACAGAAAATTGAAGACCTTGATCACGGACGGATTCAACCGGGTAAGTGCCGAAGCCGAAAAGCGTGCTATTGACTGGCGCACCGCGGCCTATATTGTAGCCCTGCGCCATCTGGAAAAAGTGTACAGAGAGCGGGGCATATTCCCCTGATGATATACTATTCATAACAAAGGGAGGGGAACCATGAAAAAGTATTTTTCCAGGCGGGAATTCATGGAGAAGACCGCCGTTTTGGGAGCCGTTTCCATGTCGGGAGCTCAGCTGCTGGGCGGATGTAGAGGGAAAAAGGAAAAACTGTCGGCAAGAACTCTGGTCGATGTAGCCGTGGCTCACGGAACTGACTACGGCCTCTGCACCCGTCAGGCCGTGGCTCTTCTGGGCGGTATGTCAGCCTTCATCCCCCGAGGAGCCCGGGTGGCTCTACTGGCCAATCCCCAGCGGAACAATCCGGGCGCGTATACCAAACCGGCCGTCCCGCGGGAAGTGATCCGCATGTGCCGTGAAGCCGGAGCCGCCTCCATCGACTGCATCAGTCAGCTGCCGGAGCAAAACTGGCTTGCCTGCGGCTTGAAACAGATAGTGGACGAGGAAGGAGCCGGTCTGCGGATCATCGATCGTCAGGACGAGACTCAATTCACCCTGCTCGATGTACCCCGGGGGATCGCCCTGAAGCAGGCGGCTGTTATGAAGCCCCTTTTCGAATACGACCTCTTCATCGATATTCCCATAACCAAAAATCACGCCGGCAACAGGTTCACCGGCAGTATGAAAAATCTGATGGGCCTTACTTCAGGCAATACCAACCGTACCTTCCACATGGAAAACTGGAAGACAGACAAGAACGCCATCGACCATTTAGAGCAGTGCATCGCGGATCTGAATACGGTAATAGCACCCGGACTATGCGTGGTGGATGCCACTGAAATTCTGGCAAGCAACGGCCCCTTCGGCCCGGGGGAAATCGTCAAACCCCGGAAGGTAGTGGCCGGTACCGACAGGGTGGCGGTGGACAGTTACTGCTCCACTCTTTTGGGATTAAAACCGTCAGAAGTGCTTGCTATTGTTAAAGCCCAGGCCCATGGTCTGGGACGAATGGATCTGGATACGCTTACCATCAGCGAGACTGATGTTTCATAAAGGACAGGGAATGATGCCGTCCAACGGTAAAGGAGGGTGATATGGATCGTCGTAACTTTATTCAGAGGAGCCTTGCTCTCGGAGCAGCGGCCCTGACCGCGGGCGGAGGATTTGCCGGCACCTCCAGGCTAACGGCAGGTGCTACACTTCCCGATCTGGCTGTGGTAGAAGGGGATGATTATTTCGCCGCAACGCTGAAAGCGGTCGACATGCTGGGAGGCATGAAATCCTTCGTCTCCCGCGGGGACCGGGTCGCCCTGCTCATCAACTCTCCCTGGAAAAATCCCGGAACCTCAACCAATCCGGACATCGCCTTGGCCGTGTTGAAGATGGTCGTAGATGCCGGCGCTTCGGAAGTCTTCAGCGTGGAGAATGCCTCGGAAGATTATTGGCAGAGAACACCCGCGTATGAGAAATTCAAAGAACTCGTCGGCATGGTGAAACAGGGCGGCGGCAAGGACCGCTCTGTGGAAATCCCCAAGGGAGTATATCTGAAAAAAGCAAATACCTCCGCGGCCCTTTTGGACTGCGATGTCCTCATCGATATCCCGATATTCAAAAATCATAACGGCACCCACTTCAGCGGGAATCTCAAGAACATGATGGGCAGTACTGATCGCTCCACCAACAGATTTTTCCACCTGGGCGGCGGCGCCAAGGGTTTCTACGATGATGTGGAACATCTCTCCCAGTGCATCGCCGATTTCAATCTGGTACGGAAACCGGATCTCTGTCTCGGTGATGGAACCGTCTTCATCACGGAAAACGGTCCGGCCGGACCGGGCAATCTGAAAACAGCCAGGACCATCGTGGCCGGGAGAAATCCCGTTACAGTGGACAGCTACGGCGCAACGCTTTTAGAGCTTAAACCGGATGAAGTGCTCATGATCACCATGGCCCATAAACACGGTTTGGGGGAGTTGGACCTGACCAAAGTAACTATTAAAAAAGCTGCCGTCTAGAAAGACACCGTGTCCCGGCGGATTGATAGGAGTTAAAAGGACTGATGAGAAAATCCTCTCACTATCTGGTTTATTCGTTTCTGACACTTATTGGCCTCCTCTCCGGCTGCATCGGCGAAGGGTCTTCCGGAGAAATCCACGCTATACTGCGCCTTCTCCCCGATGTAAAAGAACTGGGGGAGTGGTATATGCTGGGCCGGCCCCAGACAGCCAAGGGTGATGACCTCTTTATTCTTATCAACGGCGGTGCGGAGATCTATCAGGAATACGGATTTCGAAGCGCCGTCATAGCATCCTATGAGCGTGATCAAGAGACCTCGGTAAATCTGGAAATATATCAG